>CAYJAS010000019.1:4903-20517 GCA_964367895.1 uncultured Oscillospiraceae bacterium | reverse complement strand
ACCTTCACTCTACCACTTCTCCGCTGTATATATCCATTTAGATGAATATTTCCCCTACCCTACACCGGTATTCGCAAAATTGCAATTTCGCTGTCAAGTGGGTGCTGTCACTTTGTCACACTCAAAACAAGAGATAAAATAATGACACTTTATATTATAGGAGGGTTTACAATGACACTTACCGGGAATTACACCCAAGCAGGGGCACAGCTTCAGACTGCAATTTTAGCCGGCGAACACACATTGACAATTACACGCGCGGTTGCGGCAATCGGCCCCACGCCCGACGATGGGCAGACCTTGGTCGGCGAAAAGCAAGAACTTAGCATAGTCGGAATTAACCACGATGGCCCGACAAGCTCTGTAGAGGTTTCGCTTGTAGCTTCACTTGCCGCCAAAAGTTATACCATGAGCGAAATCGGCCTTTATGCACGCAGACAGGACGGCGGCGATGTCTTATATCGCATCTATCGTCTGAGTGAGGCTGTCAATATTGGACGCACAACCGATTTTGCTATCACTTTTTATCTCCACGACACAATATTGTCAGACGATCAGAGCGAGGTGCTTTTCACCCCGTCCGGCTTGGTCAGCGAGGAGCAAATTGAGCAGATAAAGAGCGAAATTGAGCTGTCGGTTTTGTCCGGCTATCTTTCACCGAATGAAGAATACAGCCAAGATATCATTTGCACCGGTGCACAGCTTCAAAATGAAATAAATAAGCTTCCAAAGTTCATTCGTGGACAAATAAACATTTATTTAAGTGATGGAATAGGGCCGGACGGCTTGAGCCTGAACGATTTCTACGGGCGTGGCAGCATTACAATTTCTCCGTATTTGACCGCTCAGTTAGAAATTTCCGGCCCGGTCACCGTTATCGATTGTAATCTTACCTCAATTAGATTTGAGGATCTCCACGTCACCGGAGATAGCATTTCCTTTCTCATTCCGAGGATGAGGCCAAAAACTCCCCCCTTCTCACTCGCTGGTGGAATCATTGTGCGCGACTGTCACGAGACCGATGTGCAGTTTTTTGACTGTGTAATTGACCCGCCTGCCACCAAGGAAAACACCTTTGGCTTTGCCATTATCAATTCAAAGGCCACCATTATGGAATGCACGATGCACGGCAGACATTGCGCCATTATCGGTGCAGACCGTGCAAAAATCGCATTGCTTTCGGAAGGCGAACCTGCACCTGCACAAGATTGCAGTCAGTATTGCCTTATGTACGGAGCATCTTCGCTGGCCATCGATGTTGACATCACCACAGCTGCCTTGGGTACCACCGAAAAGGTGCTGTATGAGGCAAGCCATGTCATTTCTCAAACAGCGTAATTTGCTAACCGCTTTTTGTATGTAAAACTCAAAAAAGGTGCCTGTGCACCTTTTTTATTTTTACCCATTATAAATATTGTTCGATTATTTTTAAATCCAAGCGGGTGTCTTCGCACGGCTGTTGCCCTTTGATTTTGCCGTTTAATATTTTTAAATGTTTTGCATGCAAGTATTTAAGGTAATTTTTAAAAAGTACATCTTGCTTGGCTTTTTCACTGAACAAAAATCGGTTGTGCTCGGCTTCTGGCTTGCCACCGCCTTTTGCGACGATAATCGGATAAAAACGCTTGCCTTCTTGCGCTATTCGCTCATTTAAAATGATGCAATTTCGCTCATGCAAAAATGCCCTAAGTCGCACCGATGCCGTCATTGGCTGGAGAATTAGCAAATGTTCACCCTCAAGTGCCCAATCCGCATCGGCCAGTATTTGGGATATGGTATCGCCGCCCATGCCGCAAATTATAATAACTTGACCGTCCTGTGGGCAAAAGCCGCTAAGCCCTGCCGTCAGGTGAGTTGAGATGACTTTTTCAAGCCCTGCCGCCGCAATATTTCGCTTTGCCGAGTTTATTGGACCGATGCGTATATCACTTGCGATTACCCTTTTTGCACCGCTTTGTGCAAGCGCTATCGCCAGATGTGCGTGATCGCATCCGATGTCGAAAAAACTGCTATACCCTTTGCACAATTCATGCACAAGCGCCAGACGGGGAGTCAAATTAAAATGCATTTAAATCCTCCGTGCAACTGCGACATCACGCACAATTGCGCTGTCAACACGATGGCAAAGGCGACCGCTCGACAGATTTTTATCAACGGTAAATCCGCTGTTCTCCATCAGCGAAATTAAGCCTTCCCTCTCAGTTGTCAGTGTATTGTAAGACAGCGCCACCCCGGCTCCGCTTTTTAAAACCGAATGCCAAACAGGCAAGGCAAGTTTCATAAGCGACAATGCGTTTCTCACTTTAACATCGCCGTTTTTGCTTCCGTGTTGCACACCGTAAGGCAAATCGCAGACCAGCACATCTGCACTGTTTTTTCCGAGAAGTTTTGCGGTGTCAAGGCAATCGGCTCTGAAGAATTTTATAAACTTGCTCTGCCCGTCTTTCCACTTTTGACGATCTAATGAATAGGCGACCGTGCTTAGATTAGCGATTTTCTTGCCGTTTTCGCTTCGCTTTTCGCTCGTCAATTTGTGCTTGATCTTTGCTGTTTCAAGGTATTTTACAAAAAAGTCAACGGCTTTTTTTACCGACTGTTCATTTTGCTCAACGCCTATTGCATCAAGCCCGTTTATCGCCGCTTCAAACAGCGTTGTGCCCTGACCGCACATCGGGTCGAGCACACAAGTTGTGCTTTTTGCGGTGCTACCGGCAAGGTTAAACAGCATGCGTGTAAACTGCTCATTGGTCTTTCCGGGATATTTTAAAATTGTCCCCAAACTATCGGGAAGCGGTCTGTCACTTGTGCAGTCAAGCGGTTTTAAAAGTTCGCCCACCTGTTCAAAAACCGCATGATGCAGTGAAAGCTTTAAAAGTGGACGGTAGTCAAAATCTTGCGTGCCGCTCACCGAAATGTAAGCTACATTTCCGATTATTTTTTGCTCAGCGGTGCACCCCGGAACAAGTGCTTCCGCTTCTGCGCAAGCGGCGTCTACTGCGGCAAGCATGAACAACCTGTTGTGTCCGGGCGACAGCAAAATTAAAAAGCTTTTGGGCATAAAAATCTCCATTCGGACGAGGCCATTTAAATTAAGGGGATAGCGTGATTTTTCACGCTATCCTCTTTTTAAAAAGTTTTTAAAAACTTATTCGGGTTTTAAATCAACTGCGATGCTGAGCTCGGTCAGCTGTTTTTTGTCTACCGGCGACGGGCAATCGGTCATAATTTCTGCGGCATTTTGCGCCTTGGGGAAGGCGATTACGTCACGAATATTGTCTGTGCCTGCAAACCACATTGCAATACGGTCGAGACCGTATGCGATACCGCCGTGGGGCGGTGCACCGTATTTAAAGGCGTTTATCAAATGTCCGAAACGCTCCATTGCTTCCTCCGCCGAAAAACCAAGTGCCTCAAAGCATTTTTGCTGAACATCGGGGCGATGAATTCGTATCGATCCGCCACCCAATTCGGTGCCGTTTAGCACAACATCATACGCTTTAGCACGCATGGTAAGCGGTGCCGTTTCAAACTTGTCAAGATCCTCGTCCATAGGCGAGGTGAAGGGATGATGCTTTGCGTAAAGGCGTGTGTTACCCTCGTCATCCTCTCCGCTTTCAAACATGGGCATCTCTGTTACCCAGAGCAAATTCCACTTGTTTTCCGGTATCATGTCAAGCTTAAGGGCGACATGACGGCGCAAATATCCGGCGGCATTTTGCGCAAGTTCCGTGTCTGCGTCGGCTATGCACAAAAGCAAATCTCCGTCTTTTGTGCCTGCTCGCTCACGCAATTTTAAAAGTGTTTCGGGCGAAACAAATTTCGCAAATGATGAGCTAAACTCACCGCTCTTGGCCGTCTTAAGCCATGCAAGTCCCTTTGCTTTGTAGGTCTTTACAAACTCGCCGAGAGCGTCAATTTCCTTGCGGCTCATTTTCTCTCCGCCACCCGGTACATTAATTGCAATAACGCTTCCGCCTGCCGATGCCGCACCTTCAAAAACGGCAAATCCACAGCCCTCAACCTCTGCCGTCAAATCGCAAAGTTCCATGTCAAAACGAGTGTCCGGCTTGTCACTGCCGTAGCGTCGCATCGCTTCAGTATAGGGCAGTCGTGGCAGGGGAAGCTGCACATCTACATTTACGACCTCTTTAAACAATCTTTTTAAATATTGCTCGCTCAGCTCAAGAACATCGTCCCTGTCAACATAGCTCATCTCGACATCCACCTGGGTAAACTCGGGCTGGCGGTCATAACGCAAATCCTCATCACGGAAGCAACGAGCTATCTGCATATATCTGTCATAGCCTGCCAACATAAGCAGTTGCTTATACTGTTGCGGCGACTGCGGCAATGCGTAAAACTCGCCCGGATGCACACGTGACGGAACCAAATAGTCGCGCGCGCCCTCCGGTGTTGACTTGGTCAAAATAGGAGTTTCAATTTCCAAAAATCCCTGCTCATCAAAGAAATCACGGGTCACCTTTGCCGTTTTATGGCGCAAGGAAATTGCACTTTGAAGTGCCGGACGACGCAGGTCAAGATAACGATATTTCATGCGCAAAGTTTCGTTTACATTTACCTCATCCAGTATTTCAAATGGCGGTGTTTCCGACTGTGTAAAGATGTGAAGTTGTGTGACAAACAGCTCAACATCGCCGGTGGGCAGATCGGGATTTTTCGAACTGCGCTCACGGATTGTGCCGCTTGCATGTATGGTAAACTCAGCTCTGCACGAAAGGGCTGTTTCAAAAACCGCACGGTCTGTGCTGTCATCAAAAGCAAGCTGTAATATGCCCGAGCGGTCACGCACATCGATAAATATCAGCTGTCCGAGATCGCGTCTGCGTTGAACCCATCCGCAAACACTCGCCTGCTTGCCGGCGTCATCTAAACGGAAATCACCGCAAAAGGCGCTCCTATTTTTTGGGTGAATTAAAGACATGTTTTTTATCTCCTTCGGTTTTTAAATATTTTTAAAACTGCATTTTTAAATGTCGTGTATCGGCGTTTTGGAAAAGTTTAAAATTGCATTTTTTAAAAACTCCGCCGCCTGTGATTGAAGCACTTTTACCTGCTCGCCACTTTGCATATTTTTAATTGCTACAGCTCCTTCGACCAGTTCGTCTTCACCTAAAATTGCAACATACGGTGCGCCAATTTTGTTGGCATAGCTCATCTTTTGTTTAAACTTTTTGTCGCCGGAAAAAACTTGTGTCCTGATGCCTTGCTCACGCAATTTTGTTGCAAGTAAAAGGCAAGGTGATAATTCCTCTATCATTGGAATTATCAGCACATCGCACGGTGAAGTTGACATTTGCTCGTTAAGCAAATTGTATTCCTCTAAAGCCGAAAACAAACGGGTTACTCCGATCGAAAGGCCGACTCCCGGCAGTTTTTTATCGGTATAATAGCTTGCGAGATCGTCATATCGACCACCCGAACAGACCGAGCCAAACTGCGGAAAATCTGTCAGCACAGTTTCATAAATCGTACCCGTATAATAATCGAGTCCGCGAGCTATCGAAAAGTCCACCTCAAGATAGCCCTGTGAAACTCCGAAATGCTCGGCATATTCCACTACCGTTTCAAGCTCTGCCACGCCGTTTTTAAAAACCTCTGTCTGGTTTTTAAAAGTTTTTAAAAAGTCGATTTTCTCGCTGTTACTTCCGCTGTGTGAAACAAAATCAATCAGATTTTGTGCTACATCTTCGCTCAGTTCAAGCTCGCACAAAAGAGTTTTAAGCTTGTCTTTGCCCACCTTGTCAATCTTGTCAATGGTGCGCATTACCTCTGCCGATTTATCTCCTATTTGAAGCATTTCAAACAGTCCGACAAGTATTTTCCTGTTGTTGATTTTAATTTTAAACTTGCTCAGCCCAAGTGCCGTCAAGCTTTCAAAAATCACTCCAATTACCTCGGCCTCGCACATTATGTCAAGCGCCTCATCACCGACTATGTCAATGTCGGCCTGGTAAAACTCACGAAACCTGCCCTTTTGCGGACGCTCTCCCCTGTAAACCTTTCCGATCTGATAACGCCTAAAAGGAAAGGTCAATTTGCCGTAATTCATGGCCACATATTTTGCGAGCGGAACGGTCAAATCAAAGCGCAAAGACAGGTCATTGTCGCCTTTATTGAAACGGTATATTTGTTTTTCGGTGTCTCCGCCACCCTTGGCAAGCAGTATCTCACTGGCCTCTATTATCGGCGTGTCAAGCGGATAAAACCCATAAAGAGCATAGCTTTCACGCAGAGTTTTTAAAATGCTCTCAAAATACATTTGCCTTTCGGGCAAAAGCTCCATAAAGCCCGACATTGTGCGTGGTTTTACTGTTCCCATTTTTTTATTCTCCGATAGTTTTTAAAAGTTTTTAAATTGCAAATTATCGGCTCACAGAGGTGTCTATTTTACCTCTACAAGCTCATATTGCGCTGTTCCCAATCCGATTTTTTCAGCATGTGTTATTGCGGCACGCCAGTCGGAATCGGGGTGCATCATGGCAAAATGATCTGCCTCTTTCTCGTGTCCGCACTCACAGCCATGCTCATGCAAAACTGTGCCGCTGTTTGCCGGCTGTTTGTTTACCGCATCGGCACAAGCCATGTCAAGTGCAACCGGGTCAAAGGAGGCAAACATGCCAACATCGGGCACTATCGGCGCATCGTTGAAGGAGGCGCAGTCACACAGCGGTGAAATATCTATGACCAAGTTTATATGAAATGCCGGTTTCCCGTCGAGCACCGCTTTGGTGTATTCGGCAATTTTATAATTTAAAACGCTTGCCGCCTCGTCCCATTTCGATGCAACGGCATCGGTAGGACATACGCCGATACAGCGGCCGCAACCGACGCATTTATCCTCAACAATTTTTGCTGTCGCCCCGCTCAAATCGATTGCATCGTGTGCACAGTTTTTTGCGCAAACTCCGCAGTTTATACATTTAGCATCCTTTACAAAGGGTTTTCCGCTGTTGTGCATTTCCATTTTTCCGGCACGACTTCCACAGCCCATTCCGACATTTTTAAGACATCCGCCAAAACCGGTCATTTCGTGTCCTTTAAAATGCGACAGCGAGATAAAGACATCGGCATCCATAAAAGCACGGCCGATTTTCGCCTCTTTAATATACTCTCCGCCCTGCACCGGAACCAGCACTTCATCGGTGCCTTTAAGACCGTCGGCAATGATAATCTGACATCCCGTTGAGAAGGGTGAAAAGCCGTTTTCATATGCAGCATCAAGATGCTCAAGCGCATCCTTTCGGCGGCCGACATACAAGGTGTTTGCATCACTTAAAAAGGGTTTGCCACCCAGCTCTTTGACAAGGTCTGCCACAGTTTTCGCCCAGTTGGGACGAAGATAGGCAAGATTTCCCGGCTCGCCGAAGTGCAGTTTAATCACTGTATACTTTTTGTCGAAATTTATGTTTTTAATACCAGCCGTAATCATCAAACGGCGCAATTTGCTCTGCAGACTCTCGCCTTTCGCGCGTAAATCGGTGTAGAATACTTTTGATGCTGACATAATTTTATCTCACTTTCAATTTTAAATTATTTGTTATAGTGCTTTTTCACGCCGTCTACAAAATGCTTAAACAGCGGTGCATAATCCGGTGTGCGCTCGTCCCACGATTTACCGGTCAATCGTTCGGGGTGGAATTGAGTTGCTACAATGTTCATAGTCTGATGCTCAAAGGCTTCGATAATACCCTCGACACTGCGTGCCGTCACCGTCAGTCCCGGTGCCAAATCTTTAACCGCTTGATGGTGGGTGCTGTTGGCCTTAAAAGTCGCTCCGAACAAGCTGTGCAAAACAGAACCCGGCTGTGCAAAAACATCGTGCCTGATTTCTCGGTGCATGTGTATCCAGCCCTTTTGGGCGAGCAAATCTTGATACAGCGTTCCGCCCAGTGCGACATTTATCATCTGACAGCCACGGCATATGCCCAAAATCGGCTTGCCCTTGGCGATAAATGCTTTCAGCAGTGGCATTTCGAAGGCAGTGCGCTCACTGTCCGGCTTGACGCTGTCGTTGAGTATCTCCTCACCATAGGTCTCAGGGTCAACATCGTCACCGCCGGTTATCAGCAGTGCATCGCATATTTCGGCCAGCTCCTCGGGGCAAAACTCTCCTGTAATCATCGGTATTCCGCCTGCATTGGCTATAGCTTCGCTGTATGCCTTTGGGCTGTAAATCTGTCTCGGAGCGGTGTCCTGCACCACCGAGTAATTGGAGTCGTTACTGATGCAAATCAGAGGCATGTTTTTATACATTTTGTACTCCTCGCTTTATTTTTTTCAATAGCTAAAGACATGTTATCAAAAAAATCGGAAATTTTCAAGTAAAATCGTTCAAAGACTTGCTATTATGTTGAAAAATTGGTATTATAATGTCCACTGAACAAATGCAACGCGCGAATTGCATTTGCAAATCAGACCTTTGGGATCTGATTTGGCGGCAAAACATATTTGTTTTGCCACTTCAGATACATTGAATGACTTCCTGTTTTGATTTTGGGGCACACTCCCAAAATCAAAAGGTGCAAAGGTTTTGCCTTGCAAGACAAAAACCTTGCACCCGAACAAAGCAAAAACATGTTAAAATCCTTAGTAGCTATCTCTTTTGCTTTGCTTCGCAGGCATTATTATAGTTTAAACAATCACTAATCTTTTATAGGAGTAAATATATGCTTACAACAAAACAAAGAGCTTTTTTGCGCTCAAAAGCAAATGATTTGAAGACAATCGGGCAGATTGGCAAGGACGGGATAACCGAAAATGTGATAAAACAGGCCGACAATGACCTAACCTCTCATGAGCTTATCAAGCTTGGAGTGCTTGAAAGCTCCTTATTGACACCAAAGGAGGCGGCCGCCGTGCTTTGCGAAGCACTCTCTGCTCAGCCGGTGCAATGCATAGGCAGTAAGCTTGTGCTGTACAGGGCATCTGAAAAAAACCCGACCATTGTTCTACCAAAAGCATGAAAATAGCAATCTTCGGCGGAACATTTAATCCGCCTCATGAAGGTCACGCGGCGGCAGCACGGGTTTGCATTGAAACCCTTTCGCTTGACAAGCTGTTTTTTGTACCGGGCAATATTCCGCCTCACAAGCAGCTTCCCGACAGTGCGGCGACCGCCGAGCAACGCTTTGAAATGTGTAGTTTGATCTCAAGCATGGTTGACCGCTCTGAGGTTTCTCGAATTGAGATTGACCGTCAAGGTGTGAGCTACACGGTTGACACCCTTGAAGCTTTCAGGCAAATGCACCCCGATGCCGAGCTTTATATGATTGTCGGCAGTGATATGTTTTTCACTTTAAGCGAGTGGAAAGATGCACAGCGCCTACTCAGCATGGTGCAGATTGCCGTCGTCGCCCGCAAGGAGGGTGTCGACAAAAAGCTTGCCAAAGAGGCAAAACGGCTCAACAAAGCCTTCGGCACCCCAGTGCATATAATCCCCTCCGACCCGATTGACATAAGCTCTACTCAGTTGCGTGACGGACAGGGTTTTGACCTACTTCCGCAGTGCATAATCGAATACATAGCCGATCATGAGCTTTACAATCCAAAACTTGAGGTGCTGCGTGATTTCGCTCGCCAAAACAGCGACAAAAAGCGTTTTGAGCATATTTTGGGTGTCGAGAGCACCGCTGTGCGTCTTGCCTCCATTTTCGGGGTGGACGAGTACAAGGCACGTGCCGCAGCACTGCTTCACGATGTGACAAAAAAACTAAGTTTCGATGAGCAGTTGCAAGTGCTTGAAAAATGGGATATAATACTTAATTATGCGCCCGAGGATTTTCCACGCATATTGCACTCCCACACCGGCGCGGCATGGGCAAGGCACAAGCTTGGCATCGGCCGCGAGATTTGCAGAGCGATTGAACTGCACTCCACCGGTGACTCCGACATGACCGATCTCGATAAAATCCTGTACATTTCCGACGCCGCAGAGCCTTCACGCTCGGAGCAGTACGCAGGCTCCATCCGTGCCGTTATGGAAAACGACCTCGACAAGGCCATGATCGCCGCACTATACGCCAAAATTTCAAGGCTCAAAGAGGGCAATAAGCTTGTCCATCCCGACGCTTACGCCGCATTAAATCAATTACTTAAGGAGAAAGAAAATATATGACAGAACTAACACCGAAACAATTGCTTGACCTTATTGTCAGCATAGCAGACGAGCGCAAGGCAAAGGACATTATCGCCATGCACGTCACCGAAAAAACCACACTTGCCGACTATTTTGTCGTCATGACCGGTACCTCGAGCACCCATATCCGTGCGCTCGGTGAGGAAATCGAAAAAAGGCTGAAAGACGAGCACGGCCTGTATGTGCACCATCGTGAGGGTGTGACCTCCAACTGGATACTCATCGACTACACCACCGTCGTTGTCAACATCTTCCTCGAAGATGCCCGTGAGATGTATGCTCTCGAGCGACTTTGGGGCGATGCAGAGCAAGTCGATTTGAGCGCACTTATCACCGAAAACTGAAAGCGAGGACGCAAAATGCAATACAATCATCATGATATAGACAAAAAATGGCAAGATGTTTGGGAAAAGGGCGAGATATTTTTCGCAAAGGACGATCCTGAGCTTGAAAAGTTTTTCGCCCTGATCGAGTTCCCCTACCCCTCCGGTTCGGGACTGCATGTGGGACATCCCCGTCCGTATACGGCGCTTGACATTGTGGCCCGTAAAAAGCGTATGCAGGGCAAAAATGTCCTGTTCCCCATGGGTTGGGACGCTTTCGGCCTACCGACCGAAAACTATGCCATTGCAAACAATATTCACCCAAAAATTGTAACCGCAAACAATGTTGCTCGCTTTAAGGGACAACTTCAAGCTATGGGCATCTCCTTTGACTGGTCACGAGAGATAAACACGACAGACCCCGAATATTTCAAGTGGACCCAATGGATTTTCCTACAGCTTTTCAAAAACGGGCTTGCCTATAAATCGACCATGCCGGTCAACTGGTGCACCTCTTGTAAATGCGTACTTGCAAATGAGGAGGTTGTCGGCGGTGCTTGTGAGCGTTGCGGTTCTGAGGTTGTGCGCCGTGAAAAAAGCCAATGGATGCTGAAAATCACCGCTTATGCACAGCGCCTTATCGACGATCTCGACACGGTCGATTATCTTCCCCGTGTCAAGACACAGCAAATCAACTGGATAGGCAGAAGCACCGGAGCGGAAGTCGATTTCACCACCAGTGAAGGTGATATTATGACCATCTTCACCACCCGTGCCGACACCTTGTTCGGCGTAACCTATATGGTTATCAGCCCGGAGCATCCCTATCTTGAAAAGTGGCGCAGTAACATTTCAAATTACGAGCAAATCGAGCAATATAAACAGCAGTCCGCCAGAAAGTCGGACTTTGAACGTACAGAACTGCAAAAGGAAAAGACCGGCGTAAAAATCGAAGGCGTCACCGCAACAAACCCGGTAAGCGGCGAGCAGGTGCCTATTTTTGTGTCCGACTATGTGCTCATGGGCTACGGCACCGGCGCAATCATGGCGGTGCCCGGACATGACGAGCGTGACTTTGCCTTTGCAAAGGCTTTTGACCTACCGATAGTCGAGGTAATCGCCGGCGGCGACATCACCAAAGAAGCTTATGTAGACTGCGAGCATGGCACGGTGGTCAACTCGGGATTTATGACAGGCATGAGCACCGAACAGGCACAGCAGGCCATGTTTAAATGGCTTGAAGAAAAAGGCATAGGCAGACAAAAAGTTAACTTTAAGCTGCGTGACTGGGTATTCTCCCGTCAGCGTTATTGGGGTGAGCCCATTCCGATAGTACACTGCGAAAAATGCGGATATGTTGCACTACCCGAGAGCGAACTTCCGCTTGAACTGCCCGAGGTGGACAATTATGCGCCGACCGACAACGGAGAAAGTCCGCTTTCAAAGTGCACCGACTGGATAAACACCACCTGCCCCACTTGCGGAGGGTCTGCAAAGCGTGAAACCGATACCATGCCCCAATGGGCCGGCTCAAGCTGGTACTATCTGCGCTACGCCGATCCCAACAACAAAGAGCAATTGGCAAGCAAGGAGGCACTTTCCTACTGGACACCGGTCGACTGGTACAACGGCGGTATGGAGCACACCACTTTGCACCTTCTCTACAGCCGTTTTTGGCACAAGTTTTTGTATGATATCGGCGTTGTCCCAACCTCTGAGCCTTATAAAAAGCGCACCAGTCACGGTATGATTTTGGGAGAAAACGGCGAAAAGATGAGCAAGAGCAGAGGAAATGTCGTCACTCCCGATGATATTATTGACCGTTACGGCGCAGATACCCTCAGACTTTACGAGATGTTTATAGGCGATTTTGAAAAGGCTGCTCCTTGGAGCATGACCGCAATTAAAGGATGCCGCAGATTTTTGGACAGGCTGGGTTCTCTTTGCGACAACATCAGCCCGGGAGATTGCTACTCGGTACAAAATGAAAGTGCCATGCACAAAACCATCAAAAAGGTTGGCGAGGATATCGAGAACCTCAAGTTCAACACCGCTATAGCCGCTATGATGACAATGCTCAACCAGTTTGATAAAAACGGCGCAAACCGTGCCGAAATTAAAGACTTTTTGTGCATTTTAAACCCATTTGCCCCCCATTTCACAGAACAGCTGTGGAGCGATTTCGGGCATGACGGTCTGCTGTCGGTAGCACAATGGCCAAGCTATGATGAGGCAAAGACTATAGACGATGTTGTCGAAATCGCAGTTCAAGTTAACGGCAAACTAAAAGGCGTCATTTCCATCGCCGCAGATGCCGAGCAACAGCAAATTCTCGACATGGCCGCCGCCCATGAAACGGTTGCCCCTGTACTTGAGGGTATGGAAATCGTAAAGAGCATCGTGATAAAGGGCAAAATTGTTAACTTTGTTGTAAAACCTGCTTAACAGATAAATCACAATCCCCCGCTTCGATACAAACAAATCGAAGTGGGGGTTGTTGTTTTTTGCAAAAACATGTGTTTTCTCATTGATTTTTTACTGGTATTGTGTTAAAATATTTTTGTATATTTATATTGAATTATGGGGGTGTGTGTGATGGATGCCACTATGAATACTGTTATTCTTATCCTGTCTCTTCTCGCGATATTTTTATATCAATTTTCTTCTTTTTCTTACGCCTCCACTTTGCTGGTAGGGGGGGCAAACGACAAACGAGTATTCCTGCTGCTTGCGCTCTTTAACACCTCTTTGTTTGCGCTTATGCAGGTTGCCGGCCTTCATTTATATATCATTTTGCCAATCTATTTGGTGATACTTGCTATAGAGTTCAAGCTTATCTCTAAAACAGACTTTATCCAAGTTTTGTGCGGTGCTTCAATTTTTGTGCTCCACCTTTCGGCGATTTTGACACCTTCTATTATGATTGTTTCCAACATGGTAGATTTAACCCCTGTTGAGCTTGTCAGCGGAACTGTATATGACAATATTATCATTATTGTCACTTGTGCTGTGCTAGGCTTGGCTCATGAAGTCGTCAAAAAGTTTTTGGATAGCAAATCTATTCAGCGAGTGACCGTCAAAAGCAAGCACTCAGTCATCTTGCTAATTTCAATCATGATTATCCTTTTGGTACATCTTGATCACTCCTCAACCATGCTTGACGACTACCTTTATCCCGAGCAAATGCTGTTGTCGCTTACACTTTCTATCGGCTCCATGCTCATCTTCTATCTGTTCTTTTTATATGCTATAAGCCTTATTGACGCAAACCTTTACAAGCGATATTCCGACAGCGCCATAAGCGAGCAAAAGCAGATTTCCGAGCAAAAAGAAAACCTGATTACAAAAATAATCAGAGATGAGCTTACCGGCGTTTATAACCGCAGATATATCATGAATATGCTTGACAACGCATGTTCGGACGAGCAGTTTGACAAGCCTTTCTATGTCCTGTTTATCGATATCAATGCTTTGAAATATACAAACGACACTTACGGACACAACGCCGGTGATCGTTTGATAATCAAAATTTCCCGTGGCATTTTAAATGCTGTGCGTGAAAATGACATTGTTGCCCGTATAGGCGGAGATGAGTTTTTGGTTTTGCTTACAGATGTGCAGGGCGAAAGCTGTGATGCCATCATAAGTAGAATCTTAAAAAACATTGAAGCACAAGACAAGACCGAGGAATTTTTGGTTTCGGCCAGTGTGGGATATGTCTATGTTGACGAGGCGGTTCAAAAATTAGGCGCCAGTCACATTTTATCTGTCGCTGACGAAAATATGAGACGAAACAAGGAGCTCTTTTATGAGAAAATGAAGGGGGGTTCTCTATGACTTCTACAATCCTTTTTATCTTGTTTGTCCTTTCTTTTTGCGGATATAATTACACGGTATTTTCCTATTGCGGATATATCTTCAGCGCCAACAAATTTCCGCTCGTCAAGGGCATTATTTGCGGCCTGTTAAATATCAGCTTTTTGGCGTTTTACATCTTTTTCCTGCCTGTACAGTTTGAAGCTCTCGCAATTTGCACCTATGCGGTTGCACTTGCAATTGAAATCAGATTGGTGCTCAAGGCGAACTTCACTCAGATGCTGTTTATCGGTGTCACCTTCACTGTAAATCTCTTTGCAAAGCGCCTTGCCGTATTGGCTACTATCGCACTTATCAATGACTCCACTATAACCCAAGCGGTGACAAGCAGTGACATGCTTCTAATAGTCGGCATTGTCAGCTTCACCCTTTCAATTTCAACCATAAGATTGGCCCGAAAGAGCATCCCGAGAAACTCACTTGACACTATATTGGCTGATAACAAAAACTTGACCTTTTTGACGGCGGCATTTTCCATTTTGCTGTTGACATTATTTTTCTTCCTGCTCACAATTCATGTCGATGCAGGCCGTGAGCTTCTCTATCATTACATTGTTTTGGCTGTCAGCACAATAGCTGCATTTTCGACTTTTATCGTTTTTGCATACTTTTTGGCAGAGCTTAGAATTTCAACCGAAACCTACAAGCGGCTCAGCGCTAAAAATGTTGAAGCTTTGGAAGACCTAAAAGATCTTGAGGAGGAGGCGACCAAGGACAATCTCACCGGTCTTTTTACAAGAGATTATGCCGACAATGTAACCCAGCGCATGGTTGAACAGGAAAAATCCTTCTTTGTCGCTTTTATCGACCTTGATGGGCTAAAAACAGTTAATGACACTTTTGGTCACGAGGAAGGCGATTTCTACATTAGGACGGTCGCCGAGATTTTGAGCGACTATTTCAGAGAACATGTCGTATGCAGATACGGCGGCGATGAAATGGTTGTTTTGGGCAGATATTCGTCAGAGGACGAGATTACCAAAAGCCTAATTCAATGTTATAGAGCGGTTTTAAACATCCCGAAGCAGTATAGCAAAGAATATGTAACCTCTATCAGTTACGGTGTGGCATTTAAGCACCCCAACGAAATTATCACGGCAAAAGAGCTGATTGCTATAGCCGATGCCCGTATGTATGAACTCAAGCGAAGCCATAAAAGACACCGCAAGGTTATTGCCGTCAAATAATCACTGATTTTAATAAAGCAAAAAACCGCCCTTTCGGGCGGTTTTTTTATGGGATTGATAATGTAGGGGCGA
>CAYJAS010000019.1:0-4803 GCA_964367895.1 uncultured Oscillospiraceae bacterium | reverse complement strand
TTTGTAATAATTTTGTTGACATTTTGTAATTATTTTGATATTATTTGAGCGTATTCGACAGAAGCCGCTTTTTTAGTAGAAAAGGATTGTAAAATGCTTAAAAAACTTCTCAAAAAGACCGTCGCTACCGTTTTGATAATGGCGAGTATGGCGACAAGTGCCTTGGCCTACACCGGTGTTGCCGATTATTTCAAGCAACCGATAGCATCTGCCGAGCAGATGGGTATAATCCCCCGCGATTTGCTTAAGGCAGACCTGTCGATTAGCATCACACGTGCAGAGTTTTGCCATATTCTTATGAACACCCTTGAAGCCACCGGTCGCAAATTTGGCCGCAGAAGCACGGTGCATTTTTCAGACACCGACGATGCCCTTATCAACGCCGCATATAAGCTTGGCATTGTTTCGGGCAAGAGTGAAGGCATATTTGCGCCCGATGATACGATAACTCGCCTTGAAATGTTTGTCATGATGCAAAATTTGATGGACGCAACCGGTAATCACATGCAATTAACCGCTGACGAAGCACAATCGCTTATATCAATGTTTGATGATGGTGTACAAGTTGCCGATTGGGGCAAAACAGCTACTGCCGCAGTGCTCAAAGCAGGCATTGTAAACGGTGTTTCTGCGACTGAAATCGGTCCGATGCTCAATTCAAGCCGTGCCCAAGCTATAGTTGTCGCAGTTAGGTTTTATGATATTTTCACCGACAAAGGCACGGCGCATTTAATACCGCCCGAGCCGGAGCCCTCCCAACCGGAGGTAGATGGATTTTTCGGCCTACCCGAAGAGCTATTTGAGGTCGGCTATTCCCGTGCAAAAGAGCAATATATCTTTGGCGATATGGACTCTCGTTACACCTCGGCTTCTCAGGCTGAGCCAAATATGGTGACCGTCGGCTTCCCGGTGTGGAGATTGGACTCAAACGGGCAAAAGTATGAGTCTACCGCAACCGTTAAAGTACATGAGGGCATCTCGCAGATGATTGTTGCGATTTTCACCGAAATTTTCAATGGTGACGAGCGTTTCCCAATTAAAAATGTCGGTGGATATGCTTGGCGTGGTGGCACCTCCGAGCACAATTACGGGCTTGCTGTTGACATCAATTATAATGAAAATTACATGATTAAAGACGGCGAAATACTATCGGGCTCGCTTTGGGAGCCGGGTGAAAATCCTTATTCCATACCGGAAGACGGCGATGTTGCAGCCGCCTTTGCAAAGTACGGCTTTACATGGGGCGGAACGGCATGGAAAAGCAACAACGACTATATGCATTTTTCATATCAGGGACATTAAACATCCAAATAAAATCCCCGAATGGCTTTGCCATTCGGGGATTTTTTTAATTTCCGGTCTGTATCGTTACCAAATAATACTCATTTTCTTGCTCAGGTTGCTCTGACAGTAGCACCGAAAATCCGTTTTGCTCAAGAAACTCGGTTATTTTGTCAATCGAGGCATAATCGCTCATGGGCAGGCTGAAAGTAATACTGCTATCATATTCCTCAGAAATATCATATTGCGCAAAAAGCTGCTTTGCCAGCTTTATATCGCCTTCGGCCATAACGCAGGGCAAAGCAACATAAGCAGTGCGACTTTGATCGTCTGTAAGTGAATATGTCCCCACCCCATCAAGTGAGACAACGCTCGGCTGTGTCGGAGTTGTCGGCGGTGCCGAGACACGCCAAATCGAAACAGCTATAACGGCACAAGCGGCCGCAACTGACACACGCTTAATTGCTTTAAATCTCTTGCGCAAATCGAGCACTTTTTTGTCATTATTGGCCTGTGCCAGCGAAAGCATAATGGCCTCATGTAGCTGAAATGGCACTTCCTGCTCCTCAATACCGCCGTGCATAGCGGTAAAAGCGGTAAGTCTGTCACGGCACAACGGGCATGTTTCAATATGCGCCATAAGCTGCGCCTGCTCGTCTTCCGCCAAAAAACCGTCAACATACATGCTTATCTGTTCGACATAATTGTCACAATTGCTCACTGCTTCACCTCCCCGATATATCTTTTGACTTAAAAGCATCGGAAAAGTTCCCGCTTTTTTGCAAAATTTTTCTTAGTTTTTCCCTGCCACGTGCAATGCGTGATTTTACCGTGCCCTGCTCCAGCTCCAGCACCTGTGCTATTTGCTCATAGCTCATGCCGTTTACATCACGCATGACCACCACCTGCCGATAATGCTCTGGCAATTTGCTTATACAGCTTGCAATTTGCTCGCACAAATCACTGCGCTCATAAACTTTCGACGGTTCATATGTCTCATCACCGATTTCGATACCACTTTGCTCCTCATCATCGAGCGAAAGTGTATCGGTCTGCTTTTTACAAAAATCCTTGCAGACATTGGTGGTAATTTTATAGATCCATGTTGAAAATGAGCTTCGCTCATCAAACGAGGAAATAAACCTAAAAACTCGCAAAAAGACCTCTTGGCTTATGTCAAACGCCGTTTCACGGTCACCCGAATATCTGAGCGCCGTATTATATATCTTTTTTTCATACAGCAAAACAAGCTGCTCAAAAGCCTCCTCGTTACCCTTTTTGGCAAGGGATACCGCTTGGCTCTCGTTCACAGTAATCACTCCTTCACAGTGAGTCCGCTCTCTATTATTTGATGGCAAACCTCTTTAAACTCGGCATAAGAGGACACGGTTGCCATTTGGGTTTTAAATGGCTTTGCCCCTTGTATTCTCGCCAAATACCACAGCGCATGCTTACGCATTTCAACCACGGCATGTTCGCCTTTTCGCTCAAGGGTCAGGCACATGTGCTCGTCCATTATCGCTACAAATTGCTCTATGCTCATAGGGGGCAATATGCGCCCCTCTACAGCGGCTACACATTGTGCAAAAAGATGCGGCCTGCCCTGTGCCCCTCTGGCTATCATGACGGCGTCCACCATTGTCTGCTCGATAAGTTCCATACAAGCTTGCGCTGAAAAAGCATCACCGCTGGCAATTACCGGCACCGAAACGGCCGCTTTGACCTCAGCTATAATAGCCCTGTCTGCCGTACCGCCGTAAAGCTGTTTTTGGGTTCTGCCGTGTATGCAAAGGGCATGTGCGCCCGCGTTTTCCATCGCCTTTGCAAAGCTGACTGCGTTTATGCTCTCGCTTGTTATTCCACTTCGAAACTTGACGGTTATAGGCAGGTCAACGGCGGAGACCATAGCCTGCACGATTTGGGAGGCCAGTTTTTCATCTGCCATCAGTGCACTACCGTCACCGTTTGAAATAATTTTCGGCATAGGACAGCCCATATTTACATCTATGGCAAGCGGTGAGCACATATCGGCCACCATGCGTGCCGCCTGTGCCATGGTCTGCGGATGACTGCCGAAAAGCTGTACAATACACGGGCGGTGGTCATCTCGAATGTCGAGCAAGGTTTTGCTCTTGTCACCGCCCATGATCAGAGCCTTTGCGCTGACCATCTCGGTGTAAGTCACCGCGGCACCTTGGGCGGCACAAACGGTGCGAAATGCCGAATCGGTAACCCCTGCCATGGGCGCAAGGAAAAATGGGTTTTTGAGAGTTATATTGCAAAAAGTATTACTCATTTGTTATCATACTGTCGCCAAGCACCTGCACCGCTAAATCTTCAAGATATTGCACGGTTATCGGGTCGGTGTGCCTTTTAATTCCATGTACACTTGCCAGCTCCTCGGTATAGTCATACAGCGGATAAACACCGTAATTTCCGCCGCTCTCATAATGTGTGACCACCGGTAAAATGCCCTGCTCCACCGTCTGCAACAGTTCGCCCTCGGGCGAGAATCGCACGGTCATATCAAGCATACCGCCCAGCATACGTGGGCGCCTATTTTGGTTTGAGACAAAGTTTCCGAGCGACCATGCGCACACCGTTTGGTGCCCATTCTCGCCCTCTATAACCTCCAACGGTTGCAATACATGGGGGTGATGCCCGATTATCAGGTCGGCTCCGCTTTCGTTGAGTATCTGCGCCTGCTGTATTTGTGTGTCGTTTGGCTCATACTGATATTCACTGCCCCAGTGCATGGAAACTATCAGATAATCGCACAACGGTCGCAACTCGGTGACCTGCTCACGCATTTTTTGCTCGTCAATCATCGACACCATGTACTGTCTGTCGCTCGGCAGAGAAAATCCGTTTAAGCTGTAAGTGTAGGACAAAAACCCTATACTTATCCCTTGCTTCTCAATTATTATGTGCTCGTCGGCCTGCTCCTGTGTCAAAAATGCGCCCAGCACGGCGTCAAATCCCTCTGCATGGACGGTGTTAAGCGATTTTTCAAGACCGTCCACCCCTTTGTCAAGGCTGTGATTTGTCGCAAGGTTGACAACATTAAATCCTGCCCCCTTGAGCGCAGGCGCAACCTCATACGGTGCCGAAAGAATGGGGTAGCTGGTCGCCGTTCCGGTCAGCATGACCTCTTGATTGATAAAGGCTATATCACTGCCCTCTATTACCGGGGCGATATGGCTGTACATCGGAGAAAAATCATATCCCCCGTCGGCCGTTTCAGCGGCAAAGGACACGGTATTGTGCAGTAAATTGTCGCCCACCGCCGTAATGCGAAGTTCAATGTCAGGCTCGGGCTCGGGCTCGGGAATAGGTTCCGGCTCGGGAGTCGGCTCGGGCTCCGGTGTCGGCTCCGGTTGCACCTGCTCGGGCTGTGCAACATCCTCTATGGACGGCTCGGTCGGCGGGGCTTGGTTACAGCCTGCCAGCATGCAAAGGCACAGCGCAAGGGCAATCAACTTTTGCGGTAATTGGGACAATTTCATATAAAAATCTCCTTAA
>CAYJAS010000018.1:16778-21113 GCA_964367895.1 uncultured Oscillospiraceae bacterium | reverse complement strand
AAACCGCCCCGAAGGGCGGTTTTTTGCATTAATATCCTTTGATTTTTCGATTTTTTTGTGTTAAAATAGTTATAAATCTTTTAAAATGACGGAGGCGACCTATGTCTGCGGTAATTATCAAACAGTTTCGCAAAGATTACGGCTCTTTCACAGCGGTTAAATCGCTCGATCTGACCGTACCAAAAGGGCAAATTGTCGGCTTTGTCGGCAAAAACGGTGCGGGAAAAAGTACCACCTTGCGCAGTATGCTGGGCATGATACATCTGACAGAGGGTAGCATTTCAATTCTCGGACTTGACAGCGAGCGTGACAACAAGGCAATTAAAGCAAAAGTGGCATATGTCCCGAGCGAAGCGGCTTTTTACGACAATATCACTTGCCGCAAACTGCTGACCTTTGCTGCCTCATTCAGCGGAGCCGGCGCCGAGCAAATCGAGGCTCTCGCCACTCGATTTGAACTTGATTTAGGCAAAAAAGTCAATGAACTCAGCCTTGGAAATCGCAAAAAAGTGTCCCTTATTATCGGATTTTTGAAGGACGCCGAGCTTTTTGTCTTTGACGAGCCGACAAACGGTCTTGATCCGCTTATGCAAAACAAGTTTTTCGAACTTGTCGCCGAGAAAAAAAACGCAGGGGCAACTGTTTTCCTGTCAAGCCATAATTTAAGCGAAATTGAAAAATACTGCGACAAAGTTGCCATCATCAAAGACGGCGATTTGGTCGACTATCTTGACATGAGCAAAGTGAAAATCAACCACAAACAACATGTCACCTATCAAACCCGTGACGGTCAATCCGAGAGTTTTGAGCTTGACAGCGATATAAATCAACTTGTCTCAAAACTGGCGCAACTCGACCTTGTTTCGCTTGAAATCAAAACCTCAACCGTCGAGCAGGAGTTTATCTCTTACTACACCGAGGAGGGCGAAGAAAATGAAAAAAATTGACCTTAAAAATATCACCAAGCTATGCCTTTTCAACCTTTCCACCACCAAAAAGACGATAATCGGTTGGAGCATCGCCATTTTTTCGGTTATGACCTTGTATATGATACTCTTCCCCTCGATAAATGAAATGGCAAACTTAAAGTTTGAGGCTATGCCCCAAGAGCTACTGCAATTTGTCGGCATGACCGAAATAAGTGACCTGTCCGACTTCACCGCCTACTACAGCATGATTTTCACTTTAGTTTTGGTGGCAATTTCAATTTTTTCGGCCACCTTTTCGGCAGGGCTCATCACAAAAGAAGAAAAGAGCAAATCGATAGAATTTTTGAGTTCACTTTCAGTCAGTCGCAACGAAATATACATTGCAAAATACTTTACTTCACTGATAGCCACCGCCTGCATTATCTTGTGCGCCGTTGTATCCACAATAGCTTGCGGCCTTATAAACGGCGGCGAAACATTCTCTCTTATGAACATCATCGGTTCGGCAAAAATCACAGGTTTTTCACCGATTTTCTTCGGTGGTATATCTCTTGCGATAGCCGGCTTTAGCTCCAAAATCGGAACGGGCAGTGTGGCAAGTGGGATTGTTCTGTTTTCGTATCTTTTAGGATACCTCGGCCAACTTGTCGGTGAAAACGGCCAAGCACTGCTTTATTTCTCCCCTTTTATCTCCTTCACGGTCGAAAACGCACTAAAGCTGAGCAGTCAGACTATAGCCACTGTGGCGGTTTATATGGCAATTTACCTCACCTCGATAGTGGTCGGCGGATTTTTTTACAAACAGCGTGACCTGCGCATTTAACTGCAGCTGATTTTTATAAATTGAGCGGAGATTTGATTTGAAAAACACTTCACAAAACTATATTTACGGTGCCGCCCTTTTGACGGTCAGCGCAACCGTCATGAAAATATTGGGCGCAATTTACAAAATACCTCTCGGCAATATTTTGGGCGACAGCGGATATGCCTATTTTCTCGTCGCATATGCGATTTTTGACACCTTGATAAATGTCGTTGCGGGCGGTCTTTTACTGTCGCTGTCACGCATGGTCAGCGAGACTAACGCCCTCGGCAAACAGCATCAGCTTAGGCATATTTACAAAGTATCCCTTCTCACCTTCGGCACACTTGGTGCTGTAGGTGGACTTTTTATGTTCTTTTTCTCAAATCAACTGGCGCAAGCGCTCGGTGCGCCCTCGGCCGCTTCAAGCATCGCAGTGCTCTCTCCGGCGGTATTTTTACTGTGCATCACTTATGTATATAGGGGATATTCACAGGGCATGAGCAATATGCTACCGACCACCGTATCGCAAATTGTCGAAGTTTGCGTCAAAGTTGCCGTTGGCTTAGGCGCCGCCCTTATATTCACCGGGCTGGGCGCACAGCTTAGTACAATTTCTGCCGCAACCATGCTTGGCACCCTCGGCGGTGCGGCTTTCGCTCTTTTGTGCGTAGTGCCCATGGTTCGAAAGGCGCATTTCGGCAAAAATCCAAGCGATAAATCGGAAACATCTGAAAAATCCCCGATATTCAAACGCCTTATTTTGGTGGGCATACCCATTTCACTGACCACCTCACTTATAAGCATCATCACCTTTGCCGACACCTCTATAGTGATAAACCGACTTCAGTCGGCCGCAGGCTTTGCCGTGGAGCAGGCAAATATACTGTACGGTGTTTACGGAAAAACCATCGCTCTTTACGGCATTTCACCTGCCTTTATCCTTCCGCTGACCGTAAGCATTTTGCCTGCGCTTTATGCCTGTGTCGTGCGCAGTCAAAAACAGCAAACAGAGGGAATAATCAACTCGGCGCTCCGCCTGACTTCGGTAATCGCTCTACCGGTCGGCATCGGATTGTCCACACTTCCGGGACCTATAATGGATGTTGTTTTCCCCGGCAGTCACTCCTCCGGACAGGATATTTTGCGTCTTATGGGCATCGCCTCGGTTTTGCTTTGCATGACCATGATATCCACATCGATTTTACAGGCACTCGGACGTGAGCGTGTCCCGGTTTTGGCAATCACCCTCGGACTGCTCACAAAAATTGCCTTTACCTATGTACTGGTCGGACACGAACCGTTAAATATTTTAGGCGCTCCGCTCGGAACCATCGCCTGCTATATCGTCATGCTGACCGTCAATTTTGTCTTTCTCTGCCGTGCTTGCTCACTTAAACTGTCTTTAATAAAGATTTTCTCTGCTCCGCTGACCGCAACCGCTGCAATGTCGGCTGTCGCAGCATTGTCTCATTTAGCTATGTCGTCCGTTTTAGGGCTTACAAGCGACAGCGGATTTATCCTGCAAGCAATGGCGTTAGCGGTAGCTGTTTTGGCCGCCGCATTGGTTTATGCATTTTTGGTTATAAAGCTCGGTGCAATCACTCGTGCCGATTTGATATCGATACCAAAAGGCGAGAAAATTGCGAATACATTAAGAATACATTAATTCCTATAAAATTATTCATTATATTTTATTTTCTTGCAATTCTACGCTTGAATACAAGTTTATTTTATGTTAACATTACATTGGTATAATAGTGAAACGAGGTGAGCATCAATCGACAGCTTAGTTGAAATCATCTTAGAGTGTGAACAGCGCTACGCAAGAGCTACCACCGAACAAATGAATGAACATGTAGAGCAATCGGATATGCGAGATGCTCTGCTTCGTCACGCCAACAATCTGCGAGCTATTATGCAGTATACCGATGATACAATTCGCTCGATGATTTCTCCGTATGAGGCTGACCCCACACTCATCACCGCCGAAAAGGCAAAGGATTTTGAAGCGCTTGCCATGCAGCTTTCCCGCTATGACGCTCAAATCGATACCGCTTTGTCGGTCACTTTACACGACCTTGTAGTTGCATATGCTGAACTCTCGGGCGATGATGAGATGTTAATCCGAAACCTATTTTACAAAGGCTTTGCCCTTTTTGCACTTGAAAACAATTTATTTTCAGAAGAAGCCTTTTCCTGTTATAAAAAAATTACCTCCTTCTCAGACAGGTATACCAGCTTTGGTAGGCCGACTCGTGAGCTTATTGTTCGCTCTTTTGGCAACACTTATATCAATTTGACTCACGATAAGCTTGACCAGTATTTTGAAGAGCTTGATCACACTCTCAAATTTTGGCGTGAAGTTGCCGAACCCTTTGACCCGGATCTGCCATGGCAGAGATATTATATAAGTATCACCGAAAATATGTGTGCCCGTATAGTATCTGTTAAGCGCTCTGACAACTATGTTGACCCCGAGCGTATTGAACAAGCCTATAGTGCTATAAGCAAACTGTTTATTCAGTCAAGCGTAACAGGGTATATAAACCCAAATCCACAATATACCGTTATAACTACCAATTCGCTGTCACGCCTTGAGTA
>CAYJAS010000018.1:12647-16768 GCA_964367895.1 uncultured Oscillospiraceae bacterium | reverse complement strand
CTCAAGCATTATTCAGGGCGCTCAACCTTACTTGATTTTGCAAAAGAACTGCACCGCATTTATAAATCAGCTTCCCCGTCAGATTACAGTTCAGAGGGTGTCCTTAAAAACATGCACATAACGGCACTTTTTTTACACTATATTAAAAGTGTCCCTGCTGACCAACTTTCGGATGAAAAAAGAAGTGAGTTTGTAGATGAAATAGAGCAAAGCACCTTCAACTATTTTCTCGGTATGCCGGATACTATGTCTTCCCTCAGCGTTTCACGACTTGTGACCACTTTTCTTGCCGGCAGGCACGATATTTTCAAGCCTCAGCATTTTTTGCATCTTTTGTTGTCCTTTACCGTTGTGCGCCACAAACCCACCTTTGTTCACTCGATAATGGTTTCCAAAATTGCCTGCACCCTTGCCGAACATCTCCTTGACACATGTCCCGAATATTTTATCGGCCTACCCGGTATTTCCACAGCTCAGCATGCAATAGACAATAAAGAGGCTATTTTAAACTTCATCTGGCATGGTGGAGTATGTCACGATGTCGGCAAAGTTCCCTACTCTCATATAATTTCATTGTCACTTCGCAAGCTGACCGATCGTGAGTTTTTAATAATTAAAAACCACCCCGAAAGGGCGGTTGGATTTTTACCGGACAGGCATAATTTTAATGAGGAAGACTTCGAAGATGTCGTAGACGGCCTGTTCGATTTCCCAGACAATATCCTAAACTTCACCTATTTGCTCGACATTGCAAAGGGTCATCACAAAACCTATGACGGCAAGGGTGGCTATCCGGAGAGTTTTGACAATTTATGCTCACCTGTAAAAAGTGTTATTGATATAATCACAATTTGTGACTCGATAGATGCTGCTACCGATATAGCAGGCCGTAGCTATGCAATGGGCAAACGACTTGCAAATGTGGTCAAAGAGATATCCGATCAAAGTGGCACCCGATATTGCCCGGTTATTGCAAATGAGCTTGCCACCTGTACCGAGCTCTATGACAAGGTGGCTGATTTGCTTGACAATTATCGCTATAAGATTTATCACAACTCGCAAAATATCACCAGTGCAATAGCATCTTCCTTGCTTGACAGAACATTGTTTGACGATTAAACCCCCACTGAGAAGGCTATCTCAGTGGGGGTTCTTTCTATCGCTTGCACCTTGCGGTCGTAGGGGCGGATTTCCATATCCACACGCAGAAGGCACGCATACAATGCGTACCCTACAATACCCCGTAGGGGCGGCCATCGGCCGCCCGCCGTGCCCCTCGTCCTGTAGGGGCGATTCACGAATCGCCCGCCGTCCCCCGTCCTGTCATGGCGACCTTTGGTCGTCCGCTCAAATATCTCCCTATCCACCGGCAACGGCGTGGGTATTCACCGTGATTTCATCATCGTTTGTCTCAAGAAAAATACTACTACACCCTCCTTTAAACCACAGCTCGGCAAGTTTGTCCTCCACCATACGCACCACTGCCTGCCTAATCGGCCGTGCGCCCAAATGGGCATTGCCTGCCTTTTTACAAATCAGCTGTGCCACAGAGGGGCAAAGCGTCAGCTCAAGTCCTGCACGCTCGGTACGGCGTATAAGTGCATCAAGCTCCAGCTGTGCTATTTTGACAAGCTGGCTTTCACTAAGCGGCTCGAAAACGGCAAGCTCGTCCATTCGCCCGATAAGCTCGGGTGGAAATGTGGCATTTACCGCTTTAAGCACCTGATCTCGCCTAATTTGCTCACCGCTTTTACCAAAACCGGCCGATCGACCTCCCACGGCACCGACATTGGAGGTCATTACAATTATCGCACTGCGAAAGCTAACCTGTTCACCTTCACCGTCTGTCAGCGACCCATCTTCAAGCATTTGCAGAAGGATACCCAGCACTTCGGGGTGTGCTTTTTCCACCTCATCAAGTAGCACCACGCTTGACGGTCTGCGCCTTATCTTTTCTGTCAGCTGACCGCCCTCTCCGTATCCTACATACCCCGGCGGTGAGCCGATAAGCTTGCTCACACTGTGCTTTTCCATATACTCGCTCATATCAAAGCGTATCAATTCTCTCTCACTTCCGTAAATTTCATGAGCCAGCGCCCTTGCCAGAGAGGTTTTGCCAACCCCGGTAGGGCCGCAAAACAAAAAGCCCGATGGCCGCTCGGCCGCCCCAAAGGCCTTGCTTCGCCGAACAGCACGAGCAACGGCAGATATAGCCTGCTCCTGCCCGATAATCTTTTTCCCCAACCGTTGCTCCAGCTCGAGCAGTGAATTCTCAGCCTTATCGCTTATATCAACTCCGTTCATCTGGCACAGCACCCTGCGCACATCATGCTCGGTTGCGCATGTGCTAAAACGCATCACTGCGTGTGCGGCCGCCTCATCAAGCAAATCTATCGCCTTGTCGGGGAAATGCCTGTCCTTGATATATTTTGACGACAGCATAACAGCGCTTTTTATTGTTTCATCGGGCAATCGCACCCCATGGTGGTTTTCATACCGCACTTTTAGCGCCTTTAATATGCTCTCTGTCTCATTTTCGCTCGGTTCGCAAACATCTACCGGTTGAAACCTTCGAGCAAGCGCCGAGTCTCGCCGAATATACTTTTTGTACTCTCCACCGGTGGTCGCTCCCATAACTTGAAGTTGCCCTCTCGAGAGAGCAGGCTTTAGTATATTTGAGGCATCCACAGCGCCCTCGGCCGCACCTGCACCGGCTATTGTGTGCAATTCATCAATAAAAAGTATAATATCGCCTGCGGTTTTAATCTCATTTACTATAGAGCGCAAGCGCTCCTCAAACTCACCCCTGTATTTTGTGCCTGCCACTATCGCCGAAATATCTATCGAAAGCAGACGCTTATTTCGCAAATACCCCGGTACATCTCCCGAAACTATTCGCTGTGCAACACATTCGGCAATGGCCGTCTTCCCGACCCCTGCCGGCCCAACTAAAACAGGATTGCTCTTTTGCCTGCGCGCCAATATCTGAATTACACGCTCGACCTCTTTGTCACGCCCTATCACCGGATCATATGTTCCTGCCTCGGCCTGTGCCGTCATATCTATCGAAAACTGCATGGTCAACTTGAGATTTTTGTTTTGCTTTGCCTGATCGCTCTTGTTTTGAGGCGCTCGCTCGGCCAAACGCCCTCTAAGCCTAATCGGCATTGCTCCGCAATTTACAAGAAGTTGCCTGCCTCCGCAGGCCTCAGCTGCAATGATGGCAAGCAACAAATGCTCATCGCCTATCGGCCCTCCCGCTCCCCGTCGTGCCATCTGGGCGGCACTCTCAATAATCGCCGCTCCCTCCTCGCTCAGCGAAGGGGTATTTCGCATGGGGGCACCATATCCGTGCCGCGCGCAAATCTCCCTGACCAGTCGCTCCTCGTTTATGCCCTCGGCCAGCAATGCACGGCAGGCATTTGCCGTCGGTTCGCCTGCTATGGCAAGCAAAATATGCTCTGAGCCTATAAAGCTGTGGGATAGATGCTTTGCCGCTGAGAAGGCGCTGAGCAGTATTTTTTGAGCACATGGTGTAAAATTGTTCCCGGTCATTTTTTCTCCTTTACGGCACGCGCAAATCGATTTTCATGGGGCTGTGACATGGAAATCCTGTTGTCATGCGGCATCAACTCAGCCTTACTTGTTATCTTTTTTTCCATCTTAAACTCTCCTTGTTTTTAACTTAGGCTCTCCTTTTTTTCAACTTAAATATATTCTTTACAAAAAACACAAAAATTATTTATGTTTCGGGTATTTGCATTTTTAAAAAAACATGGTACAATATAAATGGTGTACTACACCAAAAAACTAAGGAGGAGGTTTGTTTATGGCTTACAAAATTTCAGACGCTTGCATCGCATGTGGTGCATGCACAGGCTCATGTCCCGTCGACTGCATTAAAGATGCAGGCGCAAAGTTCGAGATCGATGAGGGCGCTTGCATCGAATGTGGTGCTTGCGCAGGCACATGTCCCGTCGAGGCTATCTCGGCCTAATTCGCTTTTGAGCATAAAAAAACCGCCCTTAGGCGGTTTTTTTGTTGCTATTAAACTACTTTTAATAGCAACAAAATTAAAATATCAGTCGGAAATCAATTCCGACCGATAAAGAAAATATTCA
>CAYJAS010000018.1:6336-12547 GCA_964367895.1 uncultured Oscillospiraceae bacterium | reverse complement strand
AACAAAATTAAAATATCAGTCGGAAATCAATTCCGACCGATAAAGAAAATATTCAATTGCATTTACATCATTCATTGTAGGGGCGACCTTTGGTCGTCCGTTATCCGGCATTTGTCTGTATTTACTGTAGGGTCGAGTCTTGACTCGACCGTCGTCCTCCGTCCTGTAGGGGCGACCTACGGTCGTCCGCTTCGCAAAACAAAGCCACTCCCCTACAATAA
Organism: uncultured Oscillospiraceae bacterium; assembly: GCA_964367895.1. Taxonomy (GTDB): domain Bacteria; phylum Bacillota; class Clostridia; order Oscillospirales; family Butyricicoccaceae; genus CAYJAS01. The sequence goes on along the minus strand of CAYJAS010000018.1, from coordinate 12,326 downwards.
AAAATCGCTGATTTTGTACACATCACCGGCGCCCATTGTCAAAATAACATCGCCCGGCTTTACAATTTCATTCAAAATCTCAACTGCCTGCTCAAAAGATTGAGCATTTTGAGCATCCGGTATCAATGCGGCAAGATCACCCGAGCTGATACCGGTGGTGTTGACCTCTCGTGCGGCAAATATCGGGCAAAGTATACAGTGGTCGGCAGAAGTGAGCGACAAGGCAAAATCGCCGAGCAGTGACACGGTGCGTGAATAGGTGTGTGGCTGAAACAGGCAGATTACCCTGCCATCTGTAATCCCTCTTGCCGTGCCTATCGAAGCGGTAATTTCACTCGGATGGTGAGCATAATCATCATACACTTTTGCCCCACGCCAATGTTTTTTAAACTCAAATCGCCGTCCCACGCCGACATATTTGGCAATTCCGCTCGAAAAAACCTGCCCACTAATCGACAAAGCTACCGCCACAGCGGCTGAGGCCAGAGCATTTTGCAGATTGTGCAGTCCCGGCACTCCCATTATCACACGGGCATAAAACTCTGAGCCATGCATTACATCACAACTGTAATACCCCTGCTCGATAGTGATATTTTTTGGGTAAATATCACATGTCGAGCTCATTCCAAAGGTAATGACTTTGCTGTCTATTCCCTGCACCGCTTTCACCGCATTTTTATCGTCGCCGTTTACCACAACCGTTCCACCCTTGGGTGTCTGCTCGGCAAACTGTCTGAAAGATGCCAAAATATCCTCTGTCCCGCTGAAAAAATCAAGATGATCACGGTCTATATTGAGTATAACGGCCACCGTCGGTCTAAAGCTGTGAAAGCTGTTTTTGTACTCACATGCCTCGGCAATCATGCAGTTTTCAGAGCCAATTCTCAGCGTTCCGCCTATCGAGCTGAGATCTCCACCCACCATGACGGTCGGGTCTATTCCGGCGTGGTCGGTTACCGTCGCTATCATGGCCGTCGTGGTCGTTTTACCATGTGTTCCCGCAACGCAAACGGCCTGACCGAACATGTCCATCAAAATGCCCCACGCCTCGGCACGTTCCAAAATCGGTGTGCCACGGCTACGCGCAGCGGAGATTTCGGGATTTTCATCACCTATTGCCGCCGTGCGAATGACAAGCGCCGCCCCCTCGGTATTTTCGGCACTATGCCCGATTTTGACAGGTATGCCCTCATCTATCAGTTTTTTTGTGTGCTCCGAACGCTCACGGTCCGAGCCCCGCACTTTTGCACCAATATGCTTTAAATACCTGGCCAGCGCACGCATGGAAACTCCACCGATTCCCGAAAGGTGTATCGTTTGCTGCTCCTTTATAATACTTTCAAAACCACTAAAATCCATAATTCTCCCCTAAAATCAATAAATCCCGTACAGCGTTGCGTCCCATGTAAACCTCGGGCGCTCCTCCTTGTCGGTGAATAGATAGATATATCCCGTACGTCCCTGAGGATAGGTGATATGCCCCTGCTCTGTCAAAATTGCCTGCTCCTGCTCCACTTCCGACTGCTGTACACCGCTTGTCAGATCGAAATAATACCCTATTCCAGCGCTTGAAAAATTAATCCAATGAAGCTGCTCTCCGTCCGCCCTGCCCCTTATGACAAGGCAATCGACCTCAAGCCTATCGAGCATCGCCTTTGCGGCAAGCACAAAACCCTCCTGCGCCGCTACACCTTCAACAAGTGCTCCGTACGCCGTGTAGGTTGAGGTTTTCTCGTGCGCCATATCAAGCTGTTGTGAGCGCAATGTCGCCTGCTCATCATAGGCCACCGTGCTCCACAGATAATTATAAACAAAGTCAATTTTCTCGGTAACTGTCATCTGTTGCTGGGTTTGACCTATTACGCTATCGAGCACTTGACTTATCTGCGCCTTATGCTCTGCAAGCTCCTCTGCATCAAGAAGATAATCAATTTTTAGCTCAATTATTCGACTTATGCGGTCTTCCGGGTAATAGCTGTAAGAAAATCCCTCAAGCCCGACCGACTCGGCTCCGTTTTGCATCCAGCGCTTATAAATTCTCTCGCTCAACTCAATGTCAGCATCGTAAAATTGGGCAATATGAAGCACAGCGTAGCTATCACCGTTTTTGAGCATGTCGCTGATATACTCCTCTAACTCCTCAGTGTTTACTATCGAAACAATCTGTTGCATTTGCTCGGCGGTTTTGCTGTACTCCAAGGTAATTTCAAGCTGTTCATTTGTCAAAACATTTTCAATCTCATACCCGATTTCACTTACGCTGTACACCCCTATCGGATAGTTTTCCGATATGTATGAAGTTAGCGTCTGCATGTCGCTGTCGAGGTCACCTTCATAATCATCAACATTAAATGTTTGACTGCCCTGCATATCTGAAACTAACTCTATTATAGCTTGTTGAAGCTGTGCATATGCATTTATTTTGTTTGCTTGGCTGTCATTTTCATAATTTTGCAAGGGCTCATAGTCATACTTCGCAATATATTGACCCTGTCGAGTACTGCAAGCCACCAAAAGGCAGACAGAAATAAAGGTCACCGCAAGTAACAATAAACGTTTTGCAATCACAAACGCTCTCCTTTTATGTCCTTAAATCCTTGTCCGAAAATCTCACTGGCCGAGCTGACTATCAAAAAGGCATATTGATCCTCATGGGTTGCAATTTCCTGTACCATTGGAAGCAATCTCTTTTGCACAGCGCACATAATCACCTGCATATCGGTATTGCTGTATGCACCCTTTGCCTTTAAATATGTCACGCCAACATCGACCTCTTTGAGTATTCGCTGTGTAATCTGTTCATCCTTTTTTGTGACTATGTAAATAAGTTTTGCCTCGTCCGCACCGTAAAGAGCAAGGTCAAAGACAAAAGATGTGGTCACGGCCGCTACACCTGCATATAGAGCGACCTCTATATTTTGGAATACAAAGGCAGAGATTGCCACAATAAAGACATCTATCATTAAAAACAGCTTGCCTGTTTTTACATGCTTAAATTTTCGCTTAATCAATCTCACAATAATGTCTGTACCGCCCGAAGATGCGCCTGCTTTGAACAAAAGTGCAACGCCGACGGCAAGGCTGGAACCTCCAAATGCGGCGGCAAGAAGCTTGTCGTTTGTAAGCGCACCGATAGGTGACAGCAAATCAACAAAAACAGAGGAAATTGCTACCGAAATAATTGTAGAAAGAAAAAATCGCAATCCGAACTTCCATATGCCGACCGCCAAAATCGGCACATTGATAATGATAATCAGCTGACCTGTCGAAATCTCTGTCAAATAATTCAATATGATTGAAACACCGGTAACGCCGCCGGGCGCAAGATTATTCGGATCCAAAAAGAGAGCGATACCGATGGCATAAAGCGCACTGCCGACAATTATCAACAGGCTTTTAGTCGTGATATCCTTGAATGATAATTTCATAAATCCCCCTACATTTATATATTCAATTGGGTGCTTAAGCTATTATATGTCAAAAAGCAAAATAAGTCAATCTATATGCTTTTACTTGATTATTCACGCAAAAAATGCTATAATATTTTAGTTATAGAATTATTTTTTTGTGGTGATATATATGAGAATGAGAAGAAAAAAGAACCTTGATGCACGTCTTGCGGCATGTGCCGATTATCTAATCTCCGATGGGGCCACCCTAAAGGGCAAATGGCGTGATCGATTTTCCGCACAAGGCGAGCTTTATGTTGAAATCGGCTGTGGCAAAGGCCGCTTCATAATCGAACACGCCAAGCAGTATCCCGACCGTCTTTTCGTGGCTGTTGAGCGTGAGCAAAATGTGCTTGTCATGGCGGTTGAGCACGCCATATCGGAAAACCTTTCAAACCTGTTATTTTTAGACTGCGATGCCGCACTGCTCGGTGATGTTTTCGCCCCCGATGAAGTGCAGGGCATCTATCTCAACTTTTCAGACCCGTGGCCGCCTAAAAAACAGTGGAAACGGCGCCTGACCCACAGCTCCTTTTTGTCGGTTTACGAATCTTTTTTAACAGAGGGTGGCTGTATTGTAATGAAAACCGACAATAAACCGCTCTTTGAGTTCTCGCTCTGCGAGTTTTCCCGTTTCGGTTTTGTGCTTTCAGAGGTTTCACTTGACCTACATGCCACCGATATTCCGAATATCATGACCGAATACGAACAGAACTTTGCAAGCTGTGGCATCAGCATTTGCAGATGTGTCGCACAGAAAGGCGAGCTTAAATGACCACAAGAAAAAATGTTTTTACCTTCTTTTTGGGCTGTGCCCTACTAAATTTAGCCGCCAACTTCGCCCACCCGGTCACTCCGACCATCTTTACAGATTTACAGTTGTCCGACTATATTTTCGGCGTTGTCCTTGCGGCACAACTTTTCACCAATTTTCTATTTTCCCCCTTCTGGGGCAAGCTTTCAACCTACCTTTCCAGCAAAACGGTGCTTTTCATCACTTTAATCGGTTACGCACTCGGGCAATTTTGGTTTGCCGTCGCACGTTCTGAGCTGGATTTCGTTTTGGCTCGCGCCTTCACAGGTGTATTTATCGGCGGCTCCTTTGTCTGTATGCTGACCTATATTGTAAACACCTCGCCAAACCCGCAAATGCGTGGCAAATACCTGGCCGTCTATGCCACCGTGCAGATGACCAGCATGGCCTTTGGATACACCATCGGTGGCCTACTGGGCGAGATTTCCACCTATTTGGCTATCTATGCGCAAATTGTCGTGCTGCTGCTATCCGGCCTTTGCTTTTTCATCTTTTGTGAAAATGACAAAAAGGACACGCTCAACCGCCAAAATCGCACTGCTCTTTTCAAGGAGGCAAATCCACTCGCCGCCTTTATTTCCAGTCGAAAAATAATGACAGCTACTTTTTTCCTGCTGTTTATGACCTGTATGCTCTCTAACCTCGGCTTTACCGCATTTGATCAGACATTTAACTATTATCTGCGTGACCAATTCGGCTTTTCCTCGGGGTATAATGGCATAATCAAAGGGGTGATGGGGCTTATAACCTTTATCGTCAACAGCACCCTTACCATATATCTGATCAACCGCACAGACAGCAAAAAATCTGTAATTTGGGTGCTTCTTGCCTGTGCAATTTCTATGATTTCGGCCACCTTGACAGACAATTTACCGCTGTTTTTGGTATTTAATGTCCTGTATTTTGCCGCAAACTCAATCACCTTACCACTGCTTCAAAGCCTTGTTGCACAGCGTGGTGAAACCTCCGACAGCAACCTCGTAATGGGCGTGTACAATGCCATGCGCTCCCTCGGCGCCGTCATAGGTGCACTTTTCGCCGGATTTCTGTACAATATCGCACCCAAAACTCCCTTCTTCTTCGGATTTTTCGCATTTGTACTTGCAACCGTCTGCGCCCTGCTCTACAGAAAACGAAGCAAGCTCAAATAAGTATTTCATATTTAATCGCTAATTTTACTCGCCCTATCAAATCAATATTTTTTTAGGAGGATGAAAAATGAAATGCCCGTACTGCAATGAAGAAATGGATCAAGGTTTTATCCAGTGCCGTGACGAATTGTCATGGAGCCCAAAAAAACGTGCTGTTGCCGCTTTGCCTGCTGTTAGCTCGAAATCTATCGACCTCGCTACCGAGTTTGGGGCTTTATCGGGTCGTGCCGCCTTGGCACACAACTGCACAACTTGCAAAAAAATTATAATCGATTATCAAGGCCGACCCGAGAAAATCTATTAAACACTTGTAATCCAAAAAAGAAGCAATGCACATGCATTGCTTCTTTTTTTATATTATTCTTATTTTTTTAGAAAAATATCCTTTTCCCACTATTGTGGATATGTGCCAATATGTTCTCTTACTGTAGGGACACGGCTTGCCGTGTCCGTTTTTGACAATTAACGAATAATTCTCGTGCCGGTATTTGCGGTCACGGCAAGCCGTGACCCTACATCGTCAATCATTGTTTTGCCTTTTCCAAATATAAGCAACACCTATCATGCAATGATAAG
>CAYJAS010000018.1:0-6236 GCA_964367895.1 uncultured Oscillospiraceae bacterium | reverse complement strand
CAATCATTGTTTTGCCTTTTCCAAATATAAGCAACACCTATCATGCAATGATAAGCCCGGATTACTTATTGTCGCCTCCGCCTCGCTTGTTGCGATTGCGGTCGCCCTTGCCGCCCTCTTGCTTGTCTTCTCTGTTTTGCGAGCGCTGTTTCCCTTCATGATGGTCGGCGTTGCGTGGCTGTCCCGCCCGCAATACACGGCATTGCTCACACGACATTACCACCGGAGAATCGGGATTGTTTTGCAGTCTAACCTTGCAGGTACCTTTGAGTAGCGACACGTCCATTACTGTGCCTTTGCCCTGTGGCGTATCAACAAAACTGTCTTGCGACGGGGAGTTTTTAAGCATCTCCTGATATGTTTCATTTTCAAATTTCAAACAGCACATAAGACGACCGCACGAGCCCGATATCTTTGACGGGTTGAGCGACAGCCCCTGATCTTTGGCCATATTAATAGAAACCGGGTGGAAATCACCCAAAAATGTGTTACAGCACAAAGTGCATCCGCATATTCCGATACCACCGATCATCTTTGCCTCGTCACGCACACCGATTTGCCTAAGCTCAATGCGTGTGCGAAACACTCCGGCAAGGTCTTTTACCAGCTCGCGGAAGTCGACACGACCGTCAGCGCTGAAATAAAATAGTATTTTACTGCGGTCAAATGTGTACTCAACTGTGACCAGCTTCATCTCAAGCTTGTGCTTGGCTATCATTTCCTCGCACACTTTAAATGCATCTGCCTCAAGCTTTTCGCCCTGCTGTACCACTTTGAGGTCTTCCTCTGTTGCTATTCGTACCAATTTTTTTAGTGGCAGTACAATTTTGCTGTCGTCAGTCTCACGGTTTGCAAGAGCAACCTCGCCGTATTCTATCCCGCGTGAGGTTTCAACGATTACCGCCTGACCTTTTTTCACCTGCTTACCGCACGGGTCAAAATAATATACCTTTCCGACCTTTTTAAATCGGACTCCTATAACTTCTGTCATTTGTATCTCCATTCTATTTTTGGGCTTTATATAAACTGCTGTCCCGCAACCGCTGCCAAAGCTCCCGAAAGTGCGGCAGACGATATATTGCGTGCAGACAGATCTTTTTGCTTTTTCAAATATTCAAAAACCGTTATATATTTATAGCTCAGCTCGCTCTTTGTCGCTTGGCACAGCAGACGGCAAGCCTCGTCACAAAATTCCATATAATCCTCACGCCCCAAGCGTGACAGTTTAAAGCACACTTCAAGCACCGAAAGCTCTGAAATTGATAAGCTTTGCACAAAATCTCGTGCAAGCTCCAGCTGACGAACCTCGGCATTTTCTAAAAGCGACAGCGCACGGCCGACACTTCCTCCGCACAATGCGGCAACACGGTTTGCCTCATCGGAGTTTACCTCCCTCGTTAGCAAACAGGACAGCACCTGATTTTGCTCAAGTGGTTCTACCGTATAGACGGTACAGCGTGAGCGCACCGTCTGAAGCAATGAATAGCGATTTTCGCACAGCAAAAGAAAGATCGAGCTGTGCGGTTGTTCCAGCACTTTTAACAGGACATTTTGGCACTCGGGTGTCAGTTTGTCTGCCGCCTCAAGCACAAAAACCTTGACTATACCCTCATCGGGCTTTAAAAAAGTGCGAGCGCGCAACGCCCGCACCTCTTCAACTTTTACATTTTTTCCGCTGTAGGTAAGCCTGTGAAAATCCGGATGGGAGCCTGCCCCCATGCGAACACACGACCCACAAGTCATGCAGGGCTCATTTTTACCCGATGTGCACAGCACCGCCTTGGCTATATCATACGCTGCGGTTTTTTTGCCTGCACCGGAAGGCCCTTCGATAATAATTGCAGTTCCCACAGTAGACGGCGACAGCCGCTCAAATGTGCTCTTTAGCCGTTCATTTCCGATTAGCGAGCGAAACTGCATCAGAGCTTCTCAAAACGGTCTACATCGAGCACAAACAAAGTTGCACCGCCGACGACAACCTCCACCGGCATTGAGGGGTAAAAATTAATTCCCGCCTCAGAGGTGGTCGGAATAATTTGCTTACGGCTCTTGGAGTATCGGCTGATTATGTCCACTACCGTCTGCACATGTGTTTCATCGATTCCTATAAGTATAGTCACATTTCCTGCACGTAAAAATCCGCCTGTTGTAGAGAGTTTTGTGACCGAAAATCCCTCTTTCATAAGGTTTTGAATGACGACCGGGGCATCATCTGCGTTTAAAATTGCGATTACCATTTTCATAATTAGCTACCTCCTTATAAGCCCTTATCTTTCATATACAAACTGCAAATTTGTATATATAAAATTATTATACACTAAATCAAAGAGATTTACAAGCCAAAATTAGTCGATATGGCCAATTTAGTCAAAACATATCTCATTTAGCTTAGGATTGCACTTCGGCTACTCATTGTAGGGGCGACCTTTGGTCGTCCGTGTTTGCCAACGATGTAGGGGCGGTCATCGGCCGCCCGCCGTCTCCCCGTCCTGTAGGGAGAGACGCCCTCGTCGCTCCGCAAACAAAAGATGATGGTTTTTGGACGAGGGTTTGCGGCTATGGAGCCGCCGCCACACGGCAAGAGCAGAGCCCTTGCCCTACAGATCCCAAAAAGTATGCAAAAAGTGTTTTGGGGGGAGCGTTTTAACCCCCCCAAACCCCCTAGCGCTTTTGACTGTAGTGATGCAGAAAATTGTGCACTGGGGCAAAACTGTTCGTCGTCTGCGGACGAAAGATATTCAAATTTATGTGTATCACCCTATACATACTGCCTGTCGCAGGTAAAGGGAACAAAAATCGGCGACACCTCAAAGGTAGCCGTACTTCCCGGACTGCAGTCTATTTCGGTCACGTCCACTATAGTGTGGTTAAGTCCCACATGTCCTAAAACACGGGCACGCTTGCCCTCCACAAAAACATATACCCTACGTCGCTTGAAAAAACCGAGCATTGCCGAAGCGCAATACCGCAGTGTGTCTGAAAAGCGATAAGTGTCACGTGCCTTTTCAAGCAAAAATCCATCTTGCGAGCCGACCGGCACCACAGCTATTTTAGTCGGGCGCTTTGCCACAAATGCACTGCCATATCCCACCGTCGCACCGTTTTGAATCCAGCGGATCTCGGTTATGGGACAGCTCAGTTTTCCCACCTTTTGCAGTCCGAACTCACCCTTTGCAGTTGTGCGTCCGCCTATTGCCGAACCTATCCTCACAGCGTCCATAGACGGCATAGAGCAAGACAGCAAAGCCGCCGAGTTGGAGGCATGTAACAGTCCCGGTTCAAATCCGGCCTCACGCACTCGAGTTACAAGTGCCATAAAAATATCATACTGCGCCTTGGTTTTCTGCAGGTTGCAAAATGCATTTGCATAATGGGTATACATACCGGTTACATTCAAATTGGGCATAAAACGGTAGAGGGAGGTTATACGCTCAAACTCATTTGGAGAAAATCCGTAACGCCCCATTCCGGTGTCGATTTTTATATGAACATCGCAGGATAGACCCTCAGCCTCGGCCATGCCGTTTAGCGCAACGGCGGCGTCATATGAGCCAATGGTGGCCGTCGCTCCCGACTCCAAGATATTCCGTATATCTTGCTCCACCGCCGTTGAGCGAAGCACCAGTAGCTCCTCCTCGGCAAAGCCCCATTCACGCAGTTTTACCGCATCTATCGGATCATTAACCGCAAAGCGGCGCACTTCAAGCTCTCTGAGCAAAGATGCCATCTGCCTAAGGCCTAAGCCATATGCATTGCCTTTTAGCACGGCAATGAGCTGTGCCTCACCTGCGGCCGTTTTAATGGCCTGCACATTGCCCATTATTTTTTCTCTTTCAACGATGAGATGTTTCAACTTTATTCCCTCCCCTTAGTTTGCAAGGCAAGCTATTTTCTACTTCTTCTTTTTTATAAGCAATTTGCGCTGCATTTTGCGTGCAAGCGGCAACATTTTGTTGATTGCGGTATCGGCAAAGCTGTTATAAACAAACTCAAACTCACCGCAGAACTCGCAAAACTCTCCCGAAAAGCCTTTTTTGAACAGGTAGAGCCCATATAACGGATTTTCAGGTGACAGGTCGCCAGAAACCCCTCTAAAATCATAGATATCACAGCCGCACTCTACAGCCCAGCATATCATCTCCCACTGAAGCTGATAATTCGGCATGACATTTCTATGTGAATTTGAGGAAGCCCCGTATAAATACCACACTTTATTTCCGTAATATATCGCCAGAGTGCCGGCAATCGGTTTGCCCTGCCAATATGCCATATAAAGGCGTGCATTGTCCCCGAAAGCGTCCAGCATGGTTTCAAAATAGGCAAGCGGACGGGTTATAAATCCGTCACGGGTGCCGGTTTCCTCCATAATAGCGACAAAATCGGGCAATGCCTCTTTGCCCTTTATCTCAACCACCACTTCTTTGCGCACCGAAAGGCGAATATTATACCTTGTCTTGTGGTGGAAATCCTCCATAATTTGCTCTTTTGTCTTGTCTTTAATGTCAAGGCGGAAAACATAATTCGGCTGAACACCGTCAAAGTTTTTGTCACCGATTTTATGCTTAAATCCGATATCCTTCATTATTTTGATAAAGGTCGTGTCTTCGCTTTTGACATCGGGATCAAGCCTAAGCGCATATGCCTTGTACTTTTTGGCGAGCTGTGCCGCACCGTCTGCCAATGCACGCAAAGTGCTTTCGTCATGCACATCGCATACCGGGCCACGTGGGCTGTACATCAAAGTATATGGGGTCAGCGGTATCTTTCGAATAAGCAAGCTCATACCGCCGCAAATTGCGCCGTTTGAGTCACGCACGCAAATTGCCTTACGTGTCCAGCTCTCCTTAACCTTTGCCCACATTTGTGATTGCAGAAAATGTCCCTTGGGGTGGGACAGTACAAAATCTTCAAATTCCTTAAGCGTATTCTCATTTACAATTTCAAACATCAATTTAGCTCCATACAAAAAAAGTATATACTATTTTACATCATTTTGGACATAACTTCCATAGTTTACGCAAAAATTATTAAAAAATATTTAATTAATGCCCCGATTACAAAGCCACTGCAAATAAATTGCAGTGGCTTTTCTTAATATCTTAAATTAATTTTACTTTTGATCTTCTTTGTACATGTATTCAAGCATGTTTACAGCGTTGGAGCTGTAGCCATACTCGTTGTCATACCACGCAACAAGCTTAAAGAATTTATCGGTCAGTGCAATACCGGCACGGACATCAAATGCGCTCGGACGGCAATCGCCGATAAAGTCGCTTGAAACCACTTCATCGTCAATATAACCCAAAATGCCTTTGAGCGGGCCTTCAGATGCCGCCTTCATAGCCGCACAAATCTCCTCATACGAAGTTGCCTTTTTCAAGTTGACGGTAAGGTCGACAACCGAAACATCAGAAACAGGCACACGGAATGCCATACCGGTCAGCTTGCCGTTGAGCTCGGGAATAACCTTACCCACCGCTTTTGCAGCACCGGTTGACGAAGGAATGATATTGCAATATGCAGCTCTGCCACCGCGCCAATCCTTGGGGCTGATACCGTCAACCGTTTTTTGAGTTGCGGTCACCGCATGTACTGTGGTCATAAGTCCGCTTTCAATTCCAAAGGTATCTTCCAAAACCTTTGCAACAGGTGCAAGGCAGTTTGTAGTGCAGGAGGCATTTGAAACGACCGACATCGAGCTTTGATAGCTTTGTTGGTTTACGCCCATGACAAACATAGGTGCATCTGCGCTCGGAGCTGTGATAAGAACCTTCTTCGCTCCACCTTTAAGATGTGCGCCGGCCTTTTCGGTCGTGGTGAAAACACCGCTCGACTCGACTATGTACTCGGCACCTGTTTCATGCCAAGGTACTTGCGCCGGATCTGTGTGGTGATAAACCTTGATGCTCTTGCCGTTGATGATCAGGCTGTCCTCTGTGAAGTCAATATCGGCCTTCAGTCCGCCGTGAACGCTGTCATAGCGCAAAGTGTACGCCATAAACTCTGTGTCCACAAAGGGGTTATTGATAGCGACAAACTCAATTCCCTCTCTTTCAAGTCCTGCGCGGAATACAAGTGTGCCAATTCTGCCGAAACCGTTGATGCCTACTTTCATTGCCATGTTAAACTCCTCCATTTTCCAAATATTTTATTAAATCTTATGATATATTAAGGGAAGTATAAAGTTATTATAAAGTAAATTGCAAACAAAATCAAGTCTATTTTTATCTCTTAAG
>CAYJAS010000017.1:0-22177 GCA_964367895.1 uncultured Oscillospiraceae bacterium | reverse complement strand
TATCTATTCAGAATTAGTGTTGACAAACTTATGAAGATGTGCTAACCTCTAAAATTAACACACAAAAAAGATGTAGACTGGGAATATCCCATCTACATCTTTTTGCATGAAATTCTCTATACTATATACTTTCCAAGATATCAAGCACTTCGGATATATTTTTCTTGCCAAAATGCACCTGTGTGTCATCAATTATCATGCAGGGCACACTCATGATACTATGCCTTGCTTTAAGCTGCTCAAAGTGCGGTAAATCGTAAATATTAAGTGCAATATTATCGTTTAAAAGTGCAATTCTCTCAACAGCCATAACGAGCTCCGGGCAGTTGCTGCAAGACAATGTCACAGCTAAATCAATGCTGATTTTTCTGTTTATAGCCTTGATTCTTGCAACATCTTCCGCGGCTATCATTTGCCCCGGGCCGGCTGCATTATACAGTCCCACAACAAAGGAATTAAACTCATGACCACCGGGAACACCGTGAAAACTGACATTTTTACTCTGTCCATTTTGGTCAAAAATGCGTATACACGGCGTTGCTTTGCTGACTAAGCTATCATCTTTCTCGCAGGTGACTTTTTCGCTTAACTTTGAAAGCTCGCCCATAAAGCCCTCAACCTCATTTGATACATCTCTATTATCAAGCTTGTATTTGAGCAAGATATTTGACTCAAAGCGTGAAAAAACAGGGGCTAATTGCTCTTTAATCTCAGCCGAGATGAACGAGCCATCCTCTTCGCTTATGACCTTGTTTTCCTCGACACGCTTTGGAGCGTAATACTCTCTTTTTGGGATTTTCATCCTATCATACTCAGAGGCAACAAATTTTTCGAGCGAAGTGGCAGCTGTCGCACCGTCGGACACGGCGGTTACCACCTGTCGCAAGTTTTTAATACAAATATCGCCCGCTGCATATACGCCATTTAAATTTGTCTTTTGATTTTCATCGGTGATAATATATTTTTGCTCATTTATCTGCACCATGTCGGCAAAATTTCCGCTTGCAGGGACATAGCCGGCAAAGACAAAAACTCCGATACCGTCGTCTGCCTCCCGCTTTATCTCTTCGCCGTTTTTATCAATGAGAATTCCCTTTACAGAACCGTCACCAAACACCTCTTTTACTTTGGTGTTATAATAAAGCTCAATTTTTTCGTGGGCTTTTACTTCCTCAACCACCGAGCCGGTGCAGGTGAAATCATCGCCAAGTATGAGCATAAATATTTTATTTGCAAACCTTGTTAAAAACAAACTTTCCTCGCATGCCGCAAAACCGCTACCGACGACATAAATATCTTTTCCCGTGAAAAACTCACCATCGCAAGTGGCGCAATATGCAACACCTCTGCCTTTGAAATCTTGCTCGCCCTTAAACCCAACAGCTCTGGGAGAGGCTCCGCTTGCGATTATTACCCCCAAAGTATGAAGCTCGCCTTTATCGGTTTTTACTGTATAGAAGTCGCCCTCTTTTCTAAATCCATGAACATCTGTCAGCAAAAACTCGGCGCCGAAGGACATAGCCTGCTTTTGCATCTCTTTTGTCAGAGCCTCACCGCTTGTGTGGTACACCCCCGGGTAATTGACAACCTCGGCGGTTATCGTGATTTGACCGCCAAACTTACTTTTTTCAAGCACCAGTGTCTTGTATTTTGCACGAGCCATATAAATAGCAGAGGATAAGCCTGCAGGGCCTCCGCCGATGATTATAGCATCATAAAAGTCATTTGGAATACTTGCCATTGTTTTCACCATCTTTCAATTAAATCAAGAAAAGGCGGCAAGAAAACTCCGCCGCCTTTTGTTTGGTAGTTTTAGAGAATACCGACTAAATCAAGACTGGGCTTAAGTGTTTTTTCGCCCGGCTTCCACTTTGCAGGGCAAACCTCGTCACCATGCTCTGCTACAAATTGTAGCGCCTGAACACGTCTGAAAAGCTCGTCTGCATTTCTTCCGACATTGCCTGCGAGAACTTCATAAGCAACAATCTTTCCCTCAGGATTTACGATAAATGTGCCTCTTTCCGCAAGTCCTACCTCCTCGATCATGACGTCAAAATCACGAGCAAGTGCGGCTGTTGGGTCGGCAAGCATCGGATATTTAATTTTTTTGATGGTGTCGGAAGCATCATGCCAAGCCTTATGAACAAAATGAGTGTCGCAGGAAACCGAATAAATTTCGCAACCTATACCCTTAAATTCATCATATTTGTTTGCCAAATCTTCAAGCTCTGTCGGGCAGACAAAGGTGAAATCGGCAGGGTAGAAGAAAAATACACTCCATTTACCCATGATATCGCTCTTGCACACTTCCTTAAAGCTGTTGTCTATATAGCTTTGCACTTTGAAATCTGAAACCTGTTTTCCGATCATTGACATTTTCTGTTCCTCTTTTCTTAAAATTATTTTGCATATGCAAATTCAGTTATGTTAGTATTGCCTAACTATAGTAAATTATACTATATTAGTATGTTAATGTCAATGCTAATTATAGATTTTTTTCAAATCAATAAATTGATTTTTCTTTGTATTGAGCATTTGGCAAAAGTGTGCTAAAATAAGTTAGTTATAACTAATGAACAAGAGAGAGTTTGAAATATGATAAAAGTACAAAATATTGACAAAACGAAGCTGGACGAAATCGGAAAAACAATAGGTGAAGCATTTATGGCGGAGCCAGGGGTTTTGGTTCAGGGTTTCACCTATGAAGACGGCATAGCCTACTTTTCGGTTATCACGGAGATTTGCTATAATAGCGGTTGTCTGTACAGCATTTCAGAGCGACATGAGGGTTTTGTCGCCTATTGGACTAAAAAGAGTAAACCGTCATTGAAGCATCAATTTTCCATGCTGTTTAAGCTGCTTTCAAGGGTGAAAATGCGTGCTTTAATCGGTATGATTAAGGCATTGAAGGGTTGGAAAGGGTATGAGGAAACCTACAAACACGAGCAAGATTATGTAGCGATATTTATGCTTGTTGTGACAAAGGCGTTTCAGGGGCAGGGACATATGCGAACATTGTTGTCTGCGCCTTTTGCTTTGGCAAAGAAAAATAACATTCCTTGTGTGCTTGATACCGATTCGAAAGTCAAAGCGCAAAAATATGAAAAATGTGGAATGAAAATCATTAAACGCAGTTCGGATGATGATATTGCCATGTTCATTATGCAGAAGGATTTTCATGCAGAATGAAATATGGTGTAGAGAGGGATTTATGAGAGTTGTATATTTAGTCGTGGGCTTTGTCACACTCGCACTCGGTTGCGTGGGGCTTGCCTTGCCTATTTTGCCCTCAACACCGTTTTTATTAGTGGCGGCATTTTGCTTTGCAAAAAGCTCAAAGAAACTCGACACTTGGTTTAAGGGCACGAAAATCTATAAGGATAACCTTGAAAGCTTCGCAAAAGGGCAAGGCATGACCAAGAAAACCAAGGCGAAAATCCTTACAATGGTGACCATATTGCTCGGTATCGCCGCTTTTATGATGCGTGAAGTGCCGTATGGTTTTGCCATCATCGGCGCGGTTTGGCTTGCGCACATGATCGCCTTTATCTTCGTCGTAAAGACCAGCAAGGAGGACAGCAACCCACGATGAACAAACGATTGACCTTTTCTTGAGCATCACAGCCACACTGCATCTATCCCTTTCAATACAATAGGCGGCAGCCGTCCGCCGGCAGTCCGGCGCAACCAAAAGCGGTCACTTGTTATCGCTTTTGTATAATTAAAACAGGGTACCAAAATAATAAAACACACCTAAAAGGTGTGTTTTATTATTTTGGTGGAGTCAAAGGGACTCGAACCCATGACCTCTCGCGTGTGAGGCGAGCGCTCTAACCAGCTGAGCTATGACTCCATATTGTATTAAATTATGAAATCAGGCGCCATTTGCATGACGCCTGAAATTGGTGACCCGTAGGAGAATCGAACTCCTGTTTCCGCCGTGAAAGGGCGGCGTCTTAGCCGCTTGACCAACGGGCCTTATATGGTAGCGGCAGTCGGATTTGAACCAACGACCTGCCGGGTATGAACCGGATGCTCTAGCCAGCTGAGCTATGCCGCCACATCTTGCTCCCTAGCGAGCAAGATTTATTATACTTGATGATAGATGCATTTGTCAAGCCTTTTCTGCAATTTTCTTCAAAAAATATTACATGAGCTTTACAGTGTAGTATGCACCTGCCGAAATCAGCCCAACGAGCGATGCGATGAAAGCGTAAAAAGTAATATTTCCACCGACAGCAAAGGTTATAATTAGCAGCAATGCACAGGCGGCAAAAAGGTAAATCATATATTTAGAAGCGCTGTTTCTACCGAAAAGGTCAAGCAGTTGCTTGCCTACTGTTATTCTTCCGTCATTTTTCTTTGCAACAAAGTAGAGCACAGCCGATACGACAATCACCGCCATGCCCATACCGAATACAGCGTTATAATATCCGACATCATAAGGGGAGGACAGCTGTCTCATAAGATAAAGAGCAAAGCTTGTTGCGCCTAAAACCACGCAGATAGCGGTGAACACACGTTGATAGACCAGTGCTATCAGGTAAAGCAGAGCGGCGGCAGGTAGAATAATGTAGACAAGGCGCATGCCGAGAATAATATTCCAAAACAGCAATCCACAACTTGCACCGCTGATTGCGCCCGCATACAGTAAAAATCTACCGTTGACAACGGCGGCGGCACGTGTGCCCTTGACCATGAAATAGATACCAAAGGCGGCCAAGGTTGCCGAAAAAGCGGTGTAGACCCACAGCATACTAATTCCCTGTTGTGTTCTTACAGGTGTAAGTATCACCGTGCTTATTTCGGAAAGCATCCAAATACCGATTATTGCCACCACAAACATCAGAACTATGCGGTAAGCGGCAATGTCTGCATATTCAAGCTTAATTTTCTTTTTCTTGCTCATAACAATCACTCCTAAATATCAAAGTTGCCGGTTTGAAACATAATGGCACAAAGTGCCGCTATAGGTGCCGTTTCACAGCGCAATATTCGTCTGCCGATTGAAACAGAGCTCAATCCGGCTTGCCTTGCCATTTGTGCTTCACTCTCGGAAAATCCGCCTTCAGGGCCGCTGACTATAGCAAAATTGTACGCCCTTTCATGCGATATTGCGCTCGACAGTGAGGTGTTGCTCTCTGCTTCATACAGAAAAAGTGAAATGTCGGCGCTTGACGCCTGTAAAAGTGCTTCATTAAATTGCACGATATCCCCAACAGTGACCGCTTTTGAGCGTTTAGCCTGTCTTGAAGCTTCAAGGGCTATTTTTTCAAAGCGCAACCGCTTTTTTTCAAAGTCGGCTTTTTCCGGCCGTGCAATGCATCGTGAGGAAACAAAGGGCACAATATGATTTGCGCCACACTCGACCGCCTTTTGAATTAGATAATCAAAACGGTCACCCTTTGAAAGACCTGCATACAGCGTCACTTTGATGGTTGGTTCATTTTTCTCGGTACAAACCGAGGTTACCGTTAAGGTTATGCTTTCTTTTTGCACATCCGTAAGGGTGCATTTGTGTAAAACACTGCCGGTGCTGACCACTTCGACGGTGTCGCCCGGTCGCATTCTCATCACCCGCGAAATATGATGGGCATCACCACCGCAGATGTCAAAGACTTGCCCTACTTTGTATTCATTTTCAATGAATATCCGCATTTGCGCCTCCGTAAAATCTGCTTTTTTAAATAAATCCACATTTTTCGCTAAAAAATATTATATCAAATGATTGTCACTTTGTCTATATAAAATGCAAAAAATCATGACACCCTAAGCTCAATACACGCCCAACCGTCATCAAAACTACTGCCGATATGCTCAAAGCCGCAATCAATAAAGTGCCGGCGAACCTCCTGCTCACGGCTGTCGATAACCCCGGACAGAAGCAGTTGACCATCATGAGTTAGCATAAGCTTCAGCTTGTCTGCCATGGCCATCAGCACATCGGACACGATATTTGCGATTATCAGATCAAACGGTGCGTGTTGCATCACTGCTGAAAAGGCAGTTTCGCACCCGATTATGTCGCCCAGTTGCACCTCGTATCTGTCGGCGGCTATATCATTTTTCTCCATATTTTCGACGGTTATTCGGGCGGCGTCAGGCTGAACATCGCAGGCGAGCACATGCTTTGCACCGAGCAAAAGCGCCGCACAGCCCAATATCCCACTGCCACAACCCATGTCAAGAAGGGTTTTGCCTTGCGGTCTGTTTTTATCAAGCCATGAAAGGCACATTGAGGTGGTGGCATGGGTACCGGTGCCAAATGCTTGCGCCGGGTCTATGGTCAGCACCGCCCTGCCCTGTTCATTGCTCGGTTTCTCCCAACTCGGGCAAATGAGCAGACCTTCACCCACTTCAAACTGGTGAAAAAAGCTCTTCCAGTTGTTTTCCCAATCGACACTGTCGCCCACCTGTCTGGAAGTTGAAAGGTCACCGTAAAATCCGCCTTGGTCGCTTTGCTTTAGTTGACTCAAAAGCTCAAGCGCCTGCTTTTCAATCTGCTTGCCCTGCTCATCATCGGGAACGAAAAATGTCACTGTGGGGCATCTGGTTAGATTTTCAAACAGCTCGCTCTCAATATAATCCCATCGGCGCACGGTTTGGCTTTCAAGCTCAAGCACCGTGTTCGGATCGTCCACCTGGCATCCGCCGGTCACCTGCCCGAGCTCGTCTGCCAACAATTCACACGCCTGTGAGGTGGTTTTTATGGTAACGCTTATATATTTCATGCGCCTGCTCCTTGATAATAAGATTTTTAATCGTCTGTGACAGTATATCAGATTTTTTGCCCAATGTAAACGGCGTGCCTTGGCACGCCGTTTACATTATAGTATAAAACTATTTTTTCACATAATACTGCGATTGTGACTGCCACATTTCTGCGTATTTGCCCTCTTGTGACAGTAGCTCCTCATGGGTTCCCGTTTGCACAATTTCACCTTGGTGCATGACCAAAATCTTATCGCTAAATCTACAGCTTGAAAGCCTGTGTGATACATAAACCGCCGTTTTATTGTCGATAATCTCGTCAAACTTGCGGTAAACTTCCTCCTCGGCGAGCGGATCGAGTGCCGCCGTCGGCTCGTCGAGCACGACAAAGGGGGCATTTTTGTAAACAGCACGGGCTATCGCAATCTTTTGCGCCTCTCCGCCCGAAACTTCTACCCCCTCTTTGTCAAAGTCTTTATATATTATCGTGTCAAGACCGTTTTGCATGGATTTAAAACGCTCGCCAAATCCGCCTTTATTTAGCGCATCTTCAACTTTTTCGGCGTCATATTCGGTTCCGACAGCAACATTTTGCCCAAGCTCCATGGAAAACAGCCTAAAATCCTGAAATACCACTGAGAAAAAGTCGAGATACTGCTCATAATCGTATTCACGGATATCACGCCCATCGAGCAATATTCGCCCTTGCTGAGGATCGTAAAGCCTGCATAGAAGTTTTATCATGGTCGTCTTTCCGCTACCGTTCATACCTACCATGGCATAACGCTTGCCATGCTCGAACGTACACGACAGATTTTTGGTGACATAAACCTCGGTGCCGGGGTATTTAAAGCTGACATTTTCAAACTCGATTGTGTGCTCACTGCGTGACAAATCGACAGGGTGTGTGCCCTCATGCATTTTGCTCGGCAGGTCAAAAAACTCGTAATAGGATTGTAGCATGGGCAGGTTTGCTTTGAGCTCGGCATACGCACCGAGCAAATCATTTAGCCCCTTGCTGAACTGAAACACACCGCCGATGTATCGCACGACAAGCCCGACATCAAACAACCCTGCAAGCGCCTTCAAACCGATGTAAAGATACACCGCCCCGTTCAGCACACCGCCCGACAGATGGTTAAGACTTGTGTAGAAAATGGTGCTGTTTGAGAAGTCCTTGTTGATTGCATTTTTGTTGTCGGTCATCGTTTGCAGTTCGTTGCCTATCATATCAATTTGCTTGTAAACACGCACATCTTTTCCTGCTTGATATCCGAGCAGATAATCTTGGCAGATATAAATAATTTTGGAGTTAAAGGCACGGGTCTTTTGGGTGAAAGTCCGTCCGGCCTTGAGCACCCCTTTTCCCGACCACATATGGGTTAGCACCCCGATGAGTATAATTGCAAGGATAATTATTCCGCTTGCAGGTGAGCAGGCAAAGCGCAAAACAGCGCTGTCACCGCTGTAATCTCCCGGCTGAAATGCCTGCCAGGTTATAGCGAGTGCAAAGGCTATAGAGAAGGCACCCGAAATGGCAAGCGGAAGCTTGTTTGCATATTTGTGTACCCCTGCCCACAGATTGTCTATCTCGTCTATCATGCGGAGCATTCTGTGGGTTTCCGGATCTTCAACCAGCGAATAGTCTATCTCGCTCATCTTTTTTGACTTCAAAAATCCCATTTTGCGGCGAAATGATTCGTGCTTTAATTCAAGCATTTGTTTTCCGATAAGGCTCAGCACACTCAAAATCAGAGTGGAAACCACCGTGATTGCGACATAAACGAGCAGTTCATTGAAACTTTTGCCGTCCGAGATGCCGGTGATGATCAGTGAAGACATATAAATCCCAACAAAGGGCAAAAGACCGGTTGCAATACCTTCAAGCAGGTGGAAAAAGATTATTCCGCTTTGCACATTTTCAACAAAAAGCAGACCTTTGATAATTCCCTTAAAATCTTTGACAAATGATTTCACAGCGCAACACCCCCCTCTTGGTAATACTGGCTCTGAACGCTGAACATGTTGGCATAACTGCCGCCCTTTGCGATCAAACTGTCATGTGTGCCATGTTCGACGATTTCTCCGTTTTCAAGGAACAGTATCCTGTCGCAAAAGCGTGTGCTGGCAAGGCGGTGTGAAATATACAGAGAAGTTGTGCCCTGTGTCAGCTCGGCATATTTGCCGTACTGCTTGCTCTCGGCTATCGGGTCGAGCGCCGCCGTTGGCTCATCAAGCACGATTATATTGCCGCCCTTGTACAGTGCACGGGCAAGGGCGAGCTTTTGCTTTTCACCGCCCGAAAGTTCAACAGCCTCGTCGTTGACTGTTTTGAGAAGTATAGTATCTAGCCGTTTTGGGAGAGCATTTATTTTGTCCTCAAAATCAGCGAGTTTTATTACCTCGCTTAGCCTCCGCTCGTCAACCTCCGATTTCACTTTTAGCGTAATATTGGCGCCGATGCTCATTGGGAGCAGGTAAACATCTTGGAAAACTGCCGAAAATAGTGAAAACAGCTGGTCACGATTGTAATCGCCGATCGGGTGATTGTCGATATAAATCGTGCCCTCGGTCGCCGTGTAAAAACCGCAAAGCAACTTTACTATAGTCGTTTTACCTGCGCCGTTGACCCCGACCAGAGCGATTTTTTCGCCCGCGCCGATGGTGAAGCTAATCTTTTTTAAAGTGTAGTCGTCTGCACCGTCATATTTAAAATACACATTTTCAAAACGTATTTCAGGGGCACTTTTTGGAAGCTGTCTACCTTGCCCACGGTTTGAGCTGTCAGGCAAGTCGAGGAAAGTGCGCAAATCGCTTATTTGTATCTGCGCGCGTTTCAGCTCCAAAATGACCTCGAAAAAGCCGTTTGTCCATGTGGAATACTGAGAAATTAAAGTGAAGTAAAAGACAAAGTCGGACGGGCTCATATTTTGTTCAAAAACCTGTAGCAGTAGCAAAACATATGCAGTACCGTCACGCACGAAGGCCAACACTGCCGCTAAAGTACCGGTTGAAAGCGCCCGCTTTATCTCTGCTTTCATCCAATGAATCACAGTTTGTATAGAATTGTTATACACAATTTTAAGCCAATGCATCATCTTGTAAAGGCGGATGTCCTTCGATGAATCAAAGCTTGTTAGCTTAGAGTGCAGATATTCTAACTTGCGCTCCTCTTTGATCCAATTCTCACGCTTGTTGCGCCACCACCTGAGGTTGCTTGACATCGCTTTATAATTTGCAAAACCGAGGATTACCAGCACAGGCACAATCCACGGACTGACCGTAAATAAAATTGCCGAGTACATGATAATGCCGACAGTGTTGGAAAAGAGTGCAACGATCATGCGCAAAATATGCCCGGTTGTTGAACTGTGGGTGTAAAACACAGCCCTCTCGGCGTTGCGCATCATGATCTTTGCTTCCGGCCCCTCGATGTTTTGGAAATCTGCGTCCATAACCTTGAGGTTGTTTTTTACAATAAAACCGTAACGAAGACATGAGCTGTACCACTGAATACGCAGTTCGAGGAAATTGTTGAGCAGGTTTAGCACAAGTAGCGCCGCCGCAATGCCACCGATGATTCCGAGCAAGGTGGCCACCTCGGCGCCACCGCCGATTAGCGCTACAACCTCACGGGATAGATAGGCTGTCAGTATCGGAATTGCCGCAAGTACCGGCACTTGGAGCACGGTGATTGGCAGTGCCAGCGATGAAACCTGCGCAGTCTGCCGGAGCATGTACGCTATGTTGCCGAGAAAGCTGTAATCCTTTTTCTTTTGTTCCAAAGCAAAATCCCCCTTCTACTGTGCTGTGTAACAATTGTACCACATTAACTTTTTTTGTCAATGCGTAGCGGAGGTGATTTAGCATGAAAGAACTTTAAACTGCTTGACATAACTGCCCAGTTAATTTACAATATAGAGTATATTTTCATTGAAAACTAAGCAGTAACTTAAAAATGGAGGATGCAAAATGAACATATCGGCTATTAAGCAAATTGCGGAAAAACATCAAAACTCGGTCGCCGGGACACTTGGGTTCGGATTTTTAGACTTAAAATCCGGGGAGAGTTTCTTTTTAAATGAACACAAGGCAATGCCGGCGGCAAGTGTCTTCAAGGTTTTTTTGCTCGCTGAGCTTATGCGCCGTGTCGATATCGGAGAGATTTCATTGACCGACAGAATAGCCCTTAAGGAAAGTTTAAAATCCCCCGGTAGCGGTGTAATGCGCGAGCTGGACGAGGGTGCAAGTTTGACGGTAAAGGACTATGCAACCATGATGATGATTATTTCGGACAACACAGCGACAGATGTACTTTTTGACCTTGTCGGTAGAGAGGGCATTATTGAAAATATCCTTGAGCCTTATGGATTTACTCAAACAAAGTGCGACTGGAACTGCAAAAAGCTGATTATGGAATATCTGCAAATTCCAGAAGGAAGCACAATACAATATGTGAAGGAGCGACGCGCACAGGGCAAGGAGCCCAATTTTAGAAACACCCCACATTATTTGTGCCAAACTGAGCAAAATGATCAGACAAGTATGGCAGACATTGTAAAGACCTTTGACCTGATTTACAAAAGGCAATTGGTAAGTAAATCGGCAAGCGAAAAAATGCTTGATATTATGCTCAAATGCCAAACAAATACACGCATACCAAAACTATTGCCAATAGGCGTCGAGGTAGCACACAAAACCGGTACAATGGGTAAGGTCGCAAACGATGTCGGAATAGTTTATACTTCAAAGGGCGATTATGTATTGGCGCTTTTTTACAACGGCAATACAGCGAGTGAGCAGGAGTTCGAAGCAAATGAAGGCGGTGCGATGAGCACCGAACTGCTTGCAAAAATCTCTAAAGATGTATATGATTGCTTCATGGTGTAGATATTTATAGCAAAGGCACTGCAAATTAATTGCAGTGCCTTTTTTATTTAAACTTAATCATCTCAAAAGATCTGCCAAAGCTGTGCTGATGTCTGACTCTATTAAAATTGACTGATTTTTAATTTCCTTCGGGCAAACGGCATGCTCAAAATTGATGCTTGCAAAAATTGCATTTTTATTTTGAAAGGTCATCTGCCAAAAAGGATATTTAATAATTGAAGGGGTATTAAACCCGACGCCAAGCTCCAAAAATAAAACTTTTCCGTTTGCATGATTTTTTAAAAACTCTTTGTACCGCTCTGCGGCACTGTGCCAGCCGTCATCCTCTACAAAGAAGCTGTCCTTGCGCAAATTGGTAGTCATAGGTGCACCGCATTGGGGGCAGTGGGGCACAAGCTCTGTCGGGATTTTAAAATCCTGCTGCCTTTCTATCATTTTTAAAATTAATTGCTCATTATCATAGGTTTTGGCGTGACACGCCTTGGAGCACTGAAGCAATCCATAATCGCCTTGGGTGTAAAAAAGTCGCTGTTTTTTAAATCCGGTGTTTTGAAAAAGGTGATCGACATTTGTTGTTATGACAAAATAGTTTTTGCTTGAAATCAATTTAAAAAGATTTAAATAGGTGTCGTTTAACTCCTGCTTAAATCGATTGTGATAAATATGCTTGCTGAAATATCCCCAAAACTCCTCCAAAGAATTGTGCGGATAAAAGGCGGCAGAATACATGTCGATAAAGCCGTATTTTTCTATATAATCGGAGAATAATCGCTTGAAACGCTCACCTGCATAAAGCAGTCCGGCGGCAGAGGAAAGCCCTGAGCCTGCACCGATAACTATAGCTTCACAGTCCTTTAAGCAAGCTTTTAATTTAGAAATGCTCGCCGAGTAATCGGCGGTAGATTGCTTCATCTTTTTCTTTGAAAACATTAAAAATCACCTTAATTTTATTTTCTTCTTGTGAGAGTATTTCGCTGACCGTTTGCACTGCAATTTGCGCCGCTTTTTCATTTGGAAAGTGAAACTCACCTGTGGAAATGCAACAAAAAGCAATACTTTTTAAATTGTTTGCAATTGCAAGATTCAAGCAACTGCGATACGAACTTTCAAGCAAATCACAATCACTTTGTGTCAATTTTCCATGTATAATCGGGCCGACAGTGTGGATAACATGCTTACTTGGAAGATTATAAGCGCAAGTGATTTTTGCATCTCCGGTTTTCTCCTCATGCCCTTGCGCCTGCATGATTTCATGGCAGTCAAGGCGAAGCTGAAGCCCGGCCGCAGAATGTATCGCATTGTCAATACAAGCGTGACACGGAATAAAACAACCAAGCAATGCAGAGTTTGCGGCATTTACAATTGCATCGACAGCAAGAGTGGTAATATCACCACGCCAAAGGAAAATGCTTTTATTATTTTTAGTGGGGTTTAAATCGGAAAGGCGCACAATTTTCTTTGATTGGATTTCAGATTTTAAAAACTCATCCTGCAATTTTAAAAACTCCGAATTAAGTGGAAGGGGAGGGCGAACATTCATAAGTGAGCGCAGTAAAACTCTCTGCTCATCATAGGTTTTTAAAAACCGATCCGACTGATCTTGATACTGTGGCATTTCTGAAATCAGAATGGCATTTAAATGTATCAGCTTTTCCAAATCTGTCATTTTTTTATTACTCCAATGCAATTTTTACAGCTGCTGATTTCTGTGATAAATTGCCTGCGTGGGGCAATTTAAAAAGCAATCTCCGCACTCGTCACAGCGATGCTTGTCCACTGTGTACAGGCCGTCTTGCTCATTGATTGCAAGGAAAGAACATTTGCTTTTGCACACCCCACAGGAGATGCATTTACTCTGGTCGATAATTAATCCCTTGTGCTTTTCGATTGCGCCGCCAAATGAAAAATATTGTCGCTGTAGTTTATGCTCACGGTTGATTTTTTCAAAATCATAATCAAAAACATCTCCGTATCCATCTTTTATGCAAAAGACAACCATCGCTTCATATTGCGCTTGATCTTTGATGCAAAAATCAAAAGCAGGGTTATTTTTTGCTTTGATATCTTCGAGGCTAATTTCTACGGCAGTTCCGCTCATGCGGATAGCGTAGCCACCGTCAAAAATAGGAAATCCGTTTTCATCGTGCTCGACTTCACTTTTAGCAGCAAGGCCACATAGCGAGAGTTTACCGTTTTGTTTTAAATGAGCATAAAAATCCTTGGTAAACATGGTCATAAAGTAAATGCCGTGCTCATCATGCGCCCGCAAATGAGCAATCCTCGACTCAGGGTAGCCGTGCTCATTCACCGTGGTGAAAGAAAGACAGCCGATTTTGTCAAATTTATCATATATTTGCTTTATAGTCATGTGGGAGTTCCTCCGATTTCTTTATTTTATTATTATAAAATTATGAAGCACAAAAAACAAGTACGATATTTATTGATACCAATATCATTTGAGATACCTAAAGCATGATTTAATTAAGCCGCCGGAAAGATTTTCCGACGGCTTTTAAATCAGAACAAATGCTGTAGTAAATCAGATTTTCAGTTGCAAAACAGGCTATACTTTTGCATTTGGCTTGTCATATTCAGGGTTGAAGGCATAAACATTTTTGCTACCTTGTTGCTCCTGCACAATGCGAAGCATTTCGCCGAAGCGCTGGAAATGGACAATTTCACGGGCACGCAAAAACTTGATTACATCGGTGACATCGGGGTCGTCAACAAGGCGCAAAATATTGTCATATGTAGCGCGCGCCTTTTGCTCGGCCGCCATATCCTCTGTCAAATCGGCGATGACATCGCCCTTGGATTGCAAAGCACTTGCACTGAAAGGTATCGAGGTGCCCTGTGGATAAATCGCCGTCGTATGGTCGACGAAATAATCGGCAAACCCCTGTTTTTTTATCTCCTCTATACTCAGGTTTCGTGTCAGCTGATAAACAATTGCAGCTATCATTTCAAAATGGCCGAGCTCCTCTGTGCCAACATCGGTCAGCAGACCAATAGCGTTGCGGTTTGGCATGGTGTAGCGCTGGGAAAGATAGCGCATTGAAGCGCCGATTTCGCCGTCAGGGCCGCCATATTGCGCCATTACTATTTTTGCAAAAAATGGGTTTGGGTTTTTAATTTTTACCGGATATTGAAGTCGTCTTTCATAAGTCCACATGCTCAGTCCTCCAACTCCCACGGCCAGGGCATGTTGACCCATGACCAGTTTTGACCGCCGACTGCAGAGGTGGCGCACAGTGGGCCGTATTCGAGTTCATAAGACAGGCGGCGGCTTTTAAATTGTTCGCACGCCTCGGAAAATGCAGACAGTCCGTTTTGACAGCAGGGGTGAGTGTCCAAATATAGTGCCAGCTCATCGACTGCAAAGCCGGACTCCATTACAGATTGCATTTTGAATTGATGACCGTCCATTATTGAGCACCTCCGGGGGAAAAGGGTAAATCAAGGCAGGGGAAAAGGCTGCCTCGACGCAGGGCATGGGTGGGGGAGTATGGCTGCTGCCATGGCTGAATTACGACAAATGCCATGCCGACCGGCAGTGTGAAAAGCGGATCTGGGCAGGGAGGTTGCGCTACAGACGGTGGAGTCAAACATTGTGGGCATTGTTCACCAGGTAGTGGTGCAACCGGCACAGTTTCAAAGGGGAGTTCGGGTATCGTAGGGGTGTTTTGTGTTGTAGATTGCATCGGGCGAGGTGGCGGAGTATAGCCGCGCATTGCACCTTGCGCCGAATAGCGATTGTTCATGGGCATTGCTGTATTGCTCCTTTCGTGGTTAGGTGACGGGAATTGAACCCGTTTTTGGGGCACCTTAATACAGCATATGCAAAGGCAGGGCGATTGGCACACAAAAGGAAATCACTTTTTAAATTGCTCTTCAATATCTTTGCAGGAGCTGTCCATCACTTTTAAATCCTGTGGGCTGATATGATGCTCGCTGTAGCGAGCCAAGCGGTAAAGCTCTTTAACTTTTTTCAGAGAAGTGGGCTCATGCTCAAGCAACGATGTGGCCTTTAAATGGACACTTGCCGAGTTGTCCGAGGGTTTAATGTCAATTCCGCTTGCGGTAAAAAAGCGCAGTATTTTTTTATATTTTTTTCGTATTTTTTCTCTGTTGCCGGTAGTTGAAAATAATTTACCTCTATTTTTCGGGGTGCTGTTTTGCAAAAAAGTTGTTTTTTGCAAAACTCCCTCAGCTTCACCTTTAGCCTGAGATTTTCCTCGTTTTAAAAACATTTTCAGCAGGAAAAATAACACTATCGCAACAATGGACCATGCAAGAATATATTTTAGCGAAGACTGATCGGTATAGCCTGTCGCTTCAAGCATTTGCTCTGCCACGCCAAAGGCTTCATCGGTCGCCTCTTGGGCCTGCTCCAATGGAGTGACCTTAATAAAACGAATAAATAAATAATATAAAATATATGCAATGCCGGTGGCGATATAAATAATCGCCATAAATATCGGCAAAATTAATGTGCGTCCGATAAATGATAATATTTCAATAAAAATATTTACTGCCGTCTGTGAGCCGATGGCAATGCAAATTAAAAATGACGTAATTAAAAAAGTGAAATTAATGATGACAAAACGGCGCTGGTTAATTATTTCAAGACTGTGTCTTGAAACTCTGAGTGTGTTAATTCCTGATAGAAAAAATATGCAAATATAAGGCATTGCAAATGACAAAAATTGGTCAAATGGTCCTGACAGAGCGAGAAAGAAAAGCATGACAAAAATCACAATTGTCAATTTCAAAAAAAGTGATTTAAAAGTGAAATGTTCAACATCAAAAGAGTTTTTTAAAATTGTAATAAAAATATACACACTTGGCAAAATCATAAATGCAAAGTGCATTAAATCGCCGATTGTAAGGCTAAATAAAACCAATAAAATAGGCAGATATTTTAAAAAGTTTAACTGCGGTTTATTAAATTTAATTATTAATTTTTCAAATAAATAGCAGGTCAAATAAACTATCAGTAGTAAAGAAAAAAGGGTAAATGCAACTGCATTTTCTTCAATGCTAAAAATTAAAGAGGCAGTCAAAAAATAAAAAGATAAAATGCAAAGAGATTTGCTGAAAAATAAAATAAACATTTTACTCTGCCTCCTCAGATGCATTGAGAATACAGGGAGAAAAGCCTGCAGCTTCAGTCAACTTATGCACATTTAAGTGAAAATCATCATTTACATCGGGGGTGATAATTATAAAGCCCTGCCCGTATTCGGAATATTTCATGGCATTTTCAGACAGAACTTTGAAGGTGCAAGTTTTTCCGTAAATTGCCCTGCCAAGGCATTCTAAAATGCTAATTAAATATTGACTGCCACCGGCACTGTAATGGGTGTCAAACGAGCCGTTAAATCCGGGGACGGAGGCATTTGTAAAAAACTTATATTTAATCTTTTGCGACTCTAAATGTTGACAAACGGTGCGCGTGATTGAAAAGCATTTTTCCAGAGCTTGTTGATACTGCTCTTTGTCTTCAAAAGTAGCATGTGTATTTAAAATTACTGCAACCGTAGGCTGAACGGTATGGTCATATTTTTTGACGGTGAGGTTGCCTGTTTTTGCTGTTTGCGTCCATGAAATTGAGCGCAAAGGCTCACGACCTGTATAATCACCAAAACCTACGGTAAGCACCGGATCTTCAAAAATAAATCTGTTTGCCGACAGGTCGCCGATAAAACCGGCAAGCGAAATTTCAAAGTCGGAAAGCTGTGCACTTTTTGGCATAACTACAATTTCATGTGAGCTTTTAAAGGTTTTTTCAACACGCCTAATTCCTAAAAAATCTCCTTCGCCGAGAATGGAGTTTAAAAGTGGATATCGCCCTCTTTTTAAAATCGTCGCTTTAATTTTTCGCTCTAACTTTTGGCGAGGCATTAAAAAATGAGTTGTCGTCAATTCAACAAAAGTACTGCGTGTAATCGCACTTTTGGATTTTATAACAACCTCTTTTGGAAAGCGCTCCCCGATTTCTAAAAAAGTGACAAAGCGATTGGCTTTGTTTTGCACAACAGAAAGAAACTCAAACTCCTGCTCCGGTTCAACCAAAATCAAACCGGGAGTGATTTCATAATCAATACTTGTCATGGCATTTTTCAGCGAAATAACCTCAATTAAAATTACCGCCACAATTATTAGAAAGGTGCTTAAAATAATCATAATTTAGATATTTTCAAGCGGCACAGCAGTTTCACTGATTATTTCATTTAAATACGCTGCAGTGTCCTGTGAGCGCCTGCCGAGGCCTGACAACATGCGATGGCACAGCACTGAATGGGCGATTGCGGTGACATCTTCCGGCAGGACAAAATCACGGCCGTTTATGCATGCAAATGCTTGGGAGGCCTTATAAAGTGCAATGGCCCCTCGTGTCGAAACTCCGCTTAGCAGTCGTTTGTCAGTTCTGGTTTTCTCGACGATATCCATAATGTAGCTTGCGACCTCAGGCTTTACGAGCGCATCGGAATAATGGGTTTTCACATAGTCGATTTGCTCAGATGTGACAACCGATTTCAGGCTTTCAACAATATCTATTGTGGACTTTCTGGATATGACATCGAGCTCTTGCTCACGCTCCATATATCCGAGCGAAAGGCGCATGAAAAATCTGTCGATTTGCGCCTCCGGAAGCGGAAAGGTGCCCGAAGATTCTATCGGATTTTGAGTCGCCATAACTATAAAAGGTTCGCTTAAAGCATAGGTTGTTCCGTCCACCGAAATTTGTCGCTCTTCCATCGCTTCGAGAAGGCTTGCCTGTGTTCTGGGAGTTGCGCGATTTATCTCGTCAGCCAAAATTACATTTGAAAAAAGAGGGCCTTTTCTGAAAACAAAATCGCCTTGCTTTTGGTTGTAAAAATTAATTCCCGTAAGGTCGGAGGGTAGAAGGTCGGGCGTAAACTGCACACGCTTAAAATCACCGCCGATCGATTTAGAAAAAGCCCGAAGTAGCATGGTTTTGCCGGTGCCGGGGACATCTTCAAGCAAAACATGCCCGGAGCAAATAAAGCTGACAATCAGTGAATCTATAACCGATTGTTTGCCCAAAATCACTTTGGTGCAATTTTGAGAAATACTGCTTTTAAAATCTAAAAATGCCTGTATATCCATTTTAAGTCCTCATTCAAAAATTATTTTAGATGCAAGAATAGTCCGGATTTTTGCTGTCTTTTAAAAAGCCGATATATTTGGTTCCCCATGACTCAAGCTCATCTAAAACAGGGGCAAAACACTTGCCGATGTCGCTTAAGGAATATTCAACATGGGGTGGCACTTTATCATATTCGGTTCTTATAATAAGCCCCTCCTGCTCAAGCGATTTAAGCTGCCGTGATAAAGTGGTATGCGTCATGCTCTCAGGCATGAGTCGCAGCAGCTCGTTAAAACGCACGGTTCTTTCGTTCAGCACATGCATGATGTAAATTGACCATTTGCCGGACAGCACTTTTTGTGATGTGACATAAGGGCACACGCCGAATAATTCGAGGTTTGACATATTTTTCTCCTATCCCGGAGTTGTCCGCAAAGGCTTATCTTGCAAACAACTCCTATCTTAATATCATTTTTGATAGCGGTATCATAAAATATCGTACTTGACTTTACCTTGCTGTGCAATTACAATAACATACATAAGCAGCAATTGCAACTGCATTTTTTACAATTTTTGATTTTCATATCTGGACTTGTAAAATTGAAATGCCACTGTAGTTGCCTATGCAAAATAAAGGAGAGAAAAAACATGAAAAAGAAAATTTTAACGCTCGCTGTGCTGGTACTTGCAATAGCAACCCTATTTGCCTGTGCAGATCAAGGGCAAGACGGAGAGGTACTCAGAGTCGGAATGGACCTGAAGTTCCCGCCCTTCTCATATTTGGATGATGACGGCAACCCCGCCGGGCTTGAGCCTCTGATAGCAAATGCATTTGCAGAGTATCTCGGCATGGAAGTTGAGATAGTTAACACCGATTTTGCACTGCTCATTCCGGCGCTTCAATCGGGAGATGTGGACATATTAATCCCCGATATGTCAAAGACAGAGGAGCGTGCACAGCAGGTCGATTTTTCAGATCCATATAGATTTACACAGTCATTTGTGCTTGTAAATAAGGATTTTGCCCTTGAAAATAATGTCACCGATGAGATGCCGGCGCAGGAGTTTTTCGACCTTCCGGGACAGGATTTCATTGGCCTTGCCGGAACTTTTGGAGTACTTGTGCCACAGCAATATGGCGCAGAGGTTGAGGAAGTGACAGAGATCGGCCTTGGAATACTTGAAGTTGCAAACGGACAGGCAACCGCACTTGTCGCTTCAAGTGAAATCTATCAATTCAATGCGCAAAATAAAGATACGACAATTGTTTACAGCAATATCGGCAATTTCACCGGTTCGGCTTTTGTTGTGGAAAAGGGCAACACAGAGCTTCTTGAAAAGTCAAACGAGTTTATTGCCACCATGTATGAAGAAGGCGGATTGTTTGACCAAATCAGAGAGGAATATGACGCTATCATCAGTGAGTTCCTTCAAAATGATGAGCTGGGTCTTGATTTCATAGTGCAAATGCCGGAAGGCTATGTACATTAATATGAAAAACAAACGAGAAACCCTACAATATGCACTGGTAATAGCACTTTTTGCGGCCGGCATAGTGGTTGCTCTGCTCTTTTCAAAAGACAATCCGCAGTATGATATGATACTGAGCAATGGGGGCCTGCTGGCCGAGGCGTTTTTCGGAACCATTTTTGTCAGCGTAACCACCTTGTTGTTCTCGCTTATTCTCGGATTAATTTTGTTTATGATGATGCGTTCAAAAATTATTATACTCAAAGCAATTTCGACCGTTTTCAACGAGATTATAATGGGAACACCGCTGCTTGTGTTAATATTTTTGATAGTCTATGTACTGGGCGCAGTCATAGGATATAACGACAAGCTCGTACTGGGCATTGCGGCGCTGGTGCTTTACAACAGCCCGTATATCGCAAATGCATATCAGACAACGGCGGCAGTGGTCGATGATGACCAATATATAGTCATGGATTTATACCAATTCAAATGGTATCAGCGTTATATTTATGTCATAATACCGCAGATGATAAAGCCGTTTATCCCATCGCTGATAAACAATTTATCGAGCGCTATAAAAAGCTCGTCTTTGCTCAACATTATTTCGGTCACCGAAATTACATATCTAATAACGGTAATCGCTCAGAAAAACTTTGCCTTTATCGAAGGGTATTATGTCATGTGGCTGATGTACCTTGCGGTGACAATTCCGCTCTCAATACTGGCAAAACAGGTCGGAAAGAAGGTGCTTAGCTGATGCACATAAAAATAAGCGGGCTGAGCAAGTCTTACGCCGGGCAAAAGGTGCTGGACGGTATAGATGTGGACATCAGCGGATACAAATCGATTGGTATAATCGGTGAGTCCGGATGCGGAAAATCGACACTTCTCAGGCAGCTTACAGGAATAGAAATGCCGGACAGTGGACAGGTGCAAATAGATGCCTTTTCGCCGATAAAAGACAAAGAAGCTTTCCTCCAAAAAATCGGAATTGTATTTCAAAAGCACAACCTTTTTCCGCACTTGACTTTAAAAGGCAATATCACGCTGATACTTAATAAAATCAAAAAGCTTGACAAGCAAGCGGCAAGCGACAAGGCAGATTTACTGCTAAAGCGTCTGTTTATCGAAAATGAGTCAGGCAAAAAGCCCTCCCAAGTTTCGGGTGGACAGGCACAGAGAGGATCTATAGCAAGGGCACTTGCAGGCGATCCGGATTATATATTCCTCGACGAGCCGACGGCAGCACTCGATCCGATTTTAACCGGAGAGGTGCTAAAAGCGGTCACAGAGCTGAAAAATGACGGAATAAATTTCGTATTTGTCACACACGAGATATCCTTTTTAAAGGAATTTGCCGAATATATCATCTTTATGAAGGACGG
Source organism: uncultured Oscillospiraceae bacterium (assembly GCA_964367895.1). Taxonomy (GTDB): domain Bacteria; phylum Bacillota; class Clostridia; order Oscillospirales; family Butyricicoccaceae; genus CAYJAS01. The sequence goes on along the minus strand of CAYJAS010000017.1, from coordinate 604 downwards.
CAAAGTGTGCGAGCATGGCGAGGTGTCATGTCTGCAAAATCCCAAGACAAAGCAGCTGAGCGAGTTTTTGGGCGGATAGCGCCCTGAAATAATTACCTACAATATTTTATCAGGTAATTATTTTCTAATCCGACCCAATTCATTTGGGTCAGGATTTTCAAATAAAAACACACCCAAGAGGGTGTGTTTTTTTGTAGGTGTGAAGATTTGGTCGGGTGTAATACTGTAGGGACACGGCTTGCCGTGTCCGTTTTTGACAATTCACAGATAGTCCGTATGCCGGCATTTGCGGTCACGGCAAGCCATGACCCTACATCGATAGCTATACAAATTTTAACTCTATCGAATCACAAACAACTTGGTAGCCAATTTTTTGATAAATACTATTAGAGGTTGGGTTGAGCAAATCTGTATACAAAACACATTTTGAAAACCCTTTATCAAGCGCTAATTGGCTCAGTTGTGCGACGCATGATGAAGCATAACCATTACCACGAAAATAGGGTGGAGTATATACAAACGCAACTCCTATGGCAGACTGTAATTCTCTTGTAAATCCTGCCATAGAAACAGGAAACCCATCAACTTCTAAAACATAAAGTTT
>CAYJAS010000016.1:19211-22480 GCA_964367895.1 uncultured Oscillospiraceae bacterium | reverse complement strand
ACAGCAACACTGTCGGCAAAAACAGCGACAGGCAACCCATATCTTGTCGTGGTAAGTCCGGGTGGAACACTCTCAGTCACAGACGAAACAGGAGCGGCAGTACAATCGGGCACCGAGCTGACTGTCGGCACCGAGCTGACCTTGAGAGCGACCCCCAACACCGGATATACCTTTAGCTCAATAAGCATAAACGGCACTCCCATCGCAAACGGCGGAACTTACATTGTAAAGGCGAGCGACAGAGCCATCACAGCGGTAGCGACTTTCACGCCGCCTACAAGTACCGGCGGTGGCGGTGACACCATTGTCGTTGAAGTGGGTGGAGAATACAGCGTTAAGCTTCGCACAGAAGGTGGTGCAGAGTTGACTGTGCTGGATGAACAAGGGAACAGGGTCAAAGACGGCACTGTGTTGGAGGGTGGCCATGTCATCACCGTTTCGGCAATTACCGAAAATCCCAACCACCATGTGCTTATTATGGTAAACGGACATCCGTTTAAAAACGGCAATGACTATGAGCTCTACGCAAACACAGAGATTTTCGCGACCGACTCTCCTCAGGAGGGACTTCCCTACTACATGTCATCGGATGATAAAATGTTCCTCGGCTTTGCAGATGACATAGACGAGGACGGGTATATTTTAAAGGACGAATATCTATACCTCGGCGGTGAAGAGATTCTCTTTGAGCACAACCCGAAAAACTTTGTAGACATCGCAGGCCACTGGGGTGAGCTGTACATCGACTTTATGACAGAGCGTGAGCTCTTCCTCGGAACGAGCGTTTCAGAGTTTTCACCCAATGCCGATATGACGCGGGCGATGTTTGCCACAGTCCTCGGCAGACTGCATGAGCGCAGTTACGGAGAGATAGTCAGCACGGGAACAAACGCCTTTATCGACTGCGACTACACCCTGTACTACGGCAAATATGTCGATTGGGCGGCCGAGAATGACATCTTGCTCGGCATCGGTGGCGGACGATTTGCACCAAACCAGCCCATCACCCGTGAGGCAATGGCGACAATCCTCTACAGATATGCCTCCTTTATAGAAATGCTCCCGGAGCAGCCCGATACAGTTTTGAGCTATACAGATAACTCAGATATTTCAGACTGGGCGAGAGAGGCCGCTCTGTTTACCCAAAGCACAGGCATTATACAGGGAGTGGGCGAAAACAACTTTGCACCGAGCAATTTTGGAAGCAGAACCGAAGTTGCTACAATGTTCACCCGTTTAATACGCTATATCTTAGGAAACTAAACTCCCCAATAGCAAAAAGCATACAAAAAAGCAGAACCTTATCCAAGGTTCTGCTTTTTGAATTTCGAAAAACCTTTGGTTTTGAGAAAGTCTGACCGTTACTCTGTCGGGTGCGATGCCGCACAGGGGTATTATTTTGCAAAGCCCATGCCTATTAGTGATTTTGAAAATAGCTTTTTTCTATAGTATTTGACTTATGTATAGAGTAATGGTATCATCTTGAAAATATAAGATGAAAGTGAAGTGATACCATGACTCTAAGTGAGATCAAATTGCAAGCAAAAGGTCTTTGCACAAAGTGCAGAGTATGCCCCGAGTGCAACGGACTTGCATGTAAGGGACAAATTCCCGGAATGGGTGGAAAAAAGAGCGGTGCATCTTTTATCAGAAATGTCGAGCGGCTCAAGAAAATCAAAGTGGTTATGGATGTAATCGCCGAAAACAAGCCGGTAACCACCGGCACGCAGATTTTTGGAAAACAGGTAAGTTTGCCGGTTTATATTGCCCCTATGGCCGGCATTAACAACAATTTCGGAGCAGATCTTAGCGATGACGTTTACACCGAGTACACTCTAAACGGCGCTGCTGAGGCAGGGACAATCGCCTTCACAGGTGACGGTGTCAACACCGATATGTTTTTCGGCCCAATTGATGTGATTGACTCGCTTGGCGGTGTTGGGATACCGACAATTAAACCGTGGGCGATAGAGGGTATAAAAGAGCGCCTTGACTATATGAAGCAGAAAAATGTGCTTGCCCTTGCTACCGATATCGACTCTGCAGGCTTGCCACTGCTCAGAAGTAGTGCTGTTCCGGTGGAAAACAAAAGTACTGAAGCGCTTAAACAACTTAAGGAAAGCTGTGGCGTACCGCTTATAATTAAAGGCATAATGAGTGTCGCAGGGGCAAAAAAGGCACTTGCGGCCGGTGCTGATGCAATTGTTGTGTCAAATCACGGCGGTAGGGTGCAGGATCATACTCTGGCAACGATAGAGGTTTTGCAGGATATTGCGCAGGCTGTCGGTGACAAAATGACCATTTTGGTTGACGGTGGATTTCGCACCGGGATTGATGTTTTCAAGGCTCTTGCACTTGGTGCGCACGGCGTGCTTATAGGCAGACCTATTGGAATTGCAGCTATAGGCGGCGGTGAACAGGGTGTCAGAATGGCGCTTGATAAAATTAAGAGTGAGCTTATGCAGACCATGATGATGACCGGATGTAGCGAGGTGTCAGAGATAGACAACAGCAAAATCGTCTTTGTTGATTGATAAAACTTTATAAATAAAGCAAATCCGCCCTGAAAAGGGCGGATTTTTTTGCTTAAATCAGGCACAAAGACGGGCAAAGTGAATAGTATAAACCAAGGTGGTGTTTTTTATGGCGGAAAAAAAGAGCAAAAGGCCGTTGCAGGTGACATTTTATGAGATTTCAAAGCAATTTTACAGTGAGCAAACACAGCTCGCTCGATATCAGATAAACTATCCCTCTTTGGAGGGTGATGGGACCGGTCTGCGTGCCATAAACCGTGCTTTTAAGGAGCGTGCAAAAAGACAGGCAAAATGGGCCGAGCAGGAGGTACTCATGCCTGCCAAACGGCACTTTATGCACAGCAAAGCGACTTTTGTACCGCTGAGCATGAGCACCGACTGGCAGATGATGTATATCGGTGCTCAGTTTATTTCCGGTTTTTGCGATACATATTTGCAGCTACAAAGTGAGGGCGAAAAATTGTATCGCTTTTCATCGACAATTGATTTGGCAAGCGGTGCACGATTGCCACTGGGCGCATTTTTTCGCAGAAATACAGCGTGGGAACAGGAAATTCATGCGTGTACCACCGTTCAAATTGAGCAAGGTAGTGAGTATTTTGAGTTTTACCAAAGGTGCACAGTGGAAATGCCACTCGCCAAAAGCCACAATTATTACCTCAGCCCGGATGGCCTATCGATCTGGTATCCGCAGGGTAAAATTTCACCGCACAGGCAGGGAATTCCAACCCTTTT
>CAYJAS010000016.1:16168-19111 GCA_964367895.1 uncultured Oscillospiraceae bacterium | reverse complement strand
GTGGGCGATTATTTTCTTCCTACAAACAACAGATGATTGCTGTGCCCCATCATCTCGGGCTTTTCGCAAACATAAAAATGGCATTTCAAATATTGATTATAGCTATAGTCATCAAGCTGGTTTATTTTATCTTGCAATAGCTCACTCAAACCGTCAGACGCAACTCTATGGATGATATCGATATTTGCCATCTTTAGCATTTTCACACAATCGTCATACGTGAAAAATACAAACGGGAAATCTTCAACTTTCAAGGTTTCATGGTTATAACTTGTGCCTTTAAGCCAGTTTATATCATATGCCAATTCGGTAAATAAAACCATATCATTTGAAATAAAAGCAAAGAAGATAAGCCCATCGCTCTTGCACACTCTTTTGGCTTGCTCGATGCATTTCAGCCTATCTTTTTCACTGTGAAGATGGTATAGCGGGCCAAATAATAAGACAATATCAAACTCATTGTCAGGATACATTGACAGATCTACAGCATTACCCTGTATCAAGTCGATTTTATCATCAGCGGTGATTTTTCGCTTAAAGGCCTTTATATTTTCATCGGAAAGCTCTAAAGCACTTACACGATAACCCTTTCTTGAAAAATAAAGGCTGTACTCCCCTGCACCTGCCCCGATGTCCAGTATTTTGCTGTCCGGCTTTATGTACTTTTCAATATAATTAATGGTGGTCAAAAACTCTACTCTTGCAGCTTTAGAGCGGTTTAAACGCACATCTTCATTAAATATTTCATAAGTGCTTTTAATTTGCTGTATTTCGTCTTCAATTTTGCGCAACTGTTCAAAGTTCATATTGCAATATCTCCCCTAATAATGTGAATATCAACGCCCATTATCGGCCGGAAAAGTAATGGGCGAATTATTAACCTAAATCATTTCTAACATTTTGAGCAGGAATAGTTGCTTTTCATAGCAACTGATTTTATACTCATCCCCAACACCAAAATCGTGCCCTGAATTGAGCAATCTGAGTAAATATGGCCCCTCTCCGCAAGACAGCTTTTGCAACCTGGCAATAAACTTTGAAGCATGATATGATGGTGCATTTAAATCTTCAATCCCTGCTTGAAAATATGCTGAGGGGTAACAAATATCTTCCTTCAAGTTATGGTAAGGCGAATAATTGAGAAGGTATTTTAATTGCTCTTCATTAGAAGGGTCTCCATACTCATTAATATACATGGAGCCTCTTGGGTCGTCGGCAAAACCAATCATATCTGTAAGCGGAATGCATGCAACAATTGCCTTAAAAAGGTCGGGCTTTAGCGCCATCGCCCCGCTCACAAGAAGGCCTCCGTTGCTACTTCCAACAGCAGCTATATTGTTTTTATCAACCTTTTCATGTGCAATTAAATATTGTGCAATGTCGATAAAATCATGAAAAGAGTTTATTTTATTTGCTTTTTTACCTTCGTCATGCCATTGCTGCCCATATTCTCCGCCCCCTCTGACCAGGCAATGAACATATGCACCTCCGGCATTTATCCAATCTATTACTGACATTCCAATCTCTTCTATCACATTGTTTGGAAATGCAACCGATCCAAAGCCTCCATATCCGTAGAGAAGTGCAGGGCGCGGAGTGTCGCCGCTTGCACCAACAATATAAGCGGTAAGCGCAGTTCCATCACGGGCGCTTACCGAAACTTGCTCTACGATAGCATCTGTATTGGTGGCATCGGTTTCATAATACACAATATCTGATGTTTCTGTATCAATATTATACCTAACAATAACCGATGGGGTTATAAAGCTTTTAAAATTCATATAGAGATGTTTGCTACCCTTACTGTAAAGCAGGGGAGATTCAGGATATAGTTCTACCGCACCATACTCGTCGGGTAATTTTATTTCACCCGTTTTAAAGCCGCTATCATTAAATATGTCTACAGAAGTGAAAATGCCGTTTAGATAAAAAACAATTATTTTATCTTCAGCTATTGTTGCGCCTTGCATTATGCAGTCGCTCGGCTCTGCAATTACCGGTTCGGCATCGCTATAAAGTAGATTTTCTCTAAGTCTAACAACTTTGCCGGCAGAAGCATCGCAAGTTGTATAAATATAGTGCTTATTATTTATACATCCAATATAGTAAAAGTTTCCGTCTTTGCCCTTGTTAATATATTTGTACTCAAAACTATTGGTATCCATATATACAAGCAAAATCCGATTATATTCGATTGCAACATGAATAAACAAATCTCCGCCGCTCGATATCTCAAGCAGTATAAAAACAGCATTTTCATCATAAGAATAAATGCAATGCTGCTCAAAGTCAGATATTTTAAGATAAAAGACTTTGTTAGTTGTTTTCCCGCTTTGCTCGTCGGTCATTTGCAAAGAATAGTAAATGCGTTCGCCACATGGTGACCATTTGAAAAAGTAAACACCGTCAATTGATTTCAGTATTCTTTTTTCCTTATTATCATAAATCAGAAGGCTTAGCGAAGATTTATCCGAGTAAATACAAGAAATCGCCAGTAAGTTCTCGTTTTTACTATTAGGTGCAACTGAATACACTCTGAGCTTTCCTGATGATGTAAGCTCATGCAGTATATACTCTTGCTCATTGTAATTTAAGTCTAATATAACCGCATCTGCGCTTCCTGTGGCTCCCCAACTACTGGCATAAATTTTTCCGTGCATTTCCTCTGGATTTTTATATGACGCTTTTTGCTTTCCCTCTCTCTGAGCAAATAAGCTTTTATGCTCAGAAACCCATTTTGTGGTTCTATTGTTTTGCTCATCTTCCCAATTGAGCAAGCGTTGATCACGTGTACTCATCCAATTAAACTCGTCTTGAACCGGTTCGCTGGGGCAACCCAATATTTTACCTTTACCCGGCATTTCTTTTTGGTGCATATATTTTCTCCTTTCGTCATTTAGTTATTAACTTGATTGTAATGCACCCTTTTAGAAAAGTCAAACG
>CAYJAS010000016.1:0-16068 GCA_964367895.1 uncultured Oscillospiraceae bacterium | reverse complement strand
ATTCGCTTTCAAAGGGGTTTTTGTAGTATGGCTTAGTGCGAATGACATTACTGAGATGCCACAGCCTATGGGTAGTAACCGCTTCAGCCGCAAAATACAAAAAGAAAACAAAGGCGACTTTATGCTCGGGTTTGTAAAACATCTGTATTTTTTTGCAATCAACAGCGGCGGCATTTTGAGTGACGAAACCTTCCTTAACCAAAGCTTCAAGTATAGCGCGTGTCTTTTCGAGGGGCACCTCGGTTGATTGCGCCACATACTCAGCCGAAATTAAAGTGGGCGGCAAAGTGTATAAATATACCAATATTGTAAAGCAATCCTCATCAGAGAGCATGGAAAACAGACGCAGATAATCCTCTTTCCTACCGAGCATTTGATCAAAGCCTTCTTTGGGCTCCGGCGCAATACAGCCAAGGTGAAAGTTCTTTGTACTGGCCATCCATGCAATGCCTTCATCGCTTACAAGTTTGCTTCGTGTTGCCTGTTCTGACCCGTCTGCCGTTGTGTAATCATAGTCTTCAAGCCCTTTTAGGTCGGAAATGCCTTTAAACATGCTCCAAAAATGCTGACATGCCTGCTCATATTTAGCGGGGCCTGTCGTTTCACTCAAACAATGGTAGAGTTTTAAATCCAGATCGTCACCTTGAAGAGTTTTGCGACCGAAAAGAAAGTCTATAGACACTCCAAAGTAGTCGGCCAGAGTGGGGATAATGTCAACATCGGGCGCACCGCCCCGCTCCCATTTGGATATGGCTTGCATTGATACACCTAAGACTTCGCCAAGTGCCGCCTGGGTAATTCCACGCTGTGTTCTCAGCGCTCTGATGCTGCTGCCTATCGCATTTTTCTTCATAGTGTCACCCTCTTCCAAAAAATTTCGTCAACATATTTTATATTATTTTACAATAAATTTACACTGTTGAAAAGGGTATTATCATAACAAAATTGACAAAATAGGAGATAGAATATTGTCGAAATGGTATAATTTCTTATAAAATATTTAAATTGCATTAATTTTTGAATATTTTCAACCTACAGTTGTTTTAGCATCCCAATTGTATAGCGATACAATAATTTAGCTATATATAGTTCAATACCTTTATGTTATAATTATCCGTAATGTAGCTTCATCTAAAACGACGACAATTCGCATTTGTAAAATATTAGCGTGATAAAATTCATTGGGAGGAATGCTTATGATTATTATTAGAGGCGGAAACGTACACGATGGTCTTGGCCAAGTGTTAGAGAGTACCGATATTATAATTGAAGACGGAAAAATCAAACAAGTTGGTAAAAACCTGAGCTCAGACGGATGTACGATCGTCGAAGCAGCCGGAAAGCTTGTTATGCCCGGCTTTATCGACACACTCAACACACATGGTGGCAAGGGCCCCGGCTGGAGAGAACAGGACCTTGGCGAAAACTCCGATCCGATAACACCCGAGATGAATGTTATTTATTCTTTCGACCATGACGGAATGAATTTTCAACACCTATATAAATACGGCACCACCACGAGCGGAATAGTCCCTCTTCCGTCCAATATTATTGGCGGACAGCTGTGCGTGGTAAAGACCTACGGTGCAACACCATATAAAATGCTTGTTAAAGAGTGTGCCGCTATGTCTGCATCCGTTTCAAGTGTTGTCAAGGACACTTTTGGCGAAAAGAAAATTGCTCCTATGACAAAAATGGGCATTTTTGCTATGCTCAAGGCGGCACTTTTAAAGGCAAAGGCATATCAGCCCGACAAGGGTTATGATGCAAAATGTGAGGCGCTGCTTCCCATACTAAACGGCGAGAAACAGCTTATTTTCAATTGCGAGACTGTTTCCGAGATAAATGCCGTGGTTATGCTTATGAGCGAGTTTGAAGGGATTAAGTACATGCTTTCGGGTGCACTTTCGGTAAATGCCGACTGTAAGGACATTTTGGAAAAGAAAATACCGGTGATTTTGGGCGATGCCATATACCAATCGGCAAAGCTGACTAACCAAATTGATTATGATTTTGTTGCACAGATGATTGAAAACGGCAACGACGTTGCTTTTGCAAACTGTGGCAGTTCTTTTTCAACCGGAAAGGAATCGCTGATTTGGAACTCAACTCTATGGCACAAAAATGGGATCTCTGCCGGCGATATTTTGCGTGGACTGACCTCTGTTCCCGCAAAACTGCTCGGAGTTAGCGACAGAGTGGGCTCTATAGAGGTCGGAAAAGATGCCGACATCTGCATTTGGAGTGCAAACCCCATAACGACCTTTACCGCCAAGCTCGAAGCGGTTTATCTCGAAGGTCGTGACATGCTAAACATGAAGGAGGAGCGTGTATCATGTTGGTAATAAAAAACGCGAAAAAGATTTTTACTGCGGCAGGTGAGAACTTTGAAAATGCCGATATTTTAATTGAAAACGGCAAAATCAAACAAATCGGCTGTGATATTGATGCTCCACCCAGTGCCGAAATTATTGACGCAAGCGAACTCTATGTTTTGCCCGGATTTGTTGATGCTCACAGTCATATCGGTGGATTTGGTGACAACGGCAAGGATCAAGATGTAAACGAGATGACCAAGCCGGCAACTCCCGAGATGGATGCAATTTATGCTATCGATGTCAACACACGTGACTTTAAAAAGGTTTTAGAGAGCGGTATTACGACTTCGGCCATTTTGCCGGGTAGCGGTAATGTTATCGGCGGACTTGTATGTGCGGTAAAGTCACACGGGACAAACATTCACGATATGTGCATCAAAACTCCCATTGCGCTGAAAATGGCGCTCGGCGGCAATCCCAAAGGTGTTTATGGAACACAGGGAAAACTCCCGATGACCAGAATGGGAATTGCCCAGATAATTCGTGAACACTACATAAAAGCGAAGGAATACGCCGCCAAAAAGAAGGAAGCCGGCGATGACCAAAGCAAAATGCCTCCCTATGATGCAGGGCTTGAAAATATCTGCAAAGTGCTAAATCGTGAGATTCCCATGAAGGTTCACTGCGAGCAGTTTGACATGCTGACCACCATCAGAATAGCTGATGAGTTTGATGTTGACTTTACTCTTGACCACGCTTGGGGCTCGAGTGATTTCTACGACGAGATTTCCGGTGCAAAAAATCTCAAAGGTGTTATTTTTGGCCCGAGCGGTATTGGCCTTCTCCCCGGTGAGATCGGCAAAATAGATATCGATTGCCTGATAGAACTTGACCGAAGAGGTGTTTGCTGTTCGCTTATGACCGATTGTGCATTTTTGCACCCCGATATGATGATTTTACAAGCCGGCGAGCTGACAAGGTTTGGCCTCGAGCTTGATAAAGTTATCGCCATGCTCACTATAAACCCCGCAAAAATCATGGGTGTTGAAGACAGAGTAGGTTCTATCGAAGTTGGTAAAGATGCTGACTTTGCGATATTTAAAGGTCTTCCTGCAGTAGACACCAATGCTCAAGCGGTGTACACCGTAGTTGATGGCAATATCGCATTTATGCGCTAATTCAAAAGTAAAGGATAATCATTATGGGTAAATTTGTGGCAAGAAGACTACTCAGCGGTTTGCTGACCGTTTTGATAGTTTTCACACTCAATTTCATACTTGTGCAGTCGGCACCCGGAGACCCTATAAAAACTTTGATGGGGCAAGAGACCGATGACGACCAGCTCAGGGCGGCACTTGAGGAAAAGTGGGGACTTAATGACCCACTGCCGGTGCAATATTGGAACTATCTATCAAATGCCGTACAGGGCGATTTGGGCACCTCGATAATTTACAATGAGCCGGTAAATGACCTTATAGGTGACAAGGTGTTCGCCACCGTGCTACTTGGACTGACTTCTGCATTCTTTGCTGTGCTCATTGGCGTAATCATGGGCATAATCTGTGCTCGCTATCAAGGCAAGCTTATTGACAACGCTTTTTCCACCTTGTCATATACAATGGACGCTATGCCCTCCTTCTGGCTTGGCTTAATGCTCATTATCGTATTTGCAACCAACCTTGATATTCTTCCGACACAGGGAATGATAGATGCCCGTGCGGGCTATACCGGTTTTGCTTATGTACTTGATGTGGCACACCATTTGATATTGCCCTCGATGACCCTTGTTTTGATAACCATGCCCGGTTATTACCGCATAACAAAGTCATCGATACAGCAGGTCACAAATGAGGATTTTATCACAACTCTGCGTGCAACCGGTATGAGCGAGAAAAAAATCTTTAACAAGTATATTTTCAGAAATGCTATACTTCCCACAGTTACCATGTTTGGTATTTCAATGGCCTTTTTGATAACCGGCGTTTCACTGATAGAGATAGTGTTTTCATGGCCCGGAATGGGGCGTGTTACACTTAACGCCATTACTCAGCGTGATTACCCCACACTTATGGGCGTTTATCTTGTAATGAGCATTTCAGTCGCCGTTGTAATGATACTGGTCGACATCGCTTATGCATATCTTGACCCACGTATTCGTTACGATTAGTAGATTGAGGTGAGATAATTATGAAAAAAGTACTTCGCAAGGTTTTAGAGTTTATGAAAACCGACAAGCAATTCTGCTTTGGTGTTATCGGCATATTAACCTTGATTTTGCTTGTGGCTATAGGCCCTTATATTGCAACCCATGACCCCTATTCCTTTGACGGGTCAAGCCTTGCCGAAATTGGTGAGGAGGGACATTTGCTCGGCACAAATCATCTTGGGCAAGACATTTTCAGCATGCTGCTTTACGGCATAAGAACATCTTTGATGGTGGGAATTATATCTGCCATGATCTCCGGTGTTATAGGAGTTCTTGTCGGCGGTTTGGGTGGATTTTTAGGTGGCAAGGTTGACCTTGTCGTTTCTGAAATTATCAATGTCGTGCTGATGATTCCTGTATTCTTTCTTATCATGCTCATCATTGCGCTTTTCGGCTCGGATATAACAAATGTTATGATTGTCATAGGACTGACCACATGGCCGAGCAACGCAAAGCTAATGAGAGCACAAGCTCTTTCACTGCGTGAACGCACCTTTGTAAAAAGCGCACACGCTTTGGGCGAGACAAAAATGCAGATTTTGTTCAAGTATATCCTGCCCAACGGCATCTTCCCTGTTATCGCAAACACAACAAGGGGTATGGCCGGCGCTATCTTGACCGAAGCTTCACTGTCCTTTTTGGGTCTTGGCGATCCCAACATCATATCCTGGGGACAGATGATTTTCCAAGGAAAATCATATATCACTTCGGCGTGGTGGATTTCCTTCTTTGCAGGCGCAGCGGTTGTCTTGACCGTTATCATTTTCTACATGCTGGGTGACGGACTCAATCGTATTCTTAACCCCAAATTTTCAAACGGGGGTGGCAAATAATGGCTAACTTACTTACAATTAAAAACCTCGATGTCACTTACAATAACAAAAACCGCGCCGTTATGGCGGTTAGAGATGTATCTTTCGGAATTGACGAAGGCGACTCTATCGGAATTGTCGGTGAATCGGGAAGCGGAAAGAGCACACTTGCGATGGCACTTCTCAGACTGCTGCCCGGCAACGCCGATATATCGGGCACTGCCGACTTTAAAGGAACAGATCTTATTTCCGCTACAAAGGAGCAAATGAATGCCCTGCGCTGGGTAGATATCGCAGTGGTTTTCCAAAAGGCAATGAATGCCCTCAGCCCGGTGCACCGTATAAACACACAGATTGAGGACATTTATAAGGTGCATTTCCCGAAAGCGACAAATGCCGAGATAAAAATCAGGGCGTTTGAACTGCTTGAGCTTGTAAATCTTCCCGAGCGTGTGTACACCCTTTATCCGCATGAGCTTTCGGGCGGTATGCTTCAGAGGGTTGCCATTGCAATCAGTCTACTGCACAACCCCAAACTGCTCATTTTCGATGAGGCCACCACTGCGCTTGACGTTGTAACCCAGGGGCAGATTCTCAAAGAAATACTTCAAATGGAAAAGACCATAAACACCACACGCATTATGATTACTCATGACATGTCGGTTGTTGCAACCACCTGCAATAAAATTGCCGTCATGTACGCCGGACGTCTTATGGAAACGGGATATGTAAAAGATATTTTGTCAGCTCCTAAGCATCCGTATACCTTGGGTCTTATCAAGTCCTTCCCTTCCCTTAAAGGCGAAAATGACAAATTGACGGCCATCCCCGGCTTTTTGCCTGACCTTTCAGAGAAGGACACAGGATGCTGCTTTGCACCTCGTTGCCCTTCGGCGACCGAGCGATGCAAAAACAGTGTTCCCCCACTGATAGAGGTAGGCCCTGACAGTTTTGTAAGCTGTTTCTTGCACGAAAATGGAGGTGAACAAATTGGAAAATAATACATCCTTCATCAAGATTGAGGGTATAAAAAAGTACTACCCTTATAAAAGTGGCAAGCTTTTTGGAAATATCGGAGGAGAGAAAAAGCATGTCAAAGCGGTAGACGGCGTTGATATTGAGATGAAACCGGGCGAAATTCTCGGTGTAATCGGCGAATCGGGCTGTGGAAAATCCACCCTCGGCAGACTGCTTGTAAGACTTGAAGAGCCGACAGACGGTGATGTCTTTATAGACGGTGTTTCCACAAAGGAAATGCTAAAGCACAACCCGAAAGAGTTTAGACGCAATGTGCAAATCGTTTTCCAAAACCCGTTTGACACCTTCACCCCTCGTGATACCATTCAGAAAATACTGCTCAGACCGCTTAAAAATCACAATATTGGAAGCACTGTGGAAGAACGTATAGCGATGTGTGAAAAAGCGCTGGAGGAGGGCGGTCTCAGACCTGCAAAGGACATTATGGCACGCTATCCGCATGAGCTTTCCGGCGGACAACTACAGCGTATTTCCATAATCCGTTCGATGTTCTTTAACCCCAAGTTTATCATCGCCGATGAGCCGGTTTCCATGCTTGACGTCTCGGTGCGTGCTGAAATCATCAATATGATACTTGAGCTTGCCCAAAAGAGAAACTCTGCCGTTGTATTCATAAGCCATGATATCGCACTCACCCGTTATGTATCCGACTATATCGCCGTTATGTATCTTGGGCGCATAGTGGAGTACGGCACAGCGGACGATGTTGTCAAAAACCCCAAGCATCCTTACACACGTGCACTGATATCAAACTGTGCATCGATTGACCCGTTTGATGACAGCGAGAATATCGACATTGACGGCGAACCTCCCACCCCGGTAAACCCCGGCCCCGGTTGCTATTTCCGCCCACGTTGCTATATGGCAAGGCCGGAATGCGCAAACAAATATCCCGGCAGGTACGATTTTGAAAACGGACACTACGCATATTGTGACCGCATAGGCGGAGAAAAATAATTCTTTTGTGCTAAGGCGACTTTCGCTTTACAAATAAAATTTTAAGGAGAGAAAACAATGAAAAAAGCATTATCCCTTTTGCTGGCCTTGATGTTTGTATTTTCACTGGCAGCATGCGCCCCGGCAGATGACGAAGGTACCACAGATCCCGGCACAACCGATCCGGGTACAACTGATCCCGGAACAACCGACCCCGGCACCACAGAACCCGATCCCGAGCCCGAAGCGAACAGCGGTGGCACCATCATCATCCGTGAGAGCGGCGACCCGATGAGCTTTGTACCGAGTGAAGCGGCTGACGACTTTGCTTACGGTATTGTTCAAAACATGTTTAACCGCCTTACAAAGCTTGATGCATCTAAGAGCCCCATTCCCGATGCAGCTGAGTCTTGGGATGTTTCGGACGATGGCCTGACCATCACCTGGCACCTGAAAGACAATATGAAATGGCATGACGGCGAAGCACTTGACGGCGAAGATGTTAAGTATACATTTGACTATATTAAGGCAAATGAAACCTGCTACTTCAGCTCAAGCATGTCTATTGTTGACAGCATCGAAGTGGTAGATCCGCTTACCGTCGTTTTCAATATGAACCAAGCTGACATGTCCTTTATCGCTCGTATCGGCTGGTATGCAACCTTCATTATGCCTGAGCACATCTTCAACAACGGTCAAGCTTGGGCTGACAATGCAGCTGCTAAAGACCCCATCGGCTCCGGCCCGTTTAAGTTTGAAAGTTATGAGCAAGGCGTTGGCACGACACTTGTTGCAAACCCTGACTATCATGATGCCGCACCGCTTGTTGACAAGCTGATCTTCTCTATCATTCCCGACGATGCAACCGCTTATCAAGCACTGCTCAACGGCGAGATTGACATTCTGGGAAGCATCCCGTTTGCTAACACCGACGAGGCACTGAGCAACCCCGATCTTCGTGTTGACCAAAACGTATATCCTTCACCCTACAGAATTATCTTCAATGTCAACGATCCCATCCTGAGCGATTTGGCAGTAAGACAAGCGATTTCCTACTGCATCGACCGTGAAGATATCTCGGAAAAAGCATATGCAGGCATCATGCCTCCCGAGTATTCGGCTTATCCCTCAATTGTTGAGTGGGCAGCCAATACAGAAGATGTATATCCCGACATCGACATCGCAATGGCAAGCCAAATCCTTGAAGATGCAGGCTACACCAAAGATGCTGACGGCTTCTATGTCACCGGCATCGAGTGGGAAGTTTTTGAAGGAATGCAAGACTTTGCTAACCTGATCATCGCAAAATGCGCTGAGGCAGGTATTGACATCAAGATGAACCTGTCTGAGTTCAACGCATGGGCAGAAAAAGTCGGCCCGGACGGCAATTATATGATGGAGTCACAAGGCGGCTTTATGGGTCCTGACCCTGCTGCTCTGTACAACCGACTCGGAACAGACCAAAGCGGAAACTATGCGGGCTGGAGCAACGCAGAGTTTGATGCACTTTGCATCGAAGCGGCAGCAGAGCCCGACACCGCAAAACGTGCAGAGCTTTACAAGCAAGCACAAGCTCTCATTATCGAAGAGCTTCCGGCTATCAATGTCGTCGGTTACGCAGCTTATGAAGCAGCAGCCGGCACCTTGAAAAACCTGCCTATCGAAGGCGCAGGCAAATGGGGCTGGAACGAGTACACCTACGCATATTTTGACAATTAAGCAATAAAATTACAATGCAATAGGCATGGACTTTGTCCGTGCCTATTGTAAAATCAAAACAAGGGGAACTGCAAAATGAATAAAGTTTTTGAAAAATTACTGGCAAATATACCCGACTACAAGGTGTTTTTGACAGTAGATGAGCTCAATGACAGCTCTAAAGCACTCGCCGAGCAATACCCCGATTTAGTTAGCGTTTTTGAAATCGGCGAAACCAAACTCGGTGAAAAGCTTCTGTGCCAAAAAATCGGAAATGGCAGTAAAAATGCCCTGATGTTTGGCTGCCCGCACCCGAACGAGCCTATCGGCACGATGATGCTTGAGCATTTTACAAAAGCTCTTGCTGAGGACAAGGAACTGCGTGACGAGCTCGATTATACCTGGTACATAGTTAAGGCATGGGATGCGGACGGACTGCGTCTCAACGAAAAATGGCTCAAAGGCCCTTATACTCTCTACAATTACTCACGAAATTTCTTTAGACCGGCCGGCCACAAACAGGTCGACTGGACATTCCCGATAAATTATAAAAAGCTGAACTTCCAAAGCCCTGTTCCCGAAACACAGGCTATGATGAAGCTTATCGACGAAATTAAGCCTAAGTTTATCTACTCACTGCACAACGCCGGCTTCGGCGGCGTTTACTGGTATATTTCAAAGCCGACGCCCGAGCTTTATGAAGGCATGTATGATGCAGCCAAAAAGATGGAAATCCCCCTCAACCTCGGCGAGCCGGAAGCACCGTTTTTGACAGAGTTTGCCCCGGCTGTTTATGAAATGCTCGGCATTGACCAGCAGTATGATTATCTTGAAAAATACATGCCGGCGGATGCCGATATCTCTGACCTTCTAAATGTCGGTGACTGCAGTGCAAGCTACGCCGGAGAGCGTTACGGTTCTTTCACCTTCTTAACCGAACTCCCCTACTTTTACGATAAGCGTATCATGGATATGGAAAAGTCTGATATGGTGCGCAAAGACGCCGTGACGCAAAAGCTTGACGCTGTAAAAGAAGCCTTTGATTTCATTGTCGAAACAATGGAAATATCAAAGCAATATTTTGATGCAGACAATCCGTTTATGCTTGCACTTGAAGCATTTTCAAAACTTCGCTCTGACAGCGCAACACGCAAAATGATTGAAGAGAACCCCGAATACTCGGAGCTTGCCACTGTTGCAGAGGTATTTGACAATCTGCATGTGTCACGCTTTTACAGCTCGCTCAGCCACGGTATGCTGATACGTGCAAATGAGTTTGAACTCGATGCCATGGAAAAAACAGGTGAGCAAAACGAGGATAAAAAATCTGCCCTTATCAAGGCTCGTGATATTGCCATAGAGGCACATAAAAAGCTCACTGATATACTCGAAGAGCAAATTGATTACCAAGTGGTGCCAATCAAAAAATTAGTTTCCATTCAGCTTGAATGCGGTCTGCTTATGGCAAAATATGTCCACGACAAGGATTTTTCCAAAAAAGATTGATGCATTTCAGAAAGGTGCAAATTATGAAACAAAAAATTACAAGTCTTGAGCAGCTTCTCCAAATTCAAACTGCTCGCGGCGTAGTTTGGCTTGACGAGGAAAATGCGGCCTATATCAAACGCGGAGCCGGCAATCCCCAAATTTGGGAGGTAAATCTTAAAACAGGTGAGCACAAACAGCGCACCGAAGGCAAGGAGAATATTTGGTCAATCACCGCCCATCCCCAAAGTGGCGGAATACTTTACGGTATTGACAAAGGCGGCAATGAAAACCATCAGATGTATGTTTTAGAGCGTGGAGCAACAGAGCCTAAGGCTTTAACCGACAAACCCCATGCTCGGCATATGCTGGGCGGACTTACCGCAGATGGCAAAACCCTGATATACACAAACAATGCTCGTGTGCCGCAGACCTTTGATTTATGCGCTAAAGACCTTGAAACCGGTGAAGAGCGCATAGTAATCGAGATGAGCGACAATTACAATTGGCCGCCCTACAAGGCGCTGTCGCCCGACGGGAAATATGTTTTACTTAACAAACTACTCGGCACTTCTGACAATGCACTTTGGATAGCCGATTGCCAAAACGGCACGGCGGTTCGTGTGCCTGACGACAAACTTGTCTCAGCAGAGACCTCGCCGACTTGGAAAAGCGACAGCAGTGGCTTTTATTTGCTGTCTGACAGGGCGGAGGAGTTCCCGACGGTTTGCTATTACGATGTACAAAGCAAAAGCATGAAGACGGTGCTCGACCTTAATATGGAAATCGAAAACCTGTCGCTGTCGTCGGACGACAGATATCTCGCTGTAGCGGCAAATGAAGATGGATATATTGAGCTTCGGATTTTTGACACACAAAATCATTTTGCCGAGCTAAATTGCCCTCGCCTTCCAAAGGGTGTTGTCAGCAATTACAGCACTATATCGTGGTCGCCAAGCGAGTATAAATTGCTTGTCAGCCTTACCTCCGGAAAACGCCCGGAGAATATTTGGCTGATTGACCTTGACGCCGAAACACTTGCACCTGTTACAAGCAGTGGCATTGATACTTCGGATTTTGTAGAGCCGGAACTTGTAAAGTACAGCTCGTTTGACGGGCTTACCGTTCCGTTTTGGCTCTATGTTCCAAAGGGTAAGCAACGCAAAAATCTACCTGTAATTATTGATATACACGGTGGTCCCGAAGGGCAAGAAACCTCTGCCTTCAGTGGGTTTACTCAGTATCTGCTCAGCGAGGGGTTTGCCATAGCGGCGCCCAATATCAGAGGAAGCACCGGCTATGGAAAGACATACACCCATCTTGATGATGTTGAAAAGCGCCTCGACAGCGTTACAGATATTGAATATTTGGTCAAATATCTTATAGACTCCGGCATAGCCGACGAGAGCAAAATTGCCGTAATGGGTGTTAGCTACGGCGGATTTATGACACTTTCTTGCGTTACTCGCCTGCCTAAGCTGTGGGCTTGTGCCATTGACACGGTCGGCATGTACAATCTGGTCAGCTTCCTTGAGAACACCGCTGAATACAGACGTGCTCATAGGGAAAGCGAGTATGGTTCGCTTAAGCATCACAGAGATATTTTGCGCAAAGTGTCTCCGATAGATAAGATTGATGACATTGAAGCACCGCTGATGGTGGTACAAGGGCGCAATGACCCACGTGTGCCGGCTGACGAAGCCGAGCAAATTGTAGGAACTCTACAAGCACGCGGCCACACGGTGGAATATCTGTGCTATGAAGATGAGGGACACGGAATTGCAAAGCTGAAAAACCAGCTTGACTGCTACCCGAAAATGGCTGCATTTTTGAAGAAATATATGTAGCCCTCCCCGTAAGCTTTAATTGTGCGAGGGCGGAAGATCAAGTTTGCCCTTCTCATGGCAGATAAACGGCATTTTTTACCTCTTTTGCCGTTTCAGACCCAAACTCGCATTCCTTTTTCCGCTTTACGCGGCAAAGGCGGATAGTTTAAAACTATCCGCCTTTTAATTTGTTCGTCTATTTTGCATAAGCTTAAGGTGATGGGGTCGTAGGGCAAGGGCTCTGCTCTTGCCCTATAGTGGTGCTGCAATCGCACAAAAACCCTGCTCCCTCACAAAGAACGTCGGGCGATTCGTGAATCGCCCCTACGGTGTCATTTCAAGCCTATGCGAACACGGGCGGCCGATGACCGCCCCTACACCATACACGCAACAAAAAAACACACCGTTTGGTGTGTTTTTTTGTTGGTGCGGCCGATGGGACTTGAACCCATACGGTCTCCCACACGCCCCTCAAACGTGCGCGTCTGCCTGTTCCGCCACGGCCGCAAGTATAAACTTTGTCGCTAAAAAAGAGGGATGCACTTTGCCAATCGATAAAGCGCTTAATTATAATAACATACAGTTGAGCTCTTTGCAAGACTTTTTTGCAAAAAAACAGCTTTTTTATTGCAGGAGTGAATTCTCACCTATTGACTTTAACAAAACAAATTGTTACAATGAAAAAAGCAAGCTACACCAAATCGATGAAACAGGCTAAGCGCAGAGGGGGAAATTTTTATGGAAGGGCAACACTTTACCTATTCGGCTTTTATAAGCTACAAGCATCTCGACAAACAGCATGCAAAGTGGATACAAAAAAGGCTTGAGCGATACCGCTTGCCTGCAAAGCTGTGCAAGCAGTTTGGTCTGAGCAGAAGGCTGCAAAAGTGCTTTCGTGATGTCGATGACCTTGCCGGCACAATGCTCAAAGAGTCGATAAGCGAGGAAATGGCAAAGTGCCGCTTTATGATTTTGGTTTGCTCTCCAAATGTCAATATTGAGGGCGAATATATAAATTATGAAGTGGAAACCTTTAAAAAACTCCGTGGTGAACAGTATATTATTCCCGTCATTGTTGACGGTGCACCCGATCATCCCGACCCGTCAATGCGCTGTTTCCCCACTGCCTTGACCGATGGGTCTACCGAATATTTGGGAGTTAGCTTTGAGCAAGACGGCAAAAATAAGGCCATTTTAAAGATAATAGCGACGATATTAGACCTCAGTGCAGACACCTTGATAATGCGTGAGCGCCGCAGGCAAATTAAAAACCGCCTGATAACAGGCGGAGCGGTAGCGGCAGCCGGGGCGATAGCACTGGGCACATGGCTTTACACAAAACCCTATGAGCAGCGATATTTGGACTATGTTTTGCACTATAACCAGCCAAAAGGTATACATGAGTTGACCGCCGCACAGGCGGCAAAAGAGGACGGACATTATATAATCACCACCCAAATGGGCAAGACTATCGAGACCGAATATGTCAACTCCTCCGGCGTTTTAACCGCCTTTTCTTCTTCATACTCTGCCGACCGCCCGGAGCGAGCGGTTTATTCCTATGTCGGTGACACAATAAATACCGTCGAGTATTATAACGAGCACAACGACCATGTGTCTACAATGCAGTTTCAGGGCACGCCCGAGACCGTACTGTTTTACTCGGCATTTGACCCAAACGACCCTTATCGTCTTGCCTCCGATATAGATAGATTTTATGAGGAGTTTAATCACCGCTTGGTCGGATATCCACGCAGTTCGATCACCGGATATGAGTATACATATAACGACGATGGCACCATAAAAACCGCTATGTTTTTGCGCACAATAGGTATAAAAGCTTGCACAGAAGATTTGATTTACGGCTTCTCTTATCAATATGATGAACTTGGCAGGATTGCACAGCGCACTTATCTT
Organism: uncultured Oscillospiraceae bacterium; assembly: GCA_964367895.1. Taxonomy (GTDB): domain Bacteria; phylum Bacillota; class Clostridia; order Oscillospirales; family Butyricicoccaceae; genus CAYJAS01. The sequence goes on along the minus strand of CAYJAS010000016.1, from coordinate 1,832 downwards.
GACGCACAGGGAAATCCCCGTGCCGATGCTTCGCAGGTATGCACGATAAAATATACCTACAGCGACAGTGACGACGGCGCAAACATCAACCGTCTGTCCAAAGTGGAGTATCTTGACATTGACGGCAATCCCACGGCAAATGGGGACGGATACGCAACCGTTACAATTTTCCGCAATGATACCACAATGCGGCACGAGTTTTTTGACGAGCACGGCACGCCTACCGCAAATCAGACCCTCGGTGCCTCAATACAATCGGTTTCGCTTGACGAGCAAGGCCGTGTTTCATCTGCCCATCTTCAAGGGGAGGACGGCCAACCTCGCACAGGCAATGATTTCACGACGGTGACTTATCAATATGACCAAGACGGGCGTGTGAGCACCGAGCATTTCAGCGATGCTAATGCAGTGGCGGTAAAATACAATGACGAATACCATACTCGTAATTTCGAATACACAGAGGACGGTCGCTATTTCGCTATTACCCAATACCCCGGCCTGTCCGGCAGTGATGTGTCGGCCCTTCGCACCGAGTACAGCTATGACGAGCAGGGCAATATCACCCAAAAGGCATATCTGAATGAAAGCGGTGAGCCTCAAGCCTATTTCGACAGCGATTACGCATATGAGCGCTATACCTATGAAAACGGAAAGCTTGTTTCGATAACCTATTACGATGCCGAAAACAAGCCTGTAATGCGCCGCGATGAGGGATATTCCCCCGGCTTTTTTGAAGAGCGTTACGAATATGCTGACGGTGCGCTCAGCCCCTCCTCGGTAACCTATTATGGGACAGACGGAAATGCTGTCGATTTGACTTTATCTGTAGAGGACGGCATGGGCGGGCATATTTTGCTCGGCGGTTATTCTACCATAAAAATTTATTATGATGACGGCAGAATGAGCCAGCTAGAAAGCTATTTTGCCGATGGCAGTCCGGCCGATATGGGCAGTGGCTTTTACAAAACTGTCAGCGAGGCCGAATATTTACCCGACAACAGGCTTATGGAAAGTTTATTTTTCTATGATGTGAACGATGAGATTATCGACGAAAACTACACTATAGATTATGCAAACGGCACCACACAGGAGGAAAGCGGAATACGCTATTCAGACGGGCAAAAGGTGAGCGGATATGCCGTCTTTTATGATGAAGGCGGTGTACTGAAACGGCGCGAGGGTTATGAATACATCGACGATCAACAAATCACAACGCTTACCATTTTGTATGACGAGTACGGCAGAGATCATAATGTAACCTCGCTGTATGTAAATGAAATGGGCGACACCGAAAGGCTAAATACCCTTTATACCTATTACGACGACGGCTCACAAAAAAGCTCTGACTTTACCGCGTATTCCTTGGACGATGTACTGCTCGGACGGACGCTCACCGAATACTACATGCAGGAAGACACCTCTGCCCAATCGGGAAGCTCCGGTCAGGTGATGCAAGTGACTACAACTATTTATGACACAAGCGGAACTATTGAGAGCGAGAGCGCTTTTGAGTATTATCCTTCGGGCGAGACACAGCTGTATGACAACAAAATTTATAGCACTGACGGTATTCTTATAAGGCATTCAAGCCTGCATTACCGTGAGGACGGGGTTCAGCACATGTACCAAAGCTACTCCTTTACAGAGCAAGGTCTACCGATAAACGAGTACACAAGCCGCTTGCAGGAGGATGAGCAAAGCAATTTAGTCAATTTGGTGATATATGATAACGGCATTCTTCTGAGCGAAAGCAATTATATCACCGATCTTGACGGAGAGATAATCGAACGACTTGATTAGGGTGGCACACATAAACCCGAACACGCCGCTGT
>CAYJAS010000015.1:12244-22999 GCA_964367895.1 uncultured Oscillospiraceae bacterium | reverse complement strand
AACAAAAATTTAACGGTTTATTTTAAAAAAGGTATTGTTGAACCATCAATTTTGTGGTAAAATTATTTAAAAGGTGCGAGAGCTATGATCGCACCAAAATGACAAGGAGGGCATTATCATGATAAAGGTAATTATGGGAAAACGCGGTTCCGGCAAGACTAAACAGGTTATCGAGCTGGTAAACACCGCAGTCAACGAGGAAGCGGGAAACGTCGTTTGCGTTGAAAAGGGGCAAAACCTCAGATTTAACATTAAATACAGCGCTAAGCTTATCGACATTTCGGAATATAATATGCAGCTTTCATATGAGTCGCTGTTTTCTTTCATCTGCGGTATGTACTCAGCAAATTATGACATAACTCATGTTTTTATAGACAGCCTGTACAAAATCACCGGTGAAGATGATGACGCAAAGGCCGACGAATTTTTAGAGCGTTTAGAGCGTTTTGCACAAAGTGCAAATGTGAAGTTCACTCTGACCATCAGCGCAGACAGCGCAGAGGCAAGCGAAACGGTTAAAAAATACTTCTAAGTTGCAGACAGCATAATAAAACCGTCCGAAAGGGCGGTTTTTATTAAATATCCAACATTTAATATACAATAATCATTGAAAAAAACAATTATTGTGGTAAAATAGTTACATGAATATCAAACGATTACTCATTTTGTCAAACATTATCATTTGCATTTTTGTGCTCGGTGGCTGTTCTCTCGCTTATGGGGACAGCTTGCTGAGCTTGCCCCAACTTCCCGGGGAATATGTCAAACTGCAAAATCGGCTTGACGAAATCACCGCCGAAGGTCTTAGCCTTGTTGTTCCCGAAAGCGGTGAAAACAGGCAAGCGGTTCAGCTTTTTGATCTAAATGCAGACGGCAACGACGAGGCGATAGCCATATTCCGTGCCCTTGACGGGTCGTACACCATACACGCATTTGAGCGCCAAGGCGAGGATTATGTGGAGGTTGCCGTGTCCGAAGGGCATTACGGCACGACACTGCACTCGATGTCTTACCTTTCGCTCGGCTCGGACATGGGCAGTGCTATAGCGCTGTCGTGGGGTTTTGACGAGGACACCTCTTTCGGCATGAGTATTCTCGGCTTAGGTGAAAGCGATTTTTTCGTCATGCTTGACATACGATATGTGCAAATGGGAATAAGCGATATTGACAATGATTTGTCAGATGAAATTGCTTTTGTCGTCAAAGACAGCCTAAGCGGAATACACACCGTTCAGATTTACGAGATAGCCGACAGTGTATACAAGCTTCAGGCGACCGAACAGCTGTGCTTAGATGCTCGAAATGTCACCAACATGTCGTTTGGCAGCTCGCTCGGCGGTGTACCTGCCGTTTTTATTGACAGCAGTGCCACCAGCGGTGGATATGTCAGCGATGTAATCACTTATCAAAACGGTGTTGCCCAGAATCAAACCATAGACCCGGCGAGTGGCTCGGGCACAGATACTTGGCGCACCTTGTCGGTGCTGTGCAGTGACATAAACGGTGACGGTATTATTGATGTCCCTGTTTCGCCCGACAATATAAGCTCGCAAGAGCGCTTTATGCTCGACTGGTATAATTTCAGTGCAAGCGCACCGCCCGAAAAGGTGCAGACCACCTTTTACAACACCTCGGATTCTTGGTATATCGACTGGCCGGAAGACTGGGGCAGTGATGTTACTTATACGAGAACGACCAGCTCAACGGTGGCACGAGTTAATTTCAACGTCCGCACAGAGCAACCGTCAGACGGAGAAAGCGCCCAAACGGCAAACGCAAATGTGCTTTCAGTTTTGGTGTTCACCGGCGACAACAGCCAGCAAAACCTACTGCTTTACAGAGATGCAAAGGTGCTTACCAGCGAAAGCGGTTTAATTTACGCATATATCCTACCCGAGCACGGATATCCGCAATTTTCACTATCAGAGGAACAAATTGAGTCCTTGTTCAGTGTAATCGAACAGAATTGGATACTGGGGGCAAACTAATTATGAAAAAGAAGATTCTTGTACTTGAAGACGAAGAGAATATACGCGCCTTTGTCGTAATCAATCTAAACAGAGCCGGCTATGAAACGGTGGAGTTTTCACTGGGCGAGCAGGCTTATGAGTATATCCGTGACCATGACGATGTATCGATAGCTATTTTAGATGTAAACCTACCCGACATCAGCGGATTTGATGTTTGCAGGCGCATACGTGGCACAGGCAGTAAGATAGGCATTATTATGCTGACCGCTATGGGGCAGGAGAGCGACAGGGTCACCGGCCTTATGACCGGCGCCGACGATTATGTCACAAAGCCCTTTTCGGTCACAGAGCTTGTGGCACGCACCGATGCCCTTTATCGCAGAATGGTGGGCACCGCCTTTCAGAGCGACACTATATCCTCAGGTGTTTTTGAGCTCAACAGCAGAAGCCGTGAGCTGAAAAAAGACGGGGTGCGTGTGGAGCTTACACAGGTGGAATACATGATAATAAAAACCTTCCTTGAAAATCCGGGCAAGGCGCTGTCCCGTGACGATATAATGGAACTGGTCTGGGGCAAGGATTATCAGGGCGATTTAAAGGTGGTAGATGTCAACATTCGCCGTCTGCGCCTGAAAATAGAGCCCGATCCGGCACAGCCGAGGCATATTAACACGGTCTGGGGTTTTGGCTACAAATGGGAATCATAATGCCCACACAATCGGCATAGCGGCCGGCAATAATATCGACCGGAAAGGCAATATATATGGCTAACGACCTGTCCGTGCTAAAACGGTTTAAACCAAAGCAGCGAAAAATACGCATCACCAGGCGCTGGGTTACAAGCAATCTCAGCCTGATTTGCGTTGCACTTCTGCTGGTTACCGTTGCGGTAGCCGCCTCTATGACCGGCTATTACAGCGCATCGGTCAGTACAAGCCTGCAAATCCGCGCCATCAGCACGGCGCAAAACCTAACCCGATACAACAGCGACAGTTACAGCGAGTTTTTTGATTATTCACGCCAGCTTGCCGCCAATTTCACCGATGCCGACAAGCTTGAAATGCAGATAATTGACGAATACGGCAGAATAATGTTTTCCTCCACCGGTCTGACCGCCGGATTTGTTCCCACAACCTCGGATGTTGCCACCGCCATGCAGACAGGGGTGTGGGCACCCTATACCGGATATGATCCGCTGACCGACGAAAAGGTCATGTCCATAACCGCACCTGTATTTAATTCAGACAACGACTTAATCGGCGCAGTGCGATATGTCACCTCACTCAAACTGCTTGACCAGCAGATACGCAATATATATCTCACCTTGGCGGGCGCATTTTTTGCACTGGTCACTCTGGTGCTCATCTCAAACAGCTTTTTCCTGCGCTCTATAGTTGCGCCGGTAATTCAAATAAATGAGTTTGCCCAAAAGATAACCGGCGGCCAATACGGCGCACGGCTTGACTTTACCTTTAACGACGAAATCGGCGAACTTTGCCAAACCCTCAACCATATGTCTGAGGAACTGTCTCGAATGGACACCCTGAAAAACGACTTTATCTCGTCGGTTTCCCATGAGCTTCGCACACCGCTGACCGCCATACACGGCTGGTCTGAGACCATTGCGGCGGCACCGGAGGACAAGGAAATGGCGGCCGCAGGTTTGGAAATAATCAAAAATGAGACACGGCGTCTGTCACAAATGGTGGAAGAACTTCTCGACCTGTCACGCATCGAGAGCGGAAAATTGACGTTGCGCACAGAGCGGTTTGACATACGTGGCGTGCTGTACGATGCTATTTTCACTTACAACGAAATGCTGAAAAAGGCGGGACTTAAGGTTAATTACACCGAGCCCGAGCAGGAAATCCCGCTCGCCGCCGACAAAAATCGGCTTAAACAGGTGTTTTTAAATATTATTGACAATGCCGGAAAATACGGCAAAGACGGTAGCGCAATCGATGTGAGCGTAAGGCAAGCAGGCGATTTTTGCATAATACAAATCAGAGATTACGGCCAAGGGATACCCGAGAGCGAACTGCCCTATGTAAAAGACAAGTTTTTTAAAGGCAGCGCAAAGGGCAGAGGCACCGGCATCGGCCTTGCCGTTTGTGATGAGATTGTCACCCAGCACGGCGGAACGCTTGACATTTTCAGCACTTTCGGAGAGGGCACCGAAGTGGTTATAACCTTGCCCACAGAGCAGACAGAGAACGGAGAATTATAGATGAAAGAACAGATAAAGACCACCATCGGTGGGCAGGCACTCATAGAGGGTATACTCATGAGAGGGCCGAGAAAAACCGCCATCGTGGTGCGCAAGCCGGACGGTGAACTGGTGACAAAAACAGAGAAAAACGGCACAAATACACACGCAAGCTTTTGGAAACTCCCCTTTTTGCGTGGCATGGTTGGGTTTTGGGACGCTATGAAATACGGCGTTTCGGCGATAAATTACTCGGGAAGCTTTATGGAAGACGAGCCGGAAAGCGAAAATGCAGGCAAGTTTGAGCGTTGGCTAAACCAAAAGCTTAGCTCTAAAAAAGCCGAAAAAATCATGATGGGGGTTGCCGTTGCACTCGGTATCGCAATGCCTGTTTTGCTCTTTTTTCTGCTTCCCACCCTTATAACCGGCTTTTTTGGTGAGGGGCTTCCCTCTATAGCACGCAATTTGATAGAGGGTCTTGTGCGCATTGTAATCTTTCTGTGCTTTATCATTTTGACCTCACGGCTTAAAGACATAAGACGTACTTATATGTACCACGGAGCAGAACACAAGAGCATAGCCTGCTATGAGAGTGGACAGGAGATGACGGTGGAAAATGTCAGAACCCACAGCCGTCTTCACCCACGTTGTGGCACAAGCTTTTTGTTTACCGTAATGATAGTCAGCATTTTGGTGCTGTCGGTCTTTACGTGGAGCTCACCGCTGACGCGCATGGCAATTCGCCTTGCAATGCTTCCTGTTATAGTCGGCATAAGCTATGAGATAAACAGATATGTCGGTCGCCACGACAATGCACTCACTCGGGCAATTCGTGCGCCCGGCTTGGCGCTTCAGCGGTTTACAACATATGAACCGGACGACAGCATGATTGAAGTAGCGATAGAGGCTCTCAACTGCGTCATTCCGGAAACACAAGGGGAGGACAGATGGTAAAATGGTGCTTACGGTTGGGGATGCATTTTTAGACCTGCGAAATGAACTGCGCCTTAAAGGCATCGCAGGGTATCAAATTGAGGCTCGTGAACTTATTTGCACGGCGCTCGATATTGACAGAGAGCAGTTTAACTCACGCAGAGACAATTTTGTCTTTGACAAGGACAAGCAAAAGATAGATGAGCTAAAGCAGCTGCGCCTTTCGGGAACCCCTATTCAGCATATAACAGGCAGATGGGAGTTTTACGGTATCGACCTAAAGGTTACCACCGACACACTCATACCCCGTGCAGACACCGAAACCCTTGTCGATTGCGCCTTATCCTTCCTCAAACAGCGTGACAAGGGCAGGGTGCTTGACCTGTGTTGCGGTACAGGCTGTGTCGGCATTGCCGTGCTCAAAAATGTCAGTGACGGTATAAATGCCATTTTTGCCGATCTATCGCCCGAGGCGCTTGCCGTCACACGGGAAAATCTGCGTGACCACGGTCTTACCGGCAGGGCGCTGACGGTGGAATGTGATGCGACAAAGCCACCGCAGGACAGCATGGGCAAGTTTAACCTTGTGCTGTGCAATCCGCCCTATATCCCAAGTGGCGAGATAGAAACCCTTGATAAAGAGGTGCGTTGTGAACCTCATATGGCGCTTGACGGCGGTGAGGACGGACTGCGTTTTTACAGGGATATCGCAAAAAATTACAAGCGTATTCTGTCAAAGGGCGGAGCTATAATGTTTGAAGTCGGACTGAGCCAGTACACGGCGGTGGCCGATATACTTGCCAAAACAGGGTATAAACACATCAAACAACACAATGATTTGGCAGGAATTGAGCGTGTCGTAGTCGGGCATGTCGATTAATCGCTGATTATAATTGTGAAAAAATCGAACAAATGTTGCATTTTTTGGCACGATGTGGTAGAATATTGCCAATATATTTTAAATGAGGTGTAAAAAATGGATAAGCATAAAGCACTGGAAACCGCACTGGCACAACTTGAAAAGCAATACGGAAAGGGCTCTGTAATGCGCCTTGGCGAAAATGCCGCAATGAAGGTGGACGCCGTTTCGACCGGCTCGGTATCTCTCGATGTTGCGCTGGGAATAGGCGGCGTACCTCGTGGCAGAATTGTGGAAATATACGGCCCCGAAAGCTCGGGTAAAACGACAATTGCACTGCATATCGTCGCATCTGCCCAAAAGGCAGGCGGTGAGGCGGCATTTGTCGATGCCGAGCATGCTCTCGACCCGGTCTATGCAAAGGCTCTGGGGGTTGACACTGACAGTTTATTGGTGGCACAGCCAGACAACGGAGAGCAGGCACTTGAGATCACCGAGGCGCTTGTCCGCTCGGGCGCAGTCGATGTTTTGGTGGTCGACTCGGTCGCCGCCCTTGTTCCCCGTGCCGAGATAGAGGGCGAAATGGGCGACAGCTTTGTCGGTGTGCACGCAAGGCTGATGAGCCAAGCCCTCCGCAAATTGGCAGGTGCCATTGCACGCTCCAACTGCGTGGTTATCTTTATCAATCAGTTGCGTGAGAAAATCGGCGTTATGTACGGCAATCCGGAAACCACAACCGGCGGTCGTGCCCTCAAGTTTTACTCGAGCGTGCGCATTGAAATCCGCCGTATAGAGCATATTAAAAACGGCACTACCTTGCTGGGCAGTCGCACACGTGCCAAGGTGGTAAAAAATAAAATCGCACCGCCCTTTAAAGAGGCCGAGTTTGACATAATGTACGGTGAGGGTATTTCAAAGGTCGGCGAGCTTGTCGACATCGGCGTTAAGTTTGACTTTGTGCAAAAGGCAGGCGCATGGTTCAGCATGGGCGAAACAAGGCTTGGACAAGGTCGTGATGCCGCCAAACAGTTCTTCAAGGATCATCCGGAGGAGGCCGAGGCGCTGGAACAGCGCATTAAGGACAAGCTGACCGGCAAAGCCGAGCAAAAGCCGGAAAAGAAGGAAGATGAAGTCCGTGTTGCCGCACCGACGGCAAAGGGCCGTGCGGCGGCAAAATCGCAAAAGGGCGGCATAGAGGTTTTTGCCGACGATTTTGAAGAATAAGGGCTCGGGCGGAAAAACCGCTCGTTCGCCCATGACGGTCGCCGGAGATTTGCTCAGCTATAAAAGCAGAAGCGTGCACATGCTGATAGAGCGAATGGTCGAAAAAGGCATCGAGCGTGACGAGGCTGAGCGCACGGCACAGCGCCTTTGCGAGATGGGCTATCTTGATGATGAACACTACGCCGAGCAGCTTTCACGGCAGATTGCCGGGCGAGGCATGGGTGTACATCGTCTGACATCACAGCTTAGGCGTGATGGGGTGGACAGCGAGATTATAGATGCGGTCGCACAGGCCTTTTGCGCCGATGACCGTGCCATTCACAGATTCATAGAGTCAAAGCTCAAAGGTCAAATCCCGGACAGGAAGCTGCTCAAACGCATTTCCGACGGGCTTTATAGGCGTGGCTTTGGCTTTGATGAAATTTCCGCCGCGTTGCGGCAATATACACGGTCGGAGGACGATTTTGAAGGTTAAAGTTTACATACACTCGCTCGGTTGCGCAAAAAATCTTGTCAACTCGGAGCAGATGGCGGCGCTGATTACACAGGCGGGCATGGAAATAGTAAAGCAGGCCGAGCTGTGCGATGTTGCGGTGGTCAACACCTGCGGTTTTATCGATGCGGCAAAAGCCGAGGCTATAGATGCGATACTCAGCATTGCACCGCTCAAACAGCAGGGAGGGCTTAAAGCCCTTATAATGGCGGGATGCCTCAGCGAGCGGTACAGGGATCAGGTTTTTGAGCAACTTCCGGAGGTTGATGCCGTACTGGGAACGGGCAGTTATACCGATATTGTGCCTGCCATAAAAGGGGCGCTGTCGGGCGCAAAATACGCACGATATGAGGCAAGCTCAAACGCTGAGCTCGGTGGAAATCGCCTGCTGATGACCCCGAAATACAGCGCATATTTGCGTGTTGCCGAAGGCTGTGACAATCGCTGCAGTTATTGTGTAATACCCGATTTGAGAGGGCCTTTTCGCAGTCGCACCATAGAGTCACTGGTGGAGGAGAGCAAAACTCTCGCCCAAAACGGTGTGACCGAGCTGATTTTGATAGCTCAGGACACCACCCGATACGGCACCGATATTTACGGTGAGCGCGCCTTGCTAAAGCTTGTAAAACAGCTTGAGCAAATTGAAGGCATTCGCTGGATACGCCTGCACTATCTCTATCCCGACGAGCTTGACGAAAGTTTACTCGAACATATAGCCCAAAGCGAAAAAATACTGCATTATTTTGACCTTCCGCTACAGCATATCAGTGACAAAATCCTTTCCGATATGAACCGCAGAGGTGACAGCGAGCTTATCAAAAAGCGGCTTGATACTGTGCGCAGACTGATGCCCGACAGCATTATTCGCACCAGTTTAATTGTCGGATTTCCCGGCGAAACCGAGGAGGATTTTGACCTGCTTTATGACTTTTTGGCGCAGTACAAGCTGGAGCGTGTCGGGGTGTTTACCTACTCTGCCGAGGAGGGGACCCCGGCGGCCGAAATGGAAAATCAGGTGCCGGAGCATATAAAAGAGCAACGCAGAGAGAGCATTTACAGGCTTCAGCAGGATATAATGGAAGCCCATTCGGAACAGACAGTGGGCAAACTGCTTTGGGTGCTGTGCTGTGGTCAAGATGAGCAGGGCAGACAATACGGGCGCAGCTTTATGGACTCCCCCGACATTGACGGGGCGGTCTATTTTGAAGATGAAACGGTCAAAGAGGGACAATATGCGCAGGTGCGCATCACTTATGCAGACGGGCCGGATTTATACGGCAAAGTCGAAAAACAGGGGGAAAAAGCATGACATTACCCAATATACTGACACTGGTACGCATGGCGCTTATACCGGTTTTTCTTGTTGCGGCGGCAATGGGCACCCCAACGGGCGATATAGCCGCTCTTGTCATTTTCATTGTGGCAAGCGTGACAGATTGGCTTGACGGATACATCGCAAGGGCAAAAAATCAAGTGACAAACTTCGGAAAATTTGTAGACCCGCTTGCAGACAAGCTACTGGTCATGTCGGCCATGCTTGTCTTTGTCGAGCGTGGCGTTATGCCCACTTGGGCCTTTGTCATAATACTGGCAAGAGAGCTTATGATAACCTCACTGCGCACCCTCGCGGCGGCAGACGGTGTGATAATCGCCGCCTCAATCTGGGGCAAGGCCAAGACGGTGGTGCAAATGGTTTCAATAATCTTTTTGCTCAGCGGAATTGAGATTCCCGCCGGCAATTTCATGTCGGCACAGGACATGGTAATTTATTTTATGGTTATCATCACCGCTGTGTCGGGAATAGACTATTTGGTAAAGGGCTTTTCTGTCATCAAGGACGGAATAAGCGGAAAAGGCGGTAGCAAATGAAACTTTATAACTCACTTACACGAAAAAAAGAGGATTTTAAGACAAATGAGCCGGGCAAAGTGGCGATGTACACCTGTGGCCCGACCGTTTATCACTTTGCGCATATTGGCAATTTGCGCAGTTATATCATGGAAGATGTGCTGGAAAAGCATTTAGGTTATATCGGCTATCAGGTCAAACGTGTCATGAACATCACCGATGTCGGGCATCTTGCAAGCGATGCCGACACGGGCGAGGACAAAATGCTCAGCGGAGCACGCAGAGAGCGCAAAACCGTTATGGAAATAGCCAAGTTTTACACCGATGCATTTTTTGAAGACTGCAAAAAACTCAACATCAAGATACCGGAAATCGTCGTACCTGCGACAAGCTGTATTCCCGAGTTTATCGCTATGATTGAGCAACTTATTGCCGATGAATATGCCTATTTGGCGGGCGGCAACATCTATTTTGACACCTCTAAACTGCCCGAATACTATGTATTTAACAAGCACGACAGCGAAAATCTTGAAAGCGCTGTGCGTGACGGGGTTGAAATTGACCAAAACAAACGCAACAAAACCGACTTTGTAATGTGGTTTACCAAGTCAAAATTTGACGACCAAGAACTTAAATGGGACTCGCCCTGGGGAATTGGGTATCCCGGCTGGCATATTGAATGCTCGGCGATAGCCAAAAAATATTTGGGAGAGTATCTTGACATACATTGTGGCGGAATTGACAACGCTTTTCCCCACCACACAAATGAAATTGCCCAGAGTGAGGCATATTTCGGGCATAAATGGTGCAATTTTTGGTTCCACGTCATGCATCTCAACATAAACAGCGGCAAAATGAGCAAGTCAAGCGGTGAGTTTTTGACGGTGGATGTCATAACCAAAAAGGGATATCATCCGATGGTTTATCGCTTTTTCTGCTTAGGTTCTCACTATAGAAAACCGCTTGCCTTCACTTATGAGGGTATGGACGGCGCAAAAACCGCCTTTGACAAGCTGGTTTCACGCATCTCGGCACTCAAAAAAGGCGATTTCACCCCGAGCGAGCAAGGCGAGCAGCTTCGGCAGGCTTTTACGCAGGCGCTTAACAATGATTTGAACACCTCGCTGGCTATTACCGCCCTTTATGATGTGCTCAAAGCCGACATCGCAGACGGCGAGAAAATCGGCCTGCTGAGCGAGTTTGACAGCGTCCTGTCGCTCGA
>CAYJAS010000015.1:8015-12144 GCA_964367895.1 uncultured Oscillospiraceae bacterium | reverse complement strand
ACCCGTCAATCGCAATTATCAAAAAAATCACAGCGACCTTATAATAAAAGGAAGTGGATTAAAATGAAAAACTATGTAAACCTGATGGAAGAACTGGTAGAGGTCACCCTTAATACAATGGTTAAAGACCTTGAAGTCTGCGATTGCGAGACCTGTAAAGGCGATATTATCGCCCTTGCGCTCAACAAATTGCCGGCTAAATACTGCTCATCTTCAAAGGGACTGCTTTATTTAAAGCTTGACACCTTCAAGACCCAGTACAGGGCCGATGTTGTTCGTGCGATAACCGAGGCGGCCGATATTGTAAAGCAATACCCACGCCACTGACATCAAAGACCTGCGCTGCATATTATGTAGCGGAGGGATTATTCATGTACATAGACATTGCACTGCAAGCACTAATGTGCACTTTTGCCGCTTACGGTATTATTGTTGCGCTCGGCGATTTGTTTGGCATGTTTTCAAAAGGCAATGACACACCGGTCACTTTGCTGCTCGATCAGACAGAGAGAGCGGCTTTTGAGCCACTGCTGCGCTGTGCCTCACAGACGCGTGCGAGATATTTTAGGCAGCTTCGCATTGCCGTCAAAACAGAGCCGAGCGAGTATGAGCGTAAATTGATGGAGAGTTACGGCTTTTTGCCGCAAGAAACCGAAGATGGATGAACAGTTTATCACAATTTCCGCAATGGTCGAGGCGATAATTTTTCGCAACGACCTAAACGGATATACTGTTGCAAGGGCATCGCTCCCGAACGGTGAGGACATCGTTCTGGTAGGAGCAATGCCCTTGCTCGGCGTCGGCGAAAGTATAGAGGCGCAGGGTGAACGAAAAAATCACCCACAGCACGGTGAGCAATTTTCGGTACTCAGCTATACCTCTTTCATGCCGGAGGACAGTGAGGGAATATATCATTATCTTGCCTCACGCTCGGTAAAGGGTATCGGCCCGAAAACGGCGAGGGCTATAGTCGATCGCTTTGGCGCACAGACCTTTGAAGTGCTGTCGGGCGACCCAAAAAAGCTGGCTGAAATCAAAGGAATCACCCTTAAAAAGGCACGTGAAATCTGTGACAATTTTCAGAGTATGAGCGCTATGCGCACCTTGCTCGCCTTTCTGACCCAAAGTGGGCTTCCCCTTCATATAGCAGGCATGCTACTTCGTGATTACGGCACGGCCGCCGAGCAGGCGATACGCTCCGACCCTTATCTTCTGTGTCGTGGCGATTACGGCATGGGTTTTTACGAGGTGGACGAGCTTGCAAGAGCACTTGATATTTCGGAGGACAGCCCAAGCAGGATAGACGGAGCACTGCTGTTTGAGCTGGCTTTTAATATGCAAAACGGGCACACATTTTTGCCGGAGGACAAGCTGATTTCAGCGACCGATGACCTTATCGGCTGTGGCGAGTCTTTGCTCTTTGAGCGCATAGGTGAGCTGTGCAAAAAAGGCAGAATTGTGCCCGATACCATTGGCAAAACACAGGTTTACTATCTCGATTTTCTGTATACCCAAGAGCTTTTTTTGGCAGATGAAATTTTCAGGCTTTACAGCATGACCTTAAAGCCACCTCCCAATTTGGAAGGGCTGATAAGCAAGATAGAGCGCCGTCGTGAGATTGAATATGTGCCACTGCAAAGGCAAGCCCTTTCAATGTGCTTTAGCAGTGCAATCAGCCTGATAACCGGTGGCCCGGGAACGGGAAAAACCACCGCACTAATCACCCTTGTGGAGATACTGGAGGCCTGTGGCCTTGAAACGGTGCTTGCCGCACCGACCGGCAGAGCGGCAAAACGAATGAGTGAGCTGTGCGGCAGAGAGGCACGCACCATACATAGACTTCTCGAGGCGGCGGCAGGAAACGGCGGAGCCATGCATTTTCGCAGAAACAGGGAAAATCCGCTCAGTGCCGACGTGATTATTGTCGATGAGGCCTCTATGATAGACAATGCGCTGGCGGCCGCTTTGCTGGACGCGCTAAAGCCGCACACACGGCTTGTGCTTGTGGGCGACGTCGACCAGCTTCCACCGGTCGGATCGGGTAGCTTTTTCTCCGATTTGCTTGACTGCCCCTCGCTTCCACGAGTAGCCCTTACTGAAATTTTCAGACAGGCGAGGGAGAGTGACATCGTGGTCGCCGCCCATGAAATAAACTCGGGCACTGTGCCTGCTTTGCGCAAAAATGACAATGACTTTTACTTCACCGCAGGCAGGAGCGCCGAAGGCACGGTGGACAATGTCATTTCCCTTATAACCACACGCATACCCTCGCATTTTGGCATAGCTTCGGAGGATATACAGGTAATTTGTCCGACACGCATGACACCGTGCGGAACTGCCTCTCTCAACAAATTGCTTCAAGCGGTGCTAAATCCTCCGTCAAAACTCAAGGCGGAGGCACGATTGCCCGACCGTATTTTGCGTGTCGGCGACCGTGTTATGCAGATCAAAAACAATTACGATTTGATATGGGTGCGCCAAAAGACGGCAGAGGTGGGCACCGGGGTTTTCAACGGTGACAGCGGTGTTATCGACAGCATAGACAACCAATCACGCCTTATGACCGTCCGCTTTGAGGACAGGCTGTGCGAGTACAGCTTTGATAATATTTCCGAGCTGGAGCATGGCTGGGCGATTACCGCTCACAAATCGCAGGGTAGCGAATATCCGGCGGTCATTATTCCGCTTTTTTCGGTGCCATCAAGGCTTTTGAGCCGAAATATCCTTTACACCGCAGTGACCAGAGCACGCTCTCTGCTCATTTTGGTGGGCAGAGCCGAGCTTGTCGGCGAGATGATAAAAGCAGGCAAAAAGAACCGCAGATTTAGCGGTCTGCGCAGACGGCTGAAGGATATGGTGGGCGATGATTAGCAGACTTTTAGATGTATTTTTTCCGCCAAAATGCATGTTTTGCCAAAAGCTTGTCGGCAAAACCGAGCAAGAAATATGTCACGATTGCAGGGCGAAAATATTGCTGAACTCTGCCCTCCCCAAACCGCCCCAAGGCGCTTTTTATGACGCTTCCATAGCGGCAATGCGGTACGACGGGCAAGTCAGAGAGGCGCTCCACCGCTTTAAATTTCTCGGTGCGCAGAGCTATGCCGTGCCTCTCGGCAGAATTATGGCATACACTTTGCAAAACAGCGATTATGAGGGTGATTTGCTCACTTATGTCGCCGGAAGTCGCAAAAATATGCGAAAGCGTGGCTATAATCAGGCACATTTGCTGGCACGACAGGTTGCAAAGTTCACCCATCTGCCGATGGTTGACACTTTGAAAAAGACACGGAAAACAATTCCCATGTTCGGACTTCGCCCCGAGCAACGGCGTGCAAATGTGCTTGGAGCATTTACCCTGTCCTGCACGCCCGAAAAAGTGAGCGGAAAGCGTGTGATTTTGGTGGATGATATTATCACGACCGGCTCGACAGCGTCCGAATGCGCCCGTGTGCTCAAACAGGCGGGCGCCCTGTCAGTATATGTGCTGGTGGCCGCGGCGGCCGGAAAGAACAATAAATTGGGGTAAAACGGTTTCTATGACCGTCCAATACACAATAATATAATATTTTCAATAAAAAAACGGAGGTAAAAACATGGATTTCAAACAATTGGTCGAAAAAAACAGGAGCTACAGGGGTTATGATGAGAGCGTCAAAATCACCCGTGAACAGCTTGAGTATTTTGTGGATTGCGCTCGCCTTGCGCCCTCTTCGCAAAACTTTCAGGCTTTTAAGTATTTTTTGTCGTGCGACAGCCAAACAAATGACATTATTCAACCACTCACCGGCTGGGCACGTTGGCTTCAGCCGCTTGAGCTTCCCCACGAAGGGCATTGCCCGACCGGATTTATCGTGATTTGCTATGATAAAAATATCGGCCCGGGGCATGAGCGCTTCACAAAGGACATCGGCATAGTTGCCCAGACCATGCTACTTGCCGCCACCGACATGGGGCTCGGCGGAATTATGATCGGAAACTTTGCGCCCGACAAGGTAGTGCAGGCACTAAACCTCAGCGAAAATCTGCGTCCTGTGCTGATAGTTGCTTTTGGAAAGCCGGACGAGAAAGTGGTGATGTGCGACTGTCCCGAAAGCGGAGATTGTAAATATTTCCGTGATGAAAATGATGT
>CAYJAS010000015.1:0-7915 GCA_964367895.1 uncultured Oscillospiraceae bacterium | reverse complement strand
TCGGGCAGACCTTTTGTCTCCTTGCCGAACATGATAAAATCGCCCTGCCGATATTGCACTTCGCTGTACAATTTCGCCGCTTTCGTGCTCGCCATATAGGGGCGAATTAGCGGATGCACCGCTTTGAAATGCTCGTAATTTTCGTACATATGCAGTTTTAAATACTGCCAATAATCAAGCCCGGCACGCTTTAAATATCGGTCGCTGATTTCAAAACCGAGCGGTCCAATAAGGTGTAAAGTGCAGGCTGTAGCGGCGCAGGTGCGTGAAATATTACCTGTATTTTGGGGGATTTCAGGCTCGAGAAGTACAATATTAAGCATGATGCAGTCTCCTTTTCGGTTGAGAGGTAGAGTGTTTTGGTAGTTGTATTTTCATTATTGAGTGTAGGGGGCGATTACCACATCGACCCAAAAGGCGGAGCGACGAGGGCGTCGCTCCCTACGGGCTTTTTGGGCGGCCGATGACCGCCCCTACACCGTTGATTGAAGATTGTGCGAACACGGACGACCAAAGGTCGCCCCTACAGTCAATACCCCCGTCACCCCAAGGAGGTGTACATGACAGAATACCGTTTACTGCGCTCTGCCAGAGCGAGTATCGCCATTCAAATATCCGAGGACGGCGGTGTAATCGTCCGTGCACCGCATCGCACACCCATCGAGCAAATCGAGGGATTTATGCGGTCAAAACAGCACTGGATAGACAAGCATTGCGCCCAAAACTCGGCACGCAGTGCCCAAAAGTCACAGTTTTGCTTGTCCTTCGGCAGCAATCTGCTGTACAAGGGCGAGCATTTCCAAATCACAGCCCGTGAGGGGAAAACAGTCGGCTTTGACGGCAAGCATTTTTATCTTCCGCCACATCTGAACTCCGAGCAAATACGGCGCAATGCCGTCAGAATGTATAAGGCGCTGGCACAGCGTGATATAACGGCAAAAGTGGAGCACTTTTCGCAAGTTATGCAGGTCAAGCCGAGCTCCATTAAAATCAACGGCGCAAAAGCCCGTTGGGGCAGTTGCAGTGCAAAGGGCGGGCTGAACTTTTCGTGGTATTTGATAATGGCACAGCCCGAGGTGGTCGACTATGTCGTGGTGCATGAGCTGGCGCATATAAAGCAGCTGAACCATTCGGCGCAGTTTTGGGCGATAGTCGGCGATGTCCTGCCCGATTACAAGCAAAGACGGGCACAGCTTATAGAGCTTCAGCATCTGCTCGCCACACAAAATTGGGAATAAAAGTGCATCCTTTCGGATGCACTTTTTTCTATCTATTAGGAAATGACTAAATTACACCTTTTAGCAGATACATAAGCACAAACAAAATGGAGATTATGTACATGAGCATGGGAATTTCTTTGGCTTTTCCACGTGCCAGTTTGATGACAACATAGCTGATAAATCCAAAGCCGATACCGTCCGAAATGCTGTAAGCAAAGGGCATCATGACTATAGTCAAAAATGCGGGAACAGCATCTTCGATATCATCCCATTTTACACGGGTTACACTCTTCATCATCAGCACGCCGACGATGATCAGAGCGGGAGCGGTCGCCGCACCGGGTATGATTGCCGCAATAGGCGCAAACACAAGGGCTGCGATAAACATAAGACCGACGGTGAGCGAGGTCAGACCTGTGCGGCCACCCTCTGCGATACCTGCCGACGATTCAACATAGGTTGTAACCGTGCTGGTTCCGAGTGCCGAGCCTGCCACCGTTGCGATAGCGTCTGCAATCAGCGCTTTGTCACCACCGGGGAGGTTGCCGTCCTTGTCGAGCATTCCGGCGTTGCCGGCTGTTCCGACCAGCGTTCCGACGGTGTCAAAGCAGTCGATAACCGCAAAGCTGACAACGGCGGTTATCAAGGTCAATATTCCATTGCCCATCAGACCGCTAAAGTCAAAGGCAAAAAGTGTTCCGCTTAAGGTGATATTGTCAAAGTTGAAATAGCTTTCGGGCAGCTGTGTGATGCCCATCGGAATACCGATGACGGTGGTTATCAAAATGCCGATGAAAATCGCGCCTTTGACTTTGTACGCCATCAATATTGTCATTATCAAAAAGCCTATGATAATCAGCAATGCGTTTGTATTTACCGCACCGTCCACAAACAAATTAAGTCCGGTGAGATTGTTTTCGCCGTCAAGCATAATGATACCCACGCCCGAGCTTATCATGCCGATGATGGTGATAAACAGGCCTATACCGGCGCCGATTGCCGCCTTGAGCGAGGGGGGAATGGAGGCGATAATCTTTCCGCGAAGGGGCGATACGACGATTACCAAAAACAGCGCTCCCGAGATTAAGACAATGGCGAGGCCTTGTTGGTAGGTGTAGCCCATGCCAAAGCTTGCCGAAACGGTAAATGCAAAGTATGCATTAAGTCCCATGCCGGGGGCTTGGGCGAACGGTGCATTTGCCATAAATGCCGTCAAGATGCATCCGATAGCGGCGGCGATACAGGTTGCGGTAAACACCGAACCCCAGTTCATGCCGGTGGTGCTGAGTAGGCTTGGATTTACAATGAGGATATAGGCCATTGTGAAAAAGGTGGTCAGTCCGGCGGTGATTTCAGTTCTGACCGTAGTGCCATGTTGCTTGAGTTTGAATAGCTTTTCCATTTTGCTTATCGTTCCTTTCGTTATGCCCGATGCTTTGCAAAAACAAAAATCGCCGCAAAGGCGGCTGTTTTGCAAAAACTATCTAAGCATTTATTAACACTACAATTTTACATTACATTTTCCCTTTGTGCAATCGTCATAATATATAAATTTTTTGTGAACAAATAGGAAATGGTGCCAATTGGCGGGTAAATATGTCGGTTTTTGCTGTTTGGGCTGTATTTGGGTTGTATTGCAATTGACAATTAGCCTTAACATACCTTATAATAAAAAGGTATGAACAACCTTATAAATAAAAGGAGCGACAAAGTGAAAAGCTATAAAATAACCATTGCCGGACTTGAGAGAGAACTTCCCATTTGCCCGGTTACCGATGATCTGCACATCGCCGCTTTTGTCATATTCGGCGACGCCGCATTGACGGTGGCAAGCGCCGCCGCACTGCTCAACAAGGCACCCGAGTACGACTATGTCATAACTGCTGAGGCCAAGGGAATACCGCTTGTGCATGAAATGGCACAGCAAAACGGCGACAGCTATTATTTTGTCGCCCGTAAATCGCCCAAACTGTACATGACAGGGCTGTTTTCGGTCAATGTTCGCAGTATCACGACCGAGAGACAACAGACCCTTTACCTTGACGCAAACGATGCAAAGCTGATGCGCGGCAAGCGTATTTTGATTGTTGACGATGTCATATCGACCGGCGAATCGCTACATGCGGTTGAGCAACTTGTCGAGCAAGCCGGTGCAACGGTGGTGGGCAAAATGGCAATTTTGGCCGAGGGTGATGCCGCAAAGCGTGACGATATCATTTTCCTTGAGCCCCTGCCCTTTTTCAATGCCGACGGCACAGTGAAGAACTAACGGCGTGAATATAACCTATCCAAAGCATCTGAGCAGACAGGACTTTCTGCCGACAAGCCGAGCAGATATGCACGAGCGCGGCTGGTATTATTACGATTTTTTACTGATCACAGGTGACGCTTATGTCGACCACCCCTCCTTTGGCACGGCGGTCATTTCCCGTGTGCTCGAAAAGGAGGGTTTTCGTGTTGCCGTTTTGGCTCAACCGACCTTTGAAAGTAACCAAGATTTTGTGGCTATGGGCGCACCGAGATACGGTGTGCTTATAAACTCCGGAAATGTTGACAGTATGGTCGCCCATTACAGCGTGGCAAAACGCAGGAGAGCGCACGATGAATATACCCCCGGCGGAAAGGCGGGGGCACGCCCCGACCGTGCTGTCACCGTGTATTCAAGGCTTGCACGGCAGGCCTTTCCCGAAAAACCTATTATTATCGGCGGAATTGAGGCCTCCCTCCGCCGATTTGCCCATTATGATTACTGGAGTGACAGCGTCCGCCCGTCGGTGCTGATCGAAAGCGGAGCCGACATGCTGTCTTACGGTATGGGTGAGCGCTCGATAGTTGCCATAGCAAAGCATCTTGCCGCCGGCAAACCGATAGCACAGCTTACCGATTTGCGTGGCACCTGTTATTTGACCGAAGATAAGGCGCAATGCCCCTTTGAGGACAGCATCATTTTGCCCTCTTTTGACAATGTGCGCAGTGATAAAACGGCATATGCGCAGGCCGCTATGGTAGAGCAAAGTGAGCATGACGCGGCTCGTGGAAGGGCTCTCCTTCAGCCTCACGGTAGGCGATTTCTTGTGCAAAATCCGCCGTCTAAGCCGCTACGAGGTGACGAGCTGGACGCTGTATACGACCTGCCCTTTGCACGATTTTACCACCCCGATTACCACGCCCGTGGCGGTGTGACCGCCATTGAGGAGGTGCGCTTTTCGATAATACACAACCGTGGGTGCTTTGGCGCATGCAATTTCTGCGCCCTTGCCTTTCATCAAGGCAGATATGTCAGCGCACGCAGTCGCCGTTCGGTGCTCAAGGAGGCGCAAAGCATAATTGCCGACGCCGACTTTAAGGGCTATATCCACGATATCGGCGGCCCGACCGCCAATTTTGCACAGCCTGCCTGCAAAAAGCAGGACAAGCACGGCGCATGTGCCGACAGGCAATGCCTTTTCCCGACGCCGTGCAACAATATGACGGCCGACCACCGTGAATATCTCGCCACTTTGCGTGAGCTTCGTGCTCTGCCCGGCGTGAAAAAGGTCTTTGTGCGCAGTGGCATACGGTTTGACTATATGCTACACGACAAAAACGGTGAATTTTTTGCCGAGCTTGTCAGGCATCATGTCAGCGGACAGCTCAAGGTTGCACCCGAGCATATAAGTCGCCGAGTGCTTTACCATATGGGCAAACCATTTCCTGATGTGTACGAAAACTTCCGCAAGCGATTTGAGCGACTTTGCGAAAAATATGAAAAAGAACAATATATTGTGCCATATTTGATGTCCTCCCATCCGGGTAGTGAGCTGAGCGATGCGGTGGAACTGGCACTTTACCTTAAAAGGCATCGTCTAAACCCCGAGCAGGTGCAGGATTTTTATCCGACACCGGGCACGCTGAGCACGGCGATGTATCACACCGGTCTTGACCCACGAACCATGCAAGAGGTTTTTGTCGCAAAGAGCAAAGAGCAAAAGGCCATGCAACGGGCATTGCTTCAGGCCGGAAAGCCGAGCAACCATCAAATTGTGCGGCAGGCACTTCGCCTTTGCGAGCGTGAGGATTTAATAGGATTTGGCAAGGGCTTTTTGGTACCTCCCGAGCGGGGTGACAAAGCAAAGCCAAAACAGGCAGACAGCAAAGCGAGCAAGCCGAGAGGGAATGCATTCGGCAAACCGCCCGGCCGCCGGCAAAACGGCAAAAAACCACCTAAACCCCGAAATACAAAATAGGAGTAAAAATCCATGAATGAGGCAAAAATAAAACGTATAAATGAGCTGTCGGCAATAGCCAAACAGCGTGAACTGACCGAGGCCGAGCAGACAGAGCGTCAGACTCTGCGCCGTGAATATATCGACAGCGTTAAAAGCTCGCTAATCGGGCATTTGGACAACACTTATATAATGGAGCAAGACGGCACAAAACGCCCCCTCAAAAAGAGCGATGACAATGAAAAGCATTGAGCTGTACACCGACGGAGCATGTAGCGGTAACCCCGGCCCGGGCGGTTGGGGCTCCATCTTGCGCTACAACGGACACGAGCGTGAGCTGTGTGGCTCTTGCCCCGACACCACCAACAACCGAATGGAGCTGACCGCCGTTATAGAGGGCTTAGCGGCACTCACCGAGCGATGCAAGGTCACAATTTACACCGATTCACGGTATATCGAGCAGGCATGGTCACAGCGCTGGCTTTTTAACTGGAAGAAAAACGGTTGGCGCAAGGCAGATAAAAAACCGGTGCTCAACGTTGATCTCTGGCAACGGCTAGACGAGCTTTTTGATCAGCATATCATCGATATTGTGTGGGTAAAAGGGCACGCCGACAACCAATACAACAATCGCTGTGATGCTCTGGCAGTTTCATGTGTAAAAAAACTGTAAATGGACTTGTAATATTGACACAGAAGGTGTATATTAACAGTGTAGCATATATTGCTTAAAATAAATGATTTTCTAAGGCGGAAAATAATATGGACAAAAAATTGATTTATACAGACAATGCGGCAACCACCCGTGTTGCCGCCGAAGTGCTGGAGGCTATGCTCCCCTACTTTAGGAATGAATACGGAAACGCCTCCGCCCTTTACAGCCTTGGGCAAGGCAGTGCGGACGCACTTAAAACCGCTCGCGCACAAGTGGCAAAGGTTTTGAATGCAGATGCTGCCGAAATCGTCTTCACAGGCAGTGGCACTGAGGCCGACAACATGGCACTTATCGGGGTGATGAACTCGCCCGTTGCAAAGGGCAAAAAGCACCTGATCACTACAGTTATTGAGCATCCGGCCATGCTTCGCACGGCGGAGCGACTTGAAAAGCAGGGCTTTTCGGTGACCTATCTTCCGGTGGACGGTGACGGGCTTATAAGCCTTTCTCAGCTTGAAGAAGCTATTTGTGATGATACCGCACTGGTCAGCATAATGTTTGCCAACAATGAAATCGGCACCATTCAGCCCATTGCCGAAATCGGCGCACTTTGCAAGAGCAAGGGGGTGCTGTTTCACACAGATGCCGTACAGGCCTTCGGCGCCGTGCCGATAGATGTTAAGGCAATGAACATAGATTTGCTGTCTCTTTCGGCGCATAAAATTAACGGCCCTAAAGGTGTCGGCGCACTTTATTTGAAAAAGGGCATCGCTCTGCGACCTGTCGTTTTCGGCGGTGGACAGGAGCGTGGTCTGCGTGGCGGCACAGAGAACATCCCCGGCATTGTCGGACTCGGACATGCCGCACAGCTCCGAGCGGACAATTTAGAGGAATATTCCCAAAAGATGACCGCTCTGCGTGACCGTCTGATAGATGGGGTGCTGACCGCCATTCCAAAAGTGCAGTTGACCGGGCACAAAGATAAGCGCTTGCCGGCAATTGCAAGCTTTGTTATAGAGGCCATAGAGGGCGAAAGCCTACTGCTGATGCTTGATATGGCAGGCATTTGCGCCTCGACCGGCAGTGCTTGCTCGACCGGAAGCCTTGACCCGAGCCATGTGCTTATGGGCATCGGTCTAAAGCATGAGGTTGCCCACGGTTCGCTTCGCCTAAGC
Source organism: uncultured Oscillospiraceae bacterium (assembly GCA_964367895.1). GTDB lineage: Bacteria > Bacillota > Clostridia > Oscillospirales > Butyricicoccaceae > CAYJAS01. The sequence continues at coordinate 660 of CAYJAS010000015.1, read as the reverse complement.
CTTGGCGGATACAACACCGTCGAGGAAATTGATTATATAATTGAAACATTGCCGGGTATTGTCACCAAATTGCGTGCCATGTCGCCGGTTTGGAACGGATAGAGATTTTTAAAAAACCGGAGGAAAGAAATTATGGCATATTCATCAAAAGTTATGGATCATTTTACAAATCCGCGCAATGTCGGTAGCATGGAAGATGCAAACGGCATCGGCGAGGTCGGAAATTTCAAATGCGGCGACATTATGAAAATATACCTAAAAATAGAAGACGACATTGTCAAAGATGTCACCTTCCAAACCTTTGGTTGCGGCGCCGCTGTTGCCACCTCGAGCATGGCGACCGAGATGGTCAAGGGTCTTAGCATCGAGCAGGCGCTAAAGCTGACAAATGTTGCGGTTATGGAGGCTCTTGAAGGGCTTCCGCCGGTTAAGGTGCATTGCAGTGTGCTTGCAGAACAGGCGATAAAGGCGGCAGTGGCCGATTATTACACACGCATTGGCGTAGACCCGGAGCCCATTGTCGGAAAGCTGAGCGATGACCACGACCATGACCACGAAGACGGCGACAGTTGCGCCGTGTAGCAGTTTTGCATTTATAGACGTAAAAAACCGCCCTTTCGGGCGGTTTTTGCGAGTGTGCAAGGCACCGAGCCGGCACTC
>CAYJAS010000014.1:19594-23574 GCA_964367895.1 uncultured Oscillospiraceae bacterium | reverse complement strand
TTATGATATAATAACCTATACGGTACCCAAAAACACAAGCGATTTTGCGTTTTGTTTATTAGATAAAGGAGAAAATTAATATATGGCAAGTGTGGTTTTTGAAGGTGGTTCATTAAGAGGTATATTTTCAGCCGGTGTAATGGACGCTTTATTAGACAATAATATTCATTTTGATTATGTAATCGGTGTTTCAGCAGGCATTTCGTATGGAATATCTTATGTATCAAAACAAAGAGGGCGTAATATTGATATTATTCGTGCATATAGAAGCGATTACAGATATTTTTCCAAACGAAACCTTTTAAGGTGCGGTTCCTTCTTTGACTGGGACTTTTTATATGATGAGATACCAAATAAATTAAACATTTTGGATAGAGATGCGATATATAACTATAAAGGAGTTGTCACCGCAGTTGTAACCGATGCACAAACAGGCCAAGCGGTTTATGTCGATGCAAAGCATATGGACAAAAAGGGGACTTTGCTTCGCGCAAGCGCCGCTATTCCGTTTTACTCTTCTGCAGTTTCTATGGGTGGTAAACTTTATTATGACGGTGGACTTAGCGATTCAATTCCAATAAAAAAATCTTTAGATGATGGCAATACAAAACACTTAATTGTTATGACACAACCAAAGGGGTATCAAAAAAAGCAAGGCAAATCAACTAAAATGGGTGCTTTTTTGTTTCGCCGTAAATATCCGGAACTGTCTAAAACATTACTTCAACGTGCGAAAATGTATAACGATACATTAGACTTCATTGAGTCTTTGGAAGCAAATGCCACAACAAATCTCGTTGTTTTGAGACCTTCATATGCACTCAATTCATTTGAGTCGGATATTGAAACATTAGAAAAAACATATCAGCACGGATATGATATTGCAACAGAACATATGGACAGTATTCGTTTGCTGTTAGATTAAAGTTTGTAGTTTTAGAACGGAGAAAATATGCAGTTTATTAAAATAGATTTGGAAAACTGGAGCAGAAAAGAGACCTACCTGAGATTTATCGACAACAACCCTTGCACATATAGCATGACAGTTAATTTGGATATTACCGACTTTTTAGCACAGGTTAAAGCCGGGAAATTGAGCTTTTTTTCAAGCTTTCTATTTGTTTTATCAAATGCCGTTAATATGCACAAGGAGTTTCGGATGGCTTTCGACGACAATAAAAACTTGGGTTATTACCCTTATTCAAACCCGTGTTACACAATTTTTCACGAACAAACCGAAACCTTTACCACCGCTTGGACCGAGTACAGCGCCGACTTTACTCAGTTTATGCAAAATTACAAATCCGACATGGAAAAGTATAAGAACAACTGCAAAAACTCAAAACCGATGAATACCCAAAACTATTTCAACTTGTCTGCAATTCCGTGGACAAGTTTTACCGGGTTTAATCTAAACATACAAAAGGGCTACGATTATCTTGCACCGATTTTCACAATAGGAAAGTATTTTGAAAACAATGAGAAAATCTTAATGCCGTTGGCAATTCAGGTGCATCATGCCGTGTGTGACGGTTATCATGTGTCAAAATTTACTGACAATTTGCAAAACAAGCTAAACTCTTTTAAAGTTTAGCTATTAAAAATAATGGAGGATATAATTATGAGCGTTTACACAGTTAAAACAGCGGAGCAAAAGCATTTTGCAGACATACTGCAAATGAATGAGGAGCTGGTGCATTTTTTGTCACCGCTAAATGAAGAGGAGCTAAAAGCACTGGGCGAGCAATGCGAGGTGTTTTGCGTTGCGGAGGATGAAAATGGCCGTGCAGCGTCATTTTTGATGGCACTGCGTGAGGGTACCGAGTACAAAGGGGTAAATTACAAATGGTTTTCAGAGCGTTATGACCGCTTTTTGTATGTGGACAGGGTGGTTGTATCGCCGGAGCACCACAGAAAAGGTCTTGGCAAGCTGATGTATAATCAGCTTTTCAAGCATGCAAAAGACACAAGCACAACAAAAATCGCCCTTGAAATTAACGCCGAGCCGCCCAACCCGGTTTCGATGCATTTTCACGCAAATTACGGCTTTAAAGAGGTCGGCCTGTGCGAAATAGCCGACGGCAAAAAAACCGTTTCCATGCAAATTGCTGCTTTATAGCAGCTTATATTCTATTGGAGAGGGTTTTATTTTAAACTTGAATGTTTGCCTTTTTTAATGTATAATTATAATTACTAATAAAATATTAAAGGGGAAATTATTATGAAAAAAGCGATTTCACTGCTTATAGTTGCAACACTGGCAATTGGTATGCTTAGCATCTCGGCATTTGCAGACGTAGTTGAAGACCCGTCGGAGGAAGCAAGGTATGATGCGCTTTATAGCACGCCGGTAGAACAAAAGTATATTGTCGCAGGAGCCGGAGAGGAAATCAATGTCTATTACGACCCTGCCGATACTGATGTGGTTTACACCGTGCCAAATGGTACCGAGCTAAATGTTTATCACATTTATGATGAAATTTGGCTGAATAGCGAGCAGGGCTGGATACTGTCTGAAGATGTCATCCTTTTAGATGAAAACGGTGAGCCCACGGCCGAGCAAAGCGTTTCACAGCAAAGAGGAACCGATGCAAATCCGCCTTCGACAGGGCCCAATTTACTGCTGATTGTCAGCGCCTTAGTGCTTGTGGTGGTCATGCTGACCATGGCAGTTGTGCTAAAAAAGAAAAAGAAAAGCTAATATTGGTTGGTAAAACAATAAATCGGGGGTGAACCTTTGCGTTTGCCCCCTTTTGAAATGTAGCAGATAGGGGATTTGCGAAAATGATACTCAGTTTAGCACATTTTACAGTCGATTTCGCTTGCGCATTTTTGGCAGGGACAATGGCAGACCAAAACCTCGCCGTCGCCATAATAATATATAACTTTTGCGCCTTTGCCATGCAAATGCCACTCGGCGTATTTGTGGAGGGCAGATTTCCGCCGCTAAAGACTGCCGGTGTGGGCATGGTTGCCGTACTGTTTGCCTTTTTGCTTTCAGATTTTCCGGCTGTTGCCCTATTGATAGCAGGATTGGGAAACGCCCTTTTTCACTTGGGTGGCGGACTTTCGGTCATGAGTGCAAGCGAAAAAGCCGCACCGCTCGGTGTGTTTATTGCACCGGGTGCGTTTGGTATATACTTTGGAGCGATTTTAGATTTCACTTGGGCGCTTCCAATACTGATTTTGGTAGCGGTGCTGGCATTTTTGCTATGGCGTAAAAAAGATCACACCGCTTTTGTTCGTTTTGATGCAAAATCTGTGCAATTTAAAGGCAGATATTTTGTTATAGCAGCAATGTTTTTGGTCGTTGTGCTCAGAGGGTTTGTAGGACTTGCGCAGGTTTTTCCGTGGAAATCGCAGTGGTCACTGCTTTTTGTCACAGCGGTGGTGCTCGGCAAAGCAATCGGCGGATTTTTGTCCGACCGCTTTGGTGCAGGCATAGTGGGTGCAGTCAGCCTTGCCCTTTCGGGGCTGTGCTTTCTCTTTCCGCAAAGCCCGGTATTTGGCATTGCGGGAGTATTTCTTTTTCAAATGACCATGCCGATAACCCTTTGGGTGGTGTGCAAATTAACCGCAAAAGGCCTTGGTTTCGGACTGCTGACCTTTGGGCTGTTTTTGGGTAGTATACCGATCTTTATAGATTATAGCGTAAAAGCACCGCTGATTATTTTGGTAGCCGCAACTTTAGCTATTTTTACACTCGGCATGAGAGTAAGGGCGAAAAAATGGCCATTTTAATCTCTCTTGGTCTGTCTTTGGCACTTACCCTTTTGCTGGAAGTGCCGATAGCCCTTTTGCAAAAAATCCCGCTAAAACTCGCTGTTGCGGTAAATGTAATTACAAACCCGACGGTGGTTATTCTGTATCACTGGGCAAAGTATTTTGAGCTTCCCATTGTACCTGTTTTAGCAATTTTAGAACTGCTTGCCGTGCTTTGTGAGGGATGGCTCTATAAAGGGCACCACAATCGCCCGTAT
>CAYJAS010000014.1:0-19494 GCA_964367895.1 uncultured Oscillospiraceae bacterium | reverse complement strand
ATATCCTCTCGTGTCACTTGATAATGTGTGACAAAGCGCAAAGTGCCGTTTTGATCTCCGTAATTCGATTCGACCGGATTAATTTTAATACCGGACTTAAAAAGTTCATCATGCAAAGTGGCAACCTTGTTTTGATCGCTTGTAATTTTGAAAAACACCATGTTGATATGCACCGATTGCAAATCTATCTCGACATAGGGCAGCTTGGACAGCTCGGTGGCGAGATATTTTGCGTTATCATGGTCTATGTTCAGTCGCTGTGACATTTCCTCAAGGGCAACAATTCCGGCGGCCGCCAAAATGCCGGCTTGACGCATTGCACCGCCAAGTGCCTTGCGGTTTTCCATGGCACGCTCGATAAAATCGGCAGAGCCTGCAATAATTGACCCGACCGGCGCCGCAAGCCCTTTCGACAAGCAGAAGGTGACCGAGTCAAAATGCTGTGCAATTTCCGAAACAGGGCAACCGAGATAGGTGGCCGCATTAAATAGGCGAGCACCGTCAAGATGGGTTTTAATGCCGTGCTCCTTGGCGATATCACAGACCGCCTTCATATACGACATGGGGGCAACAGTACCGTTTCCAAGGGCATTCTCAAGGCAAATAAGCGTGGTTTTGGGATGATGAATGTCAGGCTGGCGTATCGCACGGCGCAAATCGCCCAAATCCATAATGCCATCGACTGTCGGAACAGGTTTTGTTAGCACCTGTGAAAGCATGGCAACGGCGGCACGCTCATGAATCATGATATGTGAAGTATGCTCGCAAATTATCTCCTCACCGCGCCTTGTGTGGGACATAATGCTGACTTGATTGCCCATGGTTCCGCTCGGCACAAAAATCGCCGCCTCCATGCCGAGCATTTGTGCCGCTTTTTGCTGTAGAGCATTGACGGTCGGATCGTCACCGTAAATATCATCGCCTACCTCGGCACTTGCCATTACCTCGCGCATTTTATCGCTTGGCATAGTAGTTGTATCACTGCGAAAATCGATAAACCTCATTTTAAACCTCCAAAAAATTATTATTATTCACAACTATTAAATACTAATACAAAACAGTGCGGTTGTCAAGGTCGACAACCTGCAAATTCACGGTGTTTAGTCAATTTCACGCTTGACAATTGAGCACTTGGTCTATATAGTAAAATTTGAATAAAAAATACTGTGAGGTGCACCGATTGAACGATAAAAAAGCAATGCGTGCCGATATTTTTAGGCTTATAATCCCAAACGCACTTGAAAACATTTTACAGGTGCTTGCAGCTGTCATAAGTACAGCGATGATCGGGCGACTTCTGACAGATGAAATCTCAGCACAAGGAATAAGTATGCGAATTGTGCAAACCATTTGGGCATTTGTAAAAGGAATAGGTATCGGAGCGACGGTGGTCGTTGCAATTCGATACGGAGCCGGCAAAATGGCATCGTGCAGGCGTATCGTTGAGCAGACCTACGCCACCATCGTACCGGTCACCATAGTGATAAGCATTTTGGTCTTTCTCTTTCCCGAACCACTGCTGCGGCTGCTTTCGAGCGACAGCGATATTGTTGATATTGCTGTCCAGTATGTACGAGTTTGCATATGGTATTTGCCGTTTTCTGCGATATTAATTTGCAATACCGCCTCCTTCAATGGCAGAGGTAACACCAAAACACCGATGTATATTGCCTTTTTGCTCAACATTGTCAATGTCGCTGTAGGATATGTGATGATTTACGGGTTGGGAGGATTTGAAGGTTTTGGTGTTTACGGTGCGGCGATAGCCATTGTCACCTCACAGGCGGTCGGTGCGGCGGCAGGACTTTGGGTGCTATATCAGCCGACCAATATCTACCGAGCGGCAAAGCACGGAAAAAGATTTTTTTCCTTCGACAAAAAATATCTGCGTGAAATATATTCAATTGCAATACCGGCAGGCTTTGAAAACATGCTGTGGCATCTGTCGGCAATTATTTTAAGCAATATCATCCTCAATTACGGCAGTGAATATTACGCCGCATATCAAATGGGGCTTCAAGCCGAGATGTTGACCGAAATGCCGGCCGTCGGCTTTGTCACAGCTGCAACAACACTGTCGGCAAGGGCAATCGGAAGCCGTGACAGTCAAATGTTCAAAACTTATACAAGAGAACTGCTCAGAATGGCATCAATAATTGCTATTTTTGCAACAGCGGCACTGTTTTTGCTCCCAAATCAATTTATGATGCTGATGACCGACAAGCCTGAGCTTCAACAAATCGGTGCACTTTATGTAATGCTCATGGGATTTGCACAATTTCCGCAGGTGCTGTCAAAAGTTTATAACGGCGTGACCCGTTCGGCAGGCTATACAAAAGTGCCCATGTATATTTCGGCAATTGGTATTTGGGGATTTCGTGTACCCCTCGTACTGATTTTCGGTGCATTTTTGAAGGTAGACATAATGTATATCTGGATGATCATTGCCGCAGACCAAATCCTCAGGCTGATTTTGGCAGTCGGATTTTTCAGGAAAAAGAACATTATCAATACAGTCGATATGTTGATAGAAAAGGAGGCACAACATGAAAACACTTGACCTCAACAGCGATCTCGGCGAAAGCATGGGCCTTTATAAAATCGGTATGGATGAAAGTATGCTGTCGATAGTCACTTCGGCAAATATTGCTTGTGGATTTCACGGCGGTGACCCGGTGGTAATGCGCCAAACGGTAAAGACGGCAATTGAAAATGGCGTGTCAATCGGTGCCCATCCCGGATATCCCGATTTGCTCGGTTTTGGCAGGAGACAGATGAGCCTTTCACCCGACGAGGCATATAGCTACATATTGTACCAACTCGGAGCGCTAAATGCCTTCGTACGGGCACAAGGAGGCGAAATTGCACACATAAAACCTCATGGAGCAATGTACAACACTGGGTGTAAAGATATTTCACTTGCCACCGCAATATGCTCTGCGGCCTCCGATTTTGACAAAAATATCATTGTGCTTGCTCCTGTAGGTAGCTGTTTTGAGCAAGCGGCAAGCAGTCTTGGCCTGCAATTTGTAGGCGAGTTTTTTGCCGACAGGGCATACAATTCTGACGGCAGTTTGGTGGCGAGAAGCATAGATGGTGCCGTTATTGAAGATGAAAGTCTTGCTGCACAGCGGGTTGTTCAAATGGCAAAGCAGGGCACAGTAAAATGCATCGACGGCTCGGTTATTCCGATTTCATGCGGTTCGGTGTGCGTGCACGGCGACAATGCACACGCTGTTAAGCTGGCTCAAACAATCAGAGAGACCCTCACTCAAAACGGCATAGCCGTTCAAAGTATAAGAGGGCAAGCCTAATGTCTATAGAGATACTCAGTTGTGGCGACAGTGCCTTTAATGTTTATTTCGGTGATGAAATCTCGCCTGAAATTGGCGGTATTTGCGCCGCTTTTACCGAAAAACTATATCAAGCTCCGCCTGACGGATTTATTGAAGCAGTGCCGGCATATTGCGCCGTAACAGTGGTTTATGACTGCTTGAAAACCGATTGGGAGCAGATTAAACAAAAGCTCGCGCAAATTGCCGAAAGTGTTCATGGACAGCAGCTCAAGCAGGGCAAAACCCTTGATATACCGGTTTGCTATGAAGGGAGCTTTGCTCCCGATTTAGACACCGTTTGCAAGCATAGCGGACTGCCTCCCGAGCAGGTTATCGCTGTACACAGTGAAGCAATCTACACGGTATACATGCTCGGATTTATGCCGGGATTTCCGTATTTAGGCGGAATGGACAAAATAATCGCCACCCCAAGATTAGAGGTGCCGAGAACACGAATAGCACCCGGGAGCGTGGGAATAGCAGGGGAGCAGACCGGAATTTATCCGCTTGCCTCTCCCGGTGGATGGCAAATTATCGGGCGAACACCACTAAAGCTTTTCGATCCCACATGCTCACCGCCGGCACTTCTTTCGGCAGGTATGAAAGTGCGATTTGTTCCCATAAGCACAGAGCAATTTGAAGAAATGGGCGGTGTGCTATGATTACCGTTGTTTCCAAGGGATTGCTCACAACCGTGCAAGACGGTGGCAGGTTGGGATTTCGCAATATGGGAGTTCCGACTTGTGGCGCTTTTGACAGCTTTGCCATGATGCGTGCCAATGCACTTTGCGCAAATGACCTTAAATCGGCAGTGCTTGAAATTACAGCCCTCGGCCCGACTTTGCAATTTGAATCTGCCTGTGTATTTGCGGTAACAGGCGGTGATTTTGACATTAAATTAAACGGAAAAGCGATACAAAAGGACATGGCACACTGTGCGCCAAAAGGTGCGATACTGCAAGTTGGCACCGCTAAATCGGGACTGCGTGGATATATTGCATTTGCCGGCGGACTAAAAGTAAAAACAGTGCTCGGCAGTAAGGCAACCTATTTAGCCGCAAAGTTTGGGGGTCTAAGCGGAGGATCACTTTCCGAAGGCGCACAAATTGAGCTTGAAAACCCCTGCCATTGGCTGTTTAACATGGAAAGCCGTAACTTTCCGTGGCAATACAAGGAGGAAAGGTGTATTTCTCTTGTATCCGGGCCGCAGAGGGCGGCACTTTCGGCGGAGGGTGAATCGGCTCTGTTTCACGGACAGTATACCGTTTGTCCGAACAGCGATCGAATGGGTATTAGATTTGCGGGCGACAAAGTACAGCTTAATACTGCGCAAGGCATAATCTCCGAAGGAATTATGCCCGGTGCAATGCAAATTGCAGGTGGACAACCAATTATTATGGGAGTGGACAGCCAAACAGTCGGCGGATACGCCAAGCCATTTTTCGCAATAACGGCTGATTTTCAAAAGTTGGCACAGTTAAAGCCGGGTGACAGGGTAAGTTTTGAGCAAGTATCGCACAGCACTGCCCAAAAGCAATTAAAAAGCGTAATGCTCAAAATTAAAGCTTTTGACAGGCAGATAAATTGAACGTAAACAGCACCAAATAACATATGATTTACCCGTTGCATATACTGTCACGAGGTGATTATATGGATTTGCAAGGTGGCAATATAAAAGTTTCACAATTGCTACAGAACCCACAAGCCAGGGCGATTTTAAACCGTGAGTTTCCCGGCGTAATCAACAGCCCGATGGTTCGAATGGCTCAGGGAATGTCACTTAATCGAGTGATTTCGCATGTGCGTGGAAAAATACCCCAAAGCACGATAAATCGTGTACTTAAAGAACTGAAAGAACTATAACAAAACAAAAACGACGGCCGCTTCATTCGGAGCGACCGTCATTTTTATTGATTTACGATTGTTATTTCATTTCGGGCATTTTGTTGGGGTTGGGCTTGTTTGTCTTATCTCGATTGTCCTGCTTGTTATTCTTTTGATTTTGACGATCTTTACGTTCCATAATTCTTCTCACCTCGCTTTAACTATATTTTTTACTTGCCAAACATTTTTATACTTGCAAAAACAAGAAATTTTCGCCTTGTTATTTTTTTGCATTTGTGATAAAATATTTAATCGGATAATAACACGGTTTAATATACAACGGAGGATAAATTATGGCAGGTCATTCAAAGTGGAAAAACATTCAAAAGACCAAGGGAGCCGCAGACGCTAAACGGGCAAAAATCTTCACAAAATATGCACGTGAGATGGCAACGGCAATAAAAGATGGTGGCGGTGCAGACCCGTCGAGCAACTCAAAGCTTGCGGCGGTAATTGTGCGTGCAAAGAGCGAAAATGTCCCAAATGACAATATTAAACGCATTTTAGACAAGTACAGCTCGGGTGCGGCGGCAGAAAATTATGAGTACATTTCATATGAAGGATACGGCCCTTCGGGGATTGCCGTCATTGTAGACTGTCTGACCGACAACAGAACAAGAACTGTCGCCGATGTGCGCCATTATTTTGACAAATACGGCGGAAATATGGGCACAGCAGGCTGTGTTTCCTGGCAGTTTGACAAAAAGGGTGTTATCATTATTGATGGCGAAAATCTTGACGAGGAAACGGTCATGATGCAGGCACTTGAAGCGGGCGCAGGCGATTTTTCCGCAGAGGACGGCGTGTTTGAGGTGTATACCGAGCCGGATGATATTGAAACGGTCAAAAATGCACTGCTTGAGCAAAAAATGACAATACTTCAGGCGGAGGTTGAAATGGTACCGCAAAACTATGTCAATCTGACCGATGAGCTTGATATTAAAAATATGAACAAAATGCTTGAAATGTTAGAGCAAAATGATGATGTGCAAAATGTATGGCACAATCGGGAGCAGAATTAAATGATAAAACGAGAAAATATAAGAAACTTTTCCATAATAGCTCATATTGACCATGGAAAGTCAACTTTGGCAGATAGACTGCTGGAGTTGACCGATACAGTGGCTCAGCGTGATATGACTTCACAGCTTCTTGACAATATGGACTTGGAAAAGGAGCGTGGCATTACCATCAAAGCGAGGGCGGTGCTGCTGGAGTATAAGGCGTCGGACGGTGAGATTTATCGCCTTAATCTGATTGACACACCGGGGCATGTCGACTTCAATTATGAGGTTTCACGCTCGCTCGCCGCATGCGAAGGTGCATTGCTGGTGGTTGATGCCGCTCAGGGAATAGAGGCGCAGACCCTTGCAAACACTTATCTTGCTTTAGAGCATGATTTAGAGGTTTTACCGGTCATCAATAAAATAGATTTGCCGAGCGCCGATGCCGCCCGTGTAAAAGAGGAAATTGAAAACATAATCGGTATTCCGGCCGAGCAAGCGCCCGAAATAAGCGCAAAGGCGAAAATAAATGTTGAAAGCGTACTTGAAATGATAGTGTCGGATATTCCTGCACCCAAGCAGGGAAGCGACGACCCTCGTGCGCTTATTTTCGACAGTCAATATGACCAGTACCGTGGAGTTATCGTCTACGTGCGTGTCTTTGACGGTTCATTTAAGCCGGGTATGAAAATCAAAATGATGGCGACAGGTGCACAATTTCAAATACTGGAGTGCGGATATCTGCGTCCTTTTGGCATGGAGCCATCCGATTCGCTTGAGTCGGGGGAGGTTGGATATATCACCGCTTCAATCAAAAATGTCGGCGATACACAGGTCGGTGACACAATTATTGAAGCAGGGAAGACCGGCATTGAACCGCTTAAAGGATATCGCCAAGTTCAGCCCATGGTTTTTTCCGGACTTTACCCTTCAGACGGCAAAAAATATCCCGATTTGCGTGATGCGCTTGAAAAACTTCAGCTTAATGACGCTTCGCTCACCTTTGAGCCGGAGAGCTCGGCGGCGCTGGGCTTTGGTTTCCGCTGTGGATTTTTGGGACTTTTGCACCTTGAAATCATTCAAGAGCGACTTGAGAGAGAGTACAATCTTGACCTGATCACCACGGCGCCCAGCGTTATTTTTAAGGTGAAGGCCATGGGGCAAGAGGAGTGCATGATTGACAATCCGCTCAACTTCCCAAATGCCGGAGAAATCGAATATTCAGAAGAACCGATTGTAAAGGCAACCATCATTACACCATCTGAATATGTTGGCAATTTGATGGATTTGTGTCAGGACAGGCGTGGTGTTTTCAAAGATATGAAATATCTCGACACAACCCGTGTGGAACTGCATTATGAACTTCCGCTCAACGAAATTATTTACGACTTTTTTGATGCTCTGAAGTCAAGAACACGCGGATATGCCTCGCTTGACTATGAACTTTTGGGATATCAACGCTCTAAGCTTGTTAAGCTTGATATTTTGCTAAACGGTGATGTTGTAGATGCTCTGTCATTTATCGTTCACACCGAAAAGGCATATGAGCGTGGCAGGAGAATTGTCGAAAAACTAAAGGATAATATACCTCGCCAAATGTTTGAAATACCGGTGCAGGCGGCGATAGGCGGAAAGGTCATTGCCCGTGAAACGGTAAGAGCATTGCGCAAGGATGTTCTTGCAAAATGCTACGGCGGAGATATAACCCGTAAGAAAAAATTGCTTGAAAAGCAAAAAGAGGGTAAAAAGCGTATGCGAAGCCTTGGAACGGTCGAGGTACCGCAAGAGGCCTTTATGGCGGTGCTCAGACTTGATGAGGATTAATAAAACACCAACCATCGGCATTTATGTTCATATACCATTTTGCAAAAGCAAATGCAGTTACTGCGACTTTTGCTCGATTGAGCATGCCGATGACAAGCTGATGGACGAGTATCTACAGGCACTTTTACTGCAAATTGATGACTTTTTGCCCGAGGGCAACACTTATATTGCAGATACAATTTATATTGGCGGCGGCACCCCGTCGCTGTTTGGTGGCAAACGGCTTGCAAAACTGCTGGGCTTTATTTCAAAGCGTGTGCAAGTGCTACAACATGCTGAAATAACCGTTGAGCTTAATCCTGAGAGCACCGATAAAAAACTGCTTAAATCTTTAAAAAAAGCAGGGGTAAATCGCCTTTCACTTGGCATTCAAAGCGCCGACGACGATATGCTACAAACAATAGGGCGGTTGCACAGCTTTGAGCAAGCGCAGCAGGCGGTTGCACTGTGCAAAAAGTACTGCACAAGCAATATTTCGCTTGATTTGATTTACGGTTTACCTGGGCAAACACTAAAGCAGTGGAGCGATAGTATTGAAAGCATTGCTTCGCTTGAGCCAAAGCACATCTCATGTTATGCCCTTAAGCTGGAACCGGGCAGTAAGATGTTTTTACAAAATCCAAAACTTCCCGATGACGATACCCAGGCTGATATGTACCTTTACGCTGTCAGCCGTCTTGCCGAGCTGGGGTATAAGCAATATGAAATTTCCAACTTTGCAAAGGATAATATGCGCTCCCGTCACAACTCGAGGTACTGGAACTTGGCTGAATACATGGGGTTTGGCACAGCGGCGCACAGTTATAATGGTGGCAAGCGATACAGCTTTACAGCTGACGTGAGTCAATACATCGAAGGGGTAAACTCCGGAAAATCGGTGCTTGAAGATGCTGACAGCTTTTCCTACACCGAGAGAATAGGGGAGTATATTATGCTATCGCTTCGCACCTGTGACGGTGTTGATGAACACGAGTTTTACAAGCGGTTTAAGGTGGATTTTGCCCCATACGCCGAAAAGCTTCAAAAGTATATTCAAAGCGGACATGCTACCGTGCACAGCGGTGTATACTCGCTCACTCCCGAGGGTTTTTTGGTGTCAAGCACCATTTTATGCGACATTTTGGGAGAGCAAATGGAAAGCGGTTGCTTTTAACCGAGAAAGGGGCAAATCATGCAACAAACCCTTTTTGAACTGACACGAGGTTATAAATCGCTGTCGATAATCGGCATGTCAAAAAATGCCGGCAAAACCACAGCGCTCGGTAGTCTTATAAAACAGATCGGGCAAAATCGGTTGACACTTGGGTTGACTTCAATAGGGCGAGACGGGGAGAGCAGTGACATTGTAACCGGCACAAAAAAACCGGGCATTTTTGTTCACAGCGGTACACTGATAGCCACGGCGGAACAATTGCTGCGTCAAAGTGATATAACCCGTGAGATCATTGAAACTACAGGCATAAACACCCCGATGGGACAGGTGGTGCTGTTTCGTGCGCTCAGTGACGGTAATGTCCAAATAGCAGGCCCGTCAATTACAACCCAACTCGGTGAAGTTTCTCGCATGTTTGAGAGTTTTGGAGCCGATAAGATAATAATTGACGGTGCGGTAAGCCGAAAAACCCTTTGTTCGAGAGATATTTCAGACGCTACCATACTTTGTACCGGAGCTTCCTACAACAAGGATTTAAACCTTGTGGTGGAAGACACCCGATATTTTTGCAATTTGCTAACCTTGCCCGAGCTTGAAAACAAAACGGTAGCACAAGCAATATCAGACCTGCCACTGCAAACCTCACCGAAATTGTTTTTTGATGAAAAGATGCACGATATAGGCAACCAAAGCATTGAGCAGGCACTGCAAAGTGACAGCAAAACGGCGCAATTTGTATTTATACCGGGCGCACTTTCTGACAGATTGCTTGAGCCTGTTTTGCGCTCCAATCTAAAAATAGACGGCACGGTATTTGTCGTGCGTGACAGCAGTAAAATATTGCTCACTCCGCAAAATTATGAGCGTTTACTCATCAAAAAAGGCAAGATTTCGGTGCTGAAAAGTGTTAATTTAGTGGCGGTAACCATAAACCCATTTTCGGCATACGGATTTAATTTTGATAAAAATCTCTTTTTTGAGCGAATGTCGGCGGCGGTCGACCTGCCGGTAATAAATGTGGAGGAAGATTGATGAAAGAGCTGAGTTACAACCAAAGACAAAGCATCGGCTTTGAGTATGTGCTCGATGCCCTTTCGCCTTGCTCTCCCTACGGGACGGCATTGGTACGCAATATGGCACCTTTTGAAAGCATGGCACAGCTTGAAACAGAGCTGATAAACCTTCAAAAAGCCATAGACGGCGAGCCTCTGTGCAAACCTTCTATAGCTCAGCTACTGAAGGCTTTTATGAGGGTAAAGGATATCAGAAAATCGGCGGAAAACTGTCAAAACGGCAATGCTTCAGAAGTTGATTTGTTTGAAATCAAGCGCTTTTTACTGCAAAGTGAGAGCATTTTTGAGTATTTCAATGAAATTCAGCCCTATATACAGTGGCAAGATATCAGCATACGGCAAACAACCCAAGCACTAGACATTGTAGACATTGACAAAAGCAGAATACCAAGTTTTCATATAAGTGACAGTCACTCGCAAAACCTGCGAAGGCTTAGGCGTGAAAAACGTCTTTTGGAGGAGCAGGCGAGACAGCAATCTGACCACGCACAAAGGGAGCAAATACTGCAAAAACGCCTGCTTGTCGCCACAGAAGAAGAGCATGAGGAGCAGGCGATACGCAAGCAATTGTGTGAGCAAATCAAACCCTTTATAGAGGATATTTTGCACAATGTAAGCACTATCGGGCAGATTGATGTGCTACTGCAAAAGGCGGAACTGACACGAAATTATGGTGGTGTGATGCCTAAAATGGGCTGTGATAATTTGCGTATGGAGGGCATGATAAATCCTAAAGTGTCCGATCTGCTCCGTAAAAATGACGGGAAATTCACGCCGATTTCAATTTCTCCGGCAAAAGGCGCAACCGTTATTACAGGCGCCAATATGGGCGGCAAAAGCGTAGCCTTAAAAACACTGGCGCTCAATATATATATGGCACATTGTGGCTTTTTTCCATGCGCAAGCACAGCCGAGATGCCACATCTTGATGGCATTTACATCATTTCAGAGGATTTAGAGTCTGTGGATAGGGGACTGTCAAGCTTTGGCGGTGAAGTTGTTCACTTTTCTCAGGTCATAGAGCAAGCTAAGGGCGCACTTTCACTTATTTTGCTTGACGAGTTTGCACGAGGCACAAATCCCGATGAAGGCGCTTCAATTGTTCAAGGGGTGACCGAATACTTTAACTCTCAGCCATATTTCAGTGTGCTGGCAACCCATTATGACGGTGTCGCAAAACACGCTTCCGCTCATTATCAAGTAATCGGATTGCGTGACATGGATATAGAAAAAGTGAGCGCAGATTTAAGAGAAAATCGAGAGAGCTCCGGTGTGCAGGCAATAGCTCGGCACATGAATTATGGCCTGTTTAAGGTCAGCGGACAGCATGACTGCCCCAAAGATGCACTGAGCATTTTAAAGCTACTTGCAGTGGATGAGGAAATACTGTCAACAATTTTAAAATTCTATTGACAATTTCGCTAAAAAAGGGTAAAATAAATTTGTGGACAAGTGGAGACTTGACCTTAAAACCGAATATCAGATAGAGGTGCGAAAAATAGGGTAAGTTGCAAATGCAAAGGGAATACACTCCCGATGATGCGACCGAATGGATTTTTCGCCGAAAGCTGAGGGCAGTGTATAACCCGAAAGCTTGGTGGTCGTGCTTAGTGGCGGCCACTGTCATGACTGTATGATGCGCTATCGACAAATTGAGTGTTCTTTTTGTCGATAGCGTTTTATTATTTTAAAAAATTATTTATTTTGGGAGGACAAAAAATGAAAACCACACTTAGACTGCGCATGAGCGCACACGACGCACACTACGGTGGAAACCTTGTAGACGGAGCACGTATGCTCGCCCTTTTCGGAGATGTAGCGACAGAGCTTTTGATCATGAATGACGGCGATGAGGGACTTTTCAAAGCGTATGATGAGGTTGAGTTTATGAATCCCGTATATGCAGGCGATTACATTGAAGCTTCGGGTGAAATCACCAATATTGGCAATACCTCACGCAAAATTACCTTTGTCGCAAAAAAGGTTATTTCTCCCAGAACAGATATTAATGAATCTGCATGTGATGTGCTCGCCGAGCCTGTTATCGTTTGCAGAGCAAGCGGAACCTGTGTCGTCCCCAAGGACAAGCAACGCAAAAACTAATTTTACAATATAATAACAGCAATAGGAGGGCGATATTTTGGAAAAACTAATTATAACAGCGGCCATTAGCGGTGCCGAAGTTACAAAAGAGAACAATCCGGCTGTACCTTATACAGTTGAGGAGATGGTTCGTGAGGCAAAAAGCGCTTACGATGCCGGTGCGGCGATAATTCATGTGCATGTTCGCCATGATGACGGCACCCCGACACAGGACAGAGAGCGTTTTCGTGTTGTTCTGGAGGCTATTACGCAGGCTTGCCCCGGCGTAATTATCATCCCCACCACCGGCGGAGCTGTTGGAATGTCAGCCGAGGAGCGACTTCAGCCAACCGAACTTTTCCCCGAGATGGCGACACTCGACTGTGGAACTTGCAATTTCGGTGACGAGGTTTTTGAAAACACAATGCCCATGATGCGTGCGTTCGGCAAGCGTATGATGGAGAATAACATCAAACCGGAATACGAATGCTTTGAAATGGGACATCTTGACACCATTTTACGCATGGCAAAAAAAGGTGAAGTGCCCGGCGCACCGATGCAGTTCAACTTTGTGCTTGGAGTACTCGGATGCACACCGGCTACACCGGGCAATTTACAATGGCTTGTAAGCGCACTGCCTGAGGGTTCTACATGGACAGCTACCGGCATCGGCAGGGCATCTTTTGAGCTTGCGGCGGTTGCTATCGCAATGGGCGGAAATGTGCGTGTCGGATTTGAAGACAGCGTTTATCTCTCACGTGGAGTGCTGGCGAAATCAAACGGCGAGATGGTAGAAAAAGTCGTTCGAATAGCAAAAGAGCTGGGCAGAGCAGTGGCAACCCCGGACGAGGCACGTCAAATCCTCGGAATGACCAAAGCATAATAGAATTACCACATCAAATATCAAAAAAATAAAATTATTTTAAAATATTGGAGGAAATTATCATGGTACTTAAAGGAAACAAATACGGAATTCATCGCGTTATCGAGCCCCAAGGCGTGCTGACACAGGCTGCTTACAAGATTGACAACGACATGACAAAGCGCTATTCAAACGAGATCATCTGCGATGTTATCTCGCTTAACATCGACTCGGCTTCTTTTACCCAAATTGAAGAAGCTTGCGGTGGAGATGAGAAGAAAATCGGCGAAATGATCATGGGCATTGTTGCAGAGCGTGGCAAACAACAAAACCCTGTAACCGGTTCGGGCGGAATGTTCATCGGTAAAGTTGCTTACATCGGCGAAGACCTCAAAAACACAGGCCTGCAAGTGGGCGACAAAATCGCTTCGCTCGTTTCACTTTCCATGACTCCGCTTAAGATTGACAAAATCAAGGCAATCCACAGCGAGATCGACCGTGTTGATATAGACGGTCAAGCTGTGCTTTTTGAAAGCGCAATTTATGCAAAACTGCCCGATGATATGAGTGAGCCTCTTGCACTTGCAGCACTTGACGTTGCAGGCGCGCCTGCACAAGCCCGCAAATTGCCCAAAGAGGGTGACAGCGTGCTTATTCTGGGCGCTAACGGTAAATCTGGCGTGCTTTGCGGATACGAGGCAATGAAAAAAGTTGGCCCCAAGGGTAATGTTGTCGGCGTAGTCAGAAATCCCAAACAAGTTGATGAGCTTATGGAGCTTGGCGTTTACCACAAGGTCATTGTTGCCTCGGCAACCGAGCCTGTTGCAGTGCTTGATGCTGCATTGGAAGCAAACGGCGGTAAAGAGTACGACCTGTCCATCTCGTGCGTCAATGTTGACAACTGCGAGATGAGCGCAATTTTGCCCGTTCGTGACGACGGTACCGTCTACTTCTTCTCGATGGCAACAAGCTTTACAAAGGCAGCTCTGGGTGCAGAAGGCGTCGGCAAAGATGTCAATATGATCGTTGGCAACGGCTACACCAAAAATCACGCAGATATCACACTTGACATTCTCCGTGAGAGCCCCAAACTCCGTCAATTGTTTGACGAAAAATACCTGTAAACAACATTTTACCTGTGAAGGCATTTGCCTTCACAGGTAAAGCATTAATGAGCATTTTATCAATTGTTAGCTTTGCAATGTGCCTTGAGTATAATGAGGTGCAAGCTTGCGTCAATTTTGCAAATAATAAGTAAAAATTACATTAATTTAGGAGAGAAACTTATGAATTTCAGCCGAAAAAACGGACTTTTTAAGGATATACCGGACAGCGATTGGAACGACTGGAAATGGCAGGTTCAAAATCGTGTCGAAACACTTGAAGACTTGAAGAAGTACATTTCACTTACAGAGGAAGAGGAAGTCGGCGTCAAAAAATGTCTTGACACCTTGCGCATGGCTATCACTCCTTACTACCTATCTTTGATTGATTTCAACGATGAAAACGACCCCATTCGCCGTCAAGCGGTTCCGACCGGTTTTGAAGTGCATCAGTCGGCAGCCGACCTTCTTGATCCCTTGCATGAGGATACCGACTCACCGACACCCGGTCTTACCCATCGTTATCCCGACCGTGTACTGTTTTTGATAACCGACCAGTGCGCAATGTACTGCCGTCACTGCACACGCCGTCGCTTTGCCGGACAAACAGACGCAATGGTTGCCAACGAGCAAATTGACGGATGCATCGAGTATATCAGAAATCACCCCGAAGTGCGTGATGTTCTGCTTTCCGGAGGTGACGCGCTCATGCTTTCCGATGAAAAACTTGAGTATATCATCTCAAATCTGCGTGCAATTCCCCATGTTGAAATTGTCCGCATCGGTTCACGTGTGCCGGTTGTTTGCCCGCAACGCATTACTCCCGAGCTTGTAAATATGTTTAAAAAGTATCATCCGGTATGGCTAAACACACACTTCAACCATCCGGCAGAGATTACAGAGGAAAGCGCAAAGGCTTGCGCACTTATGGCAGATGCAGGCATACCGCTCGGTAACCAAAGCGTGCTTTTGGCAGGTGTAAATGATTGCGTACATGTCATGAAAAAGCTGATGCAACAACTTGTCAAGATCCGTGTCCGTCCGTACTACATCTATCAATGCGACCTTTCAATGGGACTTGAGCACTTCCGTACCCCGGTTTCAAAGGGTATCGAGATTATCGAGGCACTTCGTGGACATACCTCGGGATATGCTGTTCCCACCTTTGTTGTCGATGCTCCGGGCGGCGGCGGAAAAACACCGGTTATGCCCAACTATATCATCTCGCAAAGCCCGAACAAGGTCATTCTGCGTAACTTTGAAGGTGTTATCACCACTTATACAGAGCCCGACCATTACAAGCACACCTGTGACTGCGATGTCTGCAGGGGAGAGCGCAAGGTTGACATCGTCGGTGTCGCTTCGCTTGAGCAGGGACTTCAACTTGCTCTTGAACCCAAAGATCTTGCAAGAAACAAGCGTGCAAGCCACTAAATTACTTTCGATTGGATGAACAAAAATGAACAGTAAACTAAATCTCAATCAACAACTTGTAGAACGTGCTCGAAAGAGCGCTGACAAAGTTGCCGATGATTTGCAGGAGTTTATCGATATTCACACCACAGTTACCGTTGAACGTGCCGTATGCCGTCTTTTGGGTATTGACGGCGTGAACCAAGTCGATGTGCCTCTGCCCAATATCGTCGTAGATCATCTTGTTGAAAAAGGCGTGCTCAGCGGCGGCGTTTCCTATTACCTGGGAAATGCCATCGCCGAGACAGGCAAAACGCCTCAGCAAATTGCAGAGGGTATCGAGAGCGGCGAAATTGATTTGACCAATCTCCCGATGCACAGTGAGCAAGAGATTAAAGATGCTATAATGCCGGTCGCAACTGCGGCGACCGAGCGTGTGCGTGATAATGTCAAAAAACGCAATCAATATCTTGACGAGTTTGGCGACAAAGAAGGCCCGTATCTCTATGTAATTGTCGCAACCGGTAATATCTATGAGGATATTATTCAGGCAAAAGCGGCTGCCAAGCAGGGCGCCGATATAATTGCCGTTATTCGCACAACCGGACAGAGCCTACTCGATTATGTTCCATACGGAGCAACGACAGAGGGCTTTGGCGGTACATATGCAACCCAGGAAAACTTCCGTCTGATGCGTGCCGCACTTGACGAGGTCGGTGCAGAGGAAAAGCGCTACATCCGTCTTTGCAATTATTGCTCAGGCCTTTGTATGCCTGAAATCGCCGCAATGGGCGCGCTTGAGCGTCTTGATGTCATGCTCAATGACGCACTTTACGGAATACTTTTCCGTGACATCAATATGCAACGCACCATAGTAGATCAGTATTTCTCACGTGTAATCAACTCGTTTGCAGGGGTTATCATCAACACCGGTGAGGACAATTACCTGACAACAGCCGATGCGGTGGAGGAGGCTCACACCGTGCTGGCCTCACAGTTTTTGAATGAGCAATTTGCACTTAAAGCAGGTCTTCGTGAGGAACAACAAGGGCTTGGACACGCATTTGAAATTGACCCCGAAACACCTGACGGATTTTTACTTGAACTTTCGCAGGCTCTTATGGCCCGTGAAATCTTCCCCAAAGCTCCGCTAAAATACATGCCGCCCACCAAGTTTATGACCGGAAACATCTTCAAAGGACATGTGCAAGACGCACTGTTTAACATGGTCACAATCATGACAGGGCAAAAATTGCATCTGCTCGGCATGTTGACCGAGGCAATTCACACGCCGTTTATGTCTGACCGTGCTCTTTCAATTGAAAATGCGCAGTATATCTTTAAAACCATGGAGCATCTCGGCGATGAAATTGAGTTCAAAAACGGTGGAATTATCCAAAACCGTGCCAATGAGGTTTTGCAAAAAGCCACAGATTTGCTGGTGCAAATCGAACAACTCGGACTGTTTAATACGCTGGAGCAGGGCATTTTCGCAGATATTAAACGCCCACGTGACGGCGGAAAAGGTCTTTCGGGCGTTGTTGTTAAGAGTGAAGGGTATTTCAATCCCTTTATCGATCTTATGAAAGGTGGTGTCGCACAATGAGCAGTGGACTTTATAATATGCACAAAACCGACTTTGACAAAACACTTGATTTGACAAAATTAAAGCCGTACGGCGACACCATGAATGACGGTAAAGTGCAACTTTCGTTCACTTTGCCGGTCAAAGACGATGAAAAGGGCATTGAAGCGGCACGCCAACTGGCAAAAAAAATGGGCTTTGAGGAGCCGAGTGTCGCATATCACGGCGCACTTGACAAGGAGTTTACCTATTATGTGGTGTACGGTAGCACTGTACATTCCATTAATTATGACGAAATCCATGTTCAAACGGTGGAGTCTGAGACAATGTCTATGGAGGGTGTCAACGACTACATCAAAGCTAATATCGGCCGCAAGGTGGTCATTGTCGGCGCTTCCACAGGTACAGATGCTCACACCGTCGGAATTGACGCTATCATGAATCGCAAAGGCTTTGCAGGGCGCTATGGTCTTGAGCGTTATGAAATGGTCGAAGCTTTCAATCTCGGCAGTCAGGTGCCCAATGAGGACTTTATTAAAAAAGCACTTGAGCTCAAGGCCGATATACTGCTTGTTTCACAAACGGTCACCCAAAAAGATGTGCATGTGCAAAACCTTACACAACTTATCGAACTGCTTGAGGCAGAGGGACTGCGTGACAAGTTTATCGTCGCCTGCGGCGGACCTCGTGTTTCACATGAGCTGGCAAAAGAGCTTGGATATGATGCTGGCTTTGGACCCGGAAAATTTGCCGACGATGTGGCTTCGTTCGCTGTTATTGAGATGGTGAACAGAGGCATGGGCAAGTAAATAACATTTTAGAAGGGAAGTACAGCATGAAAGACAAAGTAATTTCGATAGACAAAGTCAAAGAACTGGTCTACGACAACATGGTCCTTATGATTGGTGGATTTTTGGGAAACGGAAACCCCATAAAGCTGATTGACGCTGTAATTGACGCAGGTGTAAAGGACATTACCCTTATAGCTAACGACAGCTCCATTTACAACGATAAGGATCCGGAAAACCCGATTGCAATAGGAATTGCAAAACTTATCGCAGGCAAAAGAGTCAAACATTTGACTGCTTCACATGTTGGAACAAATAGACTTACCGGACAACAGATGGCAAGCGGCGAGATGCAAGTCGATCTCGTGCCTCAGGGCACACTTGCCGAGCGCATCCGTGCTGGCGGTTTTGGACTGGGCGGAGTGCTTACCCCGACCGGTATCGGCACCGATATTGCAAAGGGCAAGCAAGTGATAAATGTTGACGGCAAGGACTTCCTGCTTGAAACAGCACTCAAAGGTGAGGTTTGCCTAATTCACGGCAACATCGTTGACAAAGCCGGAAATGTTTATTACGACGGCACCACCAAAAACTTCTCTCCGCTGGTTGCTTCGGCCTGCAAAACGGTTATCGTTGAGGCAGAAAAGCTTGTGGAAGTGGGCGAACTCGACCCGAACATGGTAATGACACCGGGCATTTTCGTCGATTATATCGTAATGGGAGGTGCAAAATAATGCTTGATCCTAAAATAATTATTGCTCAAAGAGCTGCTAAAGAGTTTAAAGATGGCGATGTGGTAAACCTTGGAATCGGCCTTCCCACTTTAGTGGCAGATTACATGGCTCCCGACATTGATGTAGTATTTCAAGCCGAAAACGGCATTTTGGGTATGGATAAAATTGCCACAGCGGAAAATCGTGATAAGAATATTATAAACGCAGGTGGTGTTAACGTAACAGTTAAGCCGGGCGCTATGTTTTTTGACAGTGCAACCTCGTTTGGCATTATCCGTGGCGGACATGTTGATTTGACCGTCCTCGGAGCACTGGAAGTAGATCAAGAGGGCTCGCTCGCCAGCCATATTATCCCCGGAAAGCTCGTTCCCGGAATGGGCGGTGCGATGGATTTGGTTGCAGGTGCAAAAAAGGTTATAATCGTAACCACCCACACCGCAAAGGGCGACAAACCCAAAATACTCGAAAAATGCTCACTACCGCTAACTGCATACAAAAAGGTCGATATGATCATTACCGAATTGGCAGTCATGGAAGTGACCGAAGAAGGACTTGTCCTTCGTGAAATCAGCCAAGATACAACGGTCGAGGAAGTTGTGTCAAAGACAGGCGCAAAACTGATAATCCCCGAAAACCTCGGCAAATTTTAGTTAT
>CAYJAS010000013.1:0-23707 GCA_964367895.1 uncultured Oscillospiraceae bacterium | reverse complement strand
TATAGGTCGTGTCGGCGCTGTCACTTATCGTCACCGTTGCTGTGTCGATTTTGCTGCCCGAGGTGGCTGTTACGGTTAGTGTATCGTTTGTTCCCGTCTCGGTCGCAGACAAAATCAGCTTGCCGTTAGCATCTATCCTCGTGCCGCCCGGGTTATCGGCGCTGTATGGGTCGCTCACGCCCGACACTGACCAAGTAGCTGTGTGCTCTTTTATGTTTGTGCCCTCAAGGCGCACCGAGAAGGTCAGTTCACTTCCTGCGTTTAAATTGATAGTGTCCGGCGTTACATGCACAGCGGTGACCACAGGCTGTGGCTCACGCAAGATAGCTTTGACGACAACCTCCTCACTCGGCATGGTAAAGGTGTATTCGCCGCCGCTTTCGCTTATGCTGATATTGCCTTGCACGACCTGCCAGCGGTCAAACTCCATGCCGCTTGGCACGATAGGTACAAGTTCCACGGTATCGCCTGCCTTAAACGGCGCATTCGCCGTGACATTTACTGTAGATCCATCAGCATTTTTAAATGTGCCGCCCTCTACCGTTGCTAAATAGTTGGGTGTACTTATTGTGACTTCAAAGGTGTCGGTTTTATTCGGATCTACAGTCGAGGTTGCAGTTACGGTGAGTTTGTCTGCGGTTTCGTTGAGGTTTACAATGAGCAGACCCTCATCTGTGATGCTCGTGCCCGAATGATTCTCGCCGCTTAACGACCAAGTAACACTTTGCACCGAGTCTGCCGGACTGCCCTGTACCGACGCAAGCAATTGGAAAGAGCCGGTTTCGCCACGGTTCATATATCCCTCTGTTGCGCCTGTATTTTTGAGGGTGATGTTGACGCTACTTACGGTTGCCGCTTTAAAGCTTGCATTAAGCAAATAGTAATTCGACGGCAACACAAGCGGGTTATCTGTCAATATTGAATTATTGCCACCACCATAAGCCACTGTCCACTTGTCAAACACATAGCCGGAACTGGGGATAGCCGTGTAGGTAACTATGGAGTTTGAGGGAACTGTATCTTGATCAAATACCTCTCTGTCGCCCAACATCGCTTTTATTGTACCACCTCCAGCAGGCACTGTGAACCAAAGCTCAGTTGATATTTCGGTATAAAAGTCTACGCCTATGCTCATATTTTCGGTGACGGTAAAGGTGATTTCCTCTGTAAAGGCGTTTATCAGGTCGCCCGTCCAGCGGTCGAAAGAAAAGCCGTCATCAGGTATGGCTTTAGCGGTAATGCGTGCTCCATCTTGCACAGAGATTGTTCCGCTCACGGGAATGTCTATCGGCAAGCCTGCCGAGTCACTTAGCTCTATAGACCCGAATTGCACATTGTCCACCGTTAGGGTAAAAGCGCCACCGGGTATAGCTTCAAATTCTGCTCGAACTCTGCACTTCGCACTATAGGGGGTGTAGGTAAGCTCTCTGCTACCGTCTGACGGCACTGTTGTAGTCACAGCCGCCCCTTCTACACCGGTCTGATAATGTTCTATTACCGTCCATGACACCAAGCGATAACCGCTTTGGGGAGTTGCAGTAAAGGTAACCGCACCGTTGACAGTTGTGCCACTGAGGATATTCAATCCGCCCTCAGTAGTTTTCGCACTAATACTGCCCATATTGGCGTCAGTTACACCATAATATATTTCAGCACTGCTTCTCTCGGTGATGAATCTTATCTCCGTGTCTTCACGCAGAACTATGATATGGTTATATTCTTGCTTGGGTGTGATATCAGTCTGCTGCCCGTTTAGGGTATAGCCCGATATCAAAAAACCGTCCCCTGCTTTAGCCGTAAGAGTTATAAAGGAGCCTTCGGTATATGTGTCGGTGGGCAAGGTGTTCACATTGCCCAATTTACCTGTCACCGTCGCCCTCGTGGGGTTGTCCACCGAATAGCTTAGGGTGTGATACTCTGTGGGTGCCACTATATCCAAAATCTCTGAGGGGTACCCGACACCGCCGCTGTAGGTAGCGGCGACAAAGTAGGAGTAGGCCGCCTCACTTTGGAGACCTGTAATGGTGGCCGTGGTAGAATTTACTCCGGTAAGGGATTTCACCTCCGTCACAGTGCCATTGCTGCTTATATTATAGACATTGTAGCCTGTTGCCGCAGGGCGGTAATCCTTTGCGTTCGGAGTGTCTACTGATACCCCTGTAACTGCATTCCAAGTTAGCACAAGGTCGCCGTCACTGCTATAGCTGTAGTTAATATTTTCGGGTGCTGCCGCCGGCATACCGACATTTGAGGTGGTATAGCCGTAGACCGGTGTTTTATCTGTGCCTATCGCATCAAGGTCAATATCCCATGTGCCAAACTGCCAGCCGAACTTATATCCTGTGGTAGTAAGCTTTGAGGTGTGGTGCTCGGCGTTAATTAAAGTGGGGTTTATATTCGTAACCTCGCCACTGGCGCCGTTTGCCGCAACTGTAGTCTCATAGTTAAGCGTTTCGTTGCTGTAGTCGAAGCCTAAATATCCGCCTAACATTAAATGGTTGCCTGCCAAAGCGGCACCGTATATACCTGTGACACCAATCTCAAACCCGGCTGAATCGGTTCTACCGCTCGTATTGGAGCCTTCTGTTGATGTTCCGCTACCTGCCGATCCACTTGAGTGCCCTAATTCGAGATCGCCTGCGCTCAAGACTTCGCCCTCGATACCAAATTCGGTAAAAGCAGTACTGTATACACTGGGGTCGCCCTCATTATTGGCAGGGATATCTTTACCGACACCCTCCTCAATCTTCTCTAAGGTCACTTGGGCTCTTGTGTCACTATTTGTACTATTAAACTCCGCAACATTTTCGGCGAAGGTATCCACCATGGCGTTATATTGGGGCACGGAGTATTGATAGTAATCGGGAGCTAAAGGATAGGTCGTTACCATACCGTTTTCCTTCCACTGTCCCTTTGCTGTATCATAGACATCATAGACATAGTTTACCAGTGAAAGCCTTTGCACAATAACCTGATCCTCGGAAGTTGCTGTAAAGGAGGTTTCATGGGTTTTGGCGGTGGCATATTCATTGAAAGTGCTATGAGAGCCGATATATCCTAACTCCGCAGACAACTGCACCCCGGCACCTAACGATACCTGAAGTTCAGCTGCAAGGCCTGCTCGCCAACCAATTGCATTTGTGCTACCATAGCCTGTTTCATAGGTTTGGGAAACTGTATAAGTGGTAGACCCAACGGGATCAAAGTTGCCGATATTGGTCTCCGCAAAATAAGGAGCCGCCTGTAGTACCGCCAGCACCTCTGGGTTTGTCACGGAATAGGTTTTTTCATTAAAGCGCACCAAAATACCGTCATCATCGGTATCGGCGGCGATAGGCACAAAGTTTACCGCATTGCCACCACTGCCATACAGCGCATTTTGCAGGGGGCGTTTATCGGCATTGTGGTCGCTCCAGAAGTCGCTGGAATAGTATCCGTTCAGACTTGCGACATAGCCTTCGGCGTCCTCGCCTGTAGCGGGGTTTATATTATTGTTATATGTACCGCCGACAAAGCCGCCCAAGGCCGAATAGCGCTCACCGTCTCCGACATGCATGGCGACAACATAAAACTGCTCACGCCCATAATCGTTACCGTCAAAATTGCCCTTGATGATATCGGATACAAAGGTGTGATCTACACCTTGGCTGTCAATTGTGTCTATGTTGTTTTTAAAATAATCGGGTTGATACTCCTTACTCAAAACCGGTCTGCCTGGGACTCCCAAATAATCCGCACCCGAGCCGAGGGAGTAAATATCACCGGCAATCATGATGGTTTCAGCAGCATTTTGACCGTCAAGTCTTGCGATTTCTACGGCAATTTGGGGACTGATGGGCTGAAATCCGGTAGCGCCACTGCCTGTATCATCGCCGTAGAAGCCGTCCTCGGTGAACTGGTTCATGCGAAACTGATATCTGGAGATAGAGTCTGATACGTCGGAATTAATCGCCATACGGAATGTTCTGCTAGTTTCGCCTGCGAAAGTATCCACCACACCGGCGGCGAAATGCCCGCCATTGTAGTCGTAAATATTTGTCACATTGCCACTATCAAGTGTTACCTTGTTTCTGTAGCCGACAACGACAATTTCGTCGGTGCCGTCATTGTCAATATCGCCTGCGGCGATATTGCCCTGATACAGCATGGTGTAATCTTGACCTGCGTTGGCTGTGTTGTCATCATTATAAATCGTATGCGCGCCACCTGAAATTCCGGCTCCGGTGCCCGCTCTTTGGAAGATGGTAATCTCGGTGACGAATTGGCCTAAGTCGTCTGCGTCCATGCTTTGACCTGTGAAATCTGCGCCGTCTTGATCACCTGTAGTGCAAGCCGTGCCCACCGCCGTTGCATAGTCCTCTATGCCGTCGCCGTTGAAGTCGCCGGTGGCCAGGCTGATAGTAGTCTGGTTGTAGGGAGCCTCGCTGCTGCCCGCCCTATTGTATTTTGACAAGGGATTGTCGCTGTCAAAAACTTCCTTGCTAACACCCCTTGTCAAGGTGCTGCCGTTTAGCTCATATTCAATAACAGAGGGAGTATTCTTTTCGGGGTAATACACAACAATTTCATCACTTCCATCATTGTAATAGTCACCTGCCGTTATGTCTATGTAGTTGCCCATGGAGTAGTTGGGGACATCCCTCGTCCACTCTATGTCATCGCCAACCAAACCAACCATTCCGGACGCAACTTTTTGATTAGTGGTGGCATTGACTATTAACAGCCAGAGTGTGCGAAATAAACCATCATCTAACATATACACATATGCAATGTGATCATCACGCCCCGAGCCGGTGGGGTCAAAGGCGACACCCTCCAGGAACATAGGTTCACTACCAAAGATTGATCCTATGGAATCGCTTTTCAAAGCACTCGCAGAGCTGACGCTGCTTAAAGTATCCCCGTCACCGTCAAAGATCCATCTGCCATCGCTGTTGAAAGCGCCACTGCCGTGAACATTACTGTCTTGTTGCAGAACAATTTCATGTTCTGCAACGAGCAAATGGGGCTTATAAGCGCCCGAGCTCAGCTCTATATCGCCGTAAAGATTGTCCGGCGTGGCAGCTAAAAGCTCTGTGGGCTCCTTGTAGGTGAAAATGTCCGATCCACCTTGAAAAGGCTCGTCTACCGCTTGTGCGGTCACGGGTATCATACTCACAATCATCATTATTGCAAGTGCCGCTGATATTACTCTCTTTTTCATACTGCAGTTCACTCCATTTTTATATTTAAAAAAATATTGCGTTAAGACTTATCCCGAGCTCCGGCTGCCCAAAAGCTCAAATATTTGCGCTATACTGAGTGAGGTTCCGTCCGCCCAAAAAAGGCGCGCGCCGTCGGTTTTCGGCTTGTCAAACAGATTGCTCTTTATCAGCTCATTAAAGGGAAATCGCTCGATTTCGTCGGCCAATTCAAGCAAAATTGTATGCCCGTTGTCAAGTGTAATAGAAAAACAGTCACCCTCCAGTGCCCCTACGCTTAAAATGGTAGGGTATGCTTTTTTTCTACCCTCCACATTTCTCACCTTTTGCCACCTCCTTCCATTGTCGTATAATTATCCCATGCTATTAATATAACTCTAAAGAACAAAAAAAGTGGCGAGATTGTCAAAATTAACAGTCTCACCTCGATTTAACATCATTCACGCTCAAAGCAATATCCCTCTCCGCGTGACCAGGTGATACAATAGTTGCTCCAGATTAGTAATGTAAAATGCCGTTATTAGCAAAATAAGCAAGCAAGGCTAAAACGGTTTTGCCGATATGTTCTCTTTTTTGCAATTTAAAAGGCATGTTTGCTCCTTATAAACCTTAGTTATGCATATTGTAACACATAGATCTTTTAAAGTAAAGACGAGACATCAACTGGTAGTGTAATGCATTTACAGCCATCAAGCATGCGAGCCGAGCCGGGCGGCAATAGCATTCCACCACTTGTCTCTTTGCTCCTTGTTTTTCATGTTTTAAGGCATAAAAAGTGCAGTCACTTTTTACAGCGACTGCACTTTTTTCTCTCTGTCGTATTTACTTGGTCATCCCTCTTTTGTAAACTTTGAAGTTTTGATCGAATAGTTCAGCTCATATCAGTGATGGAGCAAATTGTCACTGCCTTTTATTTCATCAATTAAAGTTTTTGCCCTGTCACTCAAAAGAAAATCCAAGGTGGCTTGCGGCACCATCTGCCGAGCCAATTCCCAATTTCCGTCATGAATGGCTTGGCGAACGCTTGATGCGCTGACAATCACCCCGTTTATCCTCTTACGCTCTAAAATATACAGGTCGATATTTTTCTGCTCAAGTGCATCTTTCATAGCTTGGTTATAAATGTTTGTGACCTCACTGAAAGGCTCGTCTCCGACAAACCTACAGGTTATTCCCAAATGCTCTGCTATTGCACAAAAAACGGCAATGTCAAGTTTGGCTTGAACCATCATAGCACTGCTTTTATCCTTTAGAAAGTAAGAGGGAAATGTCGCCGAGGAAATCATATAATCCTCGGTTTTGTGATATACGATATTGGTCAAATGGGCGGTTGATTTCAGTATTAGCTCCCACCTTTGCTCAAAACTAAAAATGGAACTGTCTTCCGACACCACAAAAAGATGCAATGTATCGCACTGTGCAGCTGCACACTCTGTTAAGTATTGATGCCCTATAGTAAAAGGGTTGCAATTCATAACAATTGCACCTACTTTTTTGCCGTTTTTGCCCTCACTTTGCTTGCGAAGGCGAGTCAAATAATCGGAAAAACCACTCTTTTTGTTCTCCATAAAAACAACTTGCCCGAAAACTTCGGCAATCTTGTAAAAACCGAGCTCGGCAAAGTAAGCGGCACTTTGATGCTTAGTGTACAAAAACAAATGTGAGTGCCCACGGGTATATTGCTCCTGAATTAAGTTTGACACCAAATTGTTGAGCAAGCCCTCACCGCGATAATCGCTGTCCACCGCAATACACCTGAGAGTGTTTTTAAAGCATGAACCTGTCGCAACCATATTATATTGCTCGTCAAACAAGCCTGTCATAAGGTCGAGATTTGCATCTTTTGATATACCCTCTTTAAGCAAAAGTGCTTCCATCTGCGCCATTTCCCTGCGGCTGTTTTTATTGAGTTTTGAAAAAATGTACTCGGGCAAAACGCTCACCCCACTCGGTTGATTTTATAGTGCTCTATTGCTCATCAAACTGATAAGAGCGAATTTCACGTACCACGTCTAAAACAGTGCCGTCACGGCTTTCAATTATACCCACTACCCTATCGCCGAATTGCACCTCGTCGGGCTCACCTACCATGCCGATTGCAATGTCACGCAACTGCTCTATGGTGTAAAACGGAAGTTTTACATCTTTCATGCACTCAATAAGGTCTTTTCGTTTTGGGTTTATCGCAATACCGTAGTCGGTGACAACAACATCGACCGTGTCACCCGGAGTGGTAACCGTTGTGACTGCGGTGCACACTGCCGGTGTTCTGCCTTGCAACAGCGGCGCTATCACTATTGTGCATTTTGCACCTGCCGCCGTGTCCGGGTGTCCCCCCTGCGCTCCGGTGATAATACCGTCCGAACCGACCACAACATTGCAGTTAAAGTCCACATCAACCTCGAGTGAAGCCAGCACCACTATGTCAAGTTTGTTGACAAATGCGCCCTTATTAAAGGGATTTGCATATTCCGAGGTGGATATTTCAACATGATTTGGATTTGTTTGGATATTGTGCACTGCACCTATATCAAAGGCTTGTGTATTGACTAATTTTTTAACCAATCCACGCTCAAGCATGTCACACATAATTGTGTTGATACCGCCCATGCCAAAGCTCATTGTAATACCGCGCTCCTCCATAATTTTGGCGAGCGAGATGGTAGAGGCTATTGATGCTCCGCCGACACCTGTTTGATATGAAAATCCGTCTTTAAAGTACGGAGTGTTTATTACAAATTGTGTGCAATATTCTGCCATGAGTAGCTTGCGTGTGTCGGTCGTCGGCTTTGCGGCACCCGAGGCGATTTTATCGGGATTGCCTATGCAGTCCACCACACAAACATAGTCTACATCTACCATGGAAATGCTGGCAGGCACATTGGGAAAAGGCACCAAACAATCTGTTATTGCGACAACTTTGTCGGCATATTTGGCGTCTACCATAGAGTATGCCAGCACACCGCAATCGCTTTTCCCGCCGTTTGCCGCACAGTTTCCATACTCATCGCAGGTAGGAGCGCCGATAAAGGCGATATCTATATGCACCTCTCCCGTTTCGATGGCTCTGACACGACCGCCATGGGAGCGCATGATAGCAAGATCACGCAAGCGACCGCTTGAGATTGCCTGCCCGATTTTCCCACGCACACCTGATGCCTGAATACCCACCACGGTGCCGTCTAAAATATACGGGTAAACAGGGTCATTTGCCTTGCCCATGGAGGAAGCGCAAATAGTTATCGATTTAATACCCATATCATGTATTGCCGCCATGACCATATTAAGGACATAATCGCCCTCACGAAAATGGTGGTGGAAGGATATGGTCATTCCGTCTCGGATTTCGCACTTTTCAAGGGCTTCTTTTATCGATGACAGCACTTTACTGCGATTTGGGTCTATATTTGCACGTATAGTGGGTGCCGCCTTGGTGTATTGTGTGCTGTCGAGCGATAGCGTCCCTGCAAAGGGCTTTTTGCCGGTTTTTTCTAAAATTTCAGTCGGTATTTTGCGCCCAACTGCGTTTATTACATGATTGTTCATATTTCCAAGTCCCCCTCATACACTCCCGACGCTTTAGCAAGCTTTAAGGTGCGCATAGCTCCGTCATAAAAGGCGATGTCAATCATCTTTCCATCCACCATAAATACGCCTATGCCCTCTGCTTTCTTTTCATCAATCTCACGGACAACTTTTTCGGCAAATATAATCTGCCTTGCATCGGGGGCGAATACACGGTGAACAATTTCTATTTGGCGAGGATTAATCAGAGATTTGCCGTCAAAACCCATCGCTTTAACCGTTTCCACTTCGCTTTCAAAAAGATCCATGCGCTCTAAGTCGGTAAAGACGGTGTCAAAGCATTGCACACCCGAGGCTCTTGCCGCTATAATCATATGCTGTCTTGCTCCTGCAAGCTCCACCCCGGTTCCGCTTATGGTGGTCTGCAAATCTTTTGTATAATCGCCGCCGCTGAGCGCCACGCCGAAAAGACGGTCTGAACTGCCGCAAATGTCAAGACAGTTTAAAACGCCACGAGCCGATTCAAGAGCAGCCATCAGCAAAGTGCTTCCCTCCGGCCTTCCAAACTCACGCTCGGCAAGCAAAATGGCATTTTCCACCGTTTTGATGTCCTGTGCACTCTCGGTCTTTGCAAGGCGTATTCCGTCGGCGCCGCCGGCGACACTTACCCTTATATCCTCTTGCCAGTGGGGGGTGTCCAAAGCATTTATGCGCACAATGCGCTCTACCCCTCTATAATCTATTTCACGCAGAGCGTGAAACAGTGAATATCTTGCCGCATCCTTTTGATTTTCAGCCACCGCATCTTCTAAGTCCAAAATAATGCAGTCAGGCTTGTAAATGTGCGGATCTATTATAAGGCTTGGTTTTTGTGCGTTTAAAAACAGCATGGAACGGCGCAATCTCTTTTTTAATGGATGGCTCATTTTATTGCCCCTCCCCACGGTAGCTCTGTACTTATATCGTTTGAGCGATATACCGCACATTCTACCCGTGCTTTTATTGTGCAGTCCAAAGCACCTTTGTCTATGACGGTTACCCGTCCGCTTTTCACTTCAAGTCGCTCAAGTGTTTCGAGCACTACCGCTCGAATTTGCTTTCCGTACTGATGAATTACACTGCTCTCAATAGAAAGTTCCAGCCCGCTTTCCAGCGGTTCGACGCTTATCTGCGCATCGCTCGACTCAAGCGTTCCGGCCACTGCGTTCTTTTTAATAAGCACTATTTTACCTCACTTTATAAATTGGTATTTATAGGAGCATATTATCAAGTGATAAGGCAATAGTCAAATACAAAAATCATTATGCCGTCCATAGGATATTTCCTATGAATTTCATTATTTAATATTGAAATAAACTTATTTTGTGTTATAATACGCTTATAGCTAAATTTGGCACCATAAAACGGAGGAATTGCAATGAATCTAAGGCATGCACAATATATAATCACTATAATCAAAGAAGGAAGTATAACTGCCGCAGCAAAAAAACTATATATTTCACAACCGTCGCTCAGCCAAATTGTCAAGGCGGCCGAGAGCAATTTGGGCACGCCGATTTTGGAGCGGTCAACCGACCCGATTAGCCTCACCTATGCCGGGGAGAGATATGTTGAGACAGCCGAAAAAATCCTCTCGCTAAATCAAAACCTACTGAGAGAGGTTGCCGAAATCGCAAGTGAGGATCATGGTAGCTTTACCCTTGGAATACCGGTACAGCGTGCCATGCAAATTTTGCCCAAATATATACCGACTTTTCTTGAAATGTACCGAAATGTAACGGTGAATATTGAGGAGCACGGCTCTGCAACCATTGAAAAAATGCTTCTCAGCGGACAGATAGATATTGCCTGTTTCACCACCACTCCCACACACAAGGCTATCAAGTATATACCGGTTAAGAAAGAGGAGGTGGTACTTCTGGCAAGCAGTGAAAGCACTCTTGCAAAACGCATAGCGCCGGGCACAACACTCGCCATTTCAGACCTAAAAGATGAGTGCTTCATAAGCATAAAATCGGGACATAGCGTGCGCAAAATACAAGAAATTCTTTTTGCAAAATATGATATAAACCCGAGCATTTATCTTGAAACAACCTCCATCGAGGTGGGCAAGCGGGTGGCTGTTAACAGTGATGCCGTTATGTTTTGCCCGAAAGATTATATTGAAATGACCCCCGATGTGCTTCAAAATGCGGCTATTTATCCGCTTGGCGACGCCCATTTTAATCGGGCTTTTTATATCGCCCACAAACAAGACTTGTACATCACCAAATATATGACTGACTTTATAAATTTGCTTTGTGAAGGGCAGTAATAAAAAACTCTCTGCCATATTTATGTCAGAGAGTTTTTTGCTTAATCAGTTTCATTTACCGGAGTAACTATTGATTTTTTGAGAATTTTTATATACTCAAGCGCATGACGCGACAAATAAGTATCCTTACGGTATGCCACAACAAAATTAAAAAACACCGAAGGATCGCCGAAAGAAAAGAGATTATATTCATTATCTATTTTAAAATGCTTTAGATGGGTTTCTGACGAAAAGGCTATGCCATAGTTACGGGCGGCAAGCTCAATTGCGGCGTGAATATTTCTGATAGCCATTTGCCGTTTGGGGCTAAAGCTGCTTTTTTTAAATTGATTGAGTATAACGCCCTGTGTTCGCTGACCTTCTTTTTGAAGAATAAAAAGTTGATCGTCAAGCTTTTTTAAATCCAACCACGGGTATCGACACCCCTCACGATGCTCGGCACGCTGTGCTATCGGGTTTTGCTTTGAAGCAACCAGCAAAACCTCCTCCTGTGCGAGCACTTCAAAGTCAATATTATCGTTAATTATCGGCGAGTTAAAAAATGCTAAATCAATCTCACCGCTGAGCAGTTTGCTTTCAAGACCTGCAGAAGTATCCTCGAAAACATTAAGCTTAACATTTTCATAAGCTGTTTTGAACTCGGGCAAAGTCTTATGTATAGTATAGGTCGCCCTTGTGTGTGGACATCCTATATTGAGCTTTCCTCTGTCGGCCTTTATTATATCGGACATCTCATCATCAAGGGTTTTTTTGAGTTGCAATATCTCTACCGCTCTTTCTACATATTTCTCCCCTGCGTAGGTCAAAAGAAAGCGATTTCCCACCTTTTTAAACAGCTTTTGCCCCAGTTTACTCTCAATATTTTGCAAAAACTTGGACAGTGTGGGCTGTGTAACATATAGCTCATTTGAAGCTTTTGTTATGCTTTGATGCTTAGAAATGGCAACAATATATGTTAAATCTTTGAAGTCCATAGTTTTATCCTCTCCCAAAAAAACAATGAATTTTGTGTAAATTATATAATAAAACCGTCGGCAATGCAATGAGATAAACAAAAAATAGTTAAAAACTATATTTTTTATGAATAAAATGAAATTGACGCATGTTTTTTTGTGTGTATAATCTAAAGCAAGAACAAAAGTTGGCGATGCTTTTTTTGCACAAGCAACAACTTTTGTACAGCACACCTCATCGAAGGGGATCGGAGGTCTCAACTTAAGCGCAAGCAAGTCACAAATCATTTAAAGGGAGAAAGAGTATGCACAACAAAACTAAACGCATGATTTCCATGCTTGGGGCGGCTTTATTGATGCTGACCCTGTTTAGCGGATGTCAAACAGCAACCGAATATCCAAACAGACCCATTGAAATGGTTATACCGTTCGGCGCAGGCGGAGCCAGTGATATTTTTGCAAGGCAATACGCAGATATTACGGCAGATTATCTCGGAACACCGATAACAGCCGTCAATAAATCCGGTTCGGGTACCGTGGTCGGAATGGCATATGCCGCAGGACTTCCCAAAGACGGATATTCCATTTTGGAGATAACCCCGTCGGTACTTATAAAGGACGCAACCGGTGAGTTTGCATTTACCGAATATTTTGAGCCACTCATTAAGGTTCAAAACGACCTTATGGTCTTCGGTGTATCGGCTGACAGCGAGTTTCAGACCATGGAGGAGCTGATCGCCTTTGCACAGCAAAATCCGGGCGAGCTTAAAATCGGCGGACTGAGCCCCGGAGGGCTTGACGATTACATAGCAAACGGATTTGCAATGCAGGCAGGATTTGACTGGACCTATGTCCCCTACGGTGGCGGTTCGGAAATCAAGGCGGCCGTACTGGGCGGCGAGCTTGATGTTTACCAAGATAAGCTATCCTCCTTTTTGCCCCTTGTAGAATCGGGCGATATTCGCCCCCTTGTTGTCCTTAGTGACACAAGAGTTGAAGCATCTGAGCTTATGGCAGATGTTCCGACCTCTGTTGAAATGGGAATAGACTTTACCCAAGGCTCTTGGCGCGGATTTGCCATTGCAAAAGGAGTTCCCGAGGCAGAAAAGGCCATTTTGGTACAAGCTCTTACCGAGGCATACTCAGACCCGAGATATGCAGAGCTTGAGCAAAACACCATGACAAACTTCAGCTATGGCTTTATGACTCCGGAGGAGTTTGGCCAATCGTGGGAGGAAGAAAAGCAGGGGCTTTATGAAGCCTTTAAGCAAATGGGCATTATAGATGAAAACGACAATCTTGTTGCAAACGAAATTGAAGGCGATGTACTCGGCGCTTACGGTTTCCCGATTATCGTAGCATCGCTGGCGGTAATTTTTGCCATTGTCATTTTTATCAAAGGCTATAAAAAAGCTGGCAGTGTCAAGGCAATGTTCAGCTTTGACAAACCAAACCCCGGAATGCTTAGCACTATACTTTGCGTCGGTGGATATATCGCTTTGATGAACTTTGTCGGCTTTGCGGTGTCAACTTTGCTGTTCACCTTCTTCAATGCCCGTCTGATGGGTTATAAAAACAACAAAGTTCTGGCAATTTTCTCAGTTGTATTCACCGCATTGATAATCTTTTCGTTCGGCAATCTGTTCTTGGTTCCGCTTCCGAGAGGCATCAGCTTCTTTAGGGAACTGAGTTACTTTATTTATTGATAGGAGGAAGTAATTGTGAATATAGAAGCTATTTTAGATGCCATTTTACTGGTCTTTACCCCGTATAGCTTGTTGCTTGTTGCAACAGGAGTTACCTTTGGTATGATATGCGGCGCGCTTCCCGGTCTCAGCTCATCAATGTCGATCATTCTCATGCTTCCCTTTACCTACACCATGGAGCCGGTGCACGCCATTGTCATGCTGGTCGCCACTTATGTCGGCGGTGCCTCGGGCGGTAGCATAAGCTCAATCTTGCTTAAAACTCCCGGCACACCGGAGTCGGTCGCCACAACCTTTGACGGCTATCCCATGGCGCAAAAGGGGCTTGCCGGCAGAGCGCTCGGCCTTGCGATAACCTCCTCCGCTTTCGGCGGAATTTACTCGGCAATTGTCATGCTGCTGGCCGCGCCCCTTTTGGCGGTCGTCGCACTTGAGTTCCAGAGTGCCGAATATTTCGCACTCGGATTGCTCGGTCTGAGCTGTATTTCAAGCATCGGCTCAAAAGATCAGGCAAAGGCGCTGTTTTCGGCCTGTATAGGACTGCTCATGACCACTATCGG
This sequence comes from uncultured Oscillospiraceae bacterium, assembly GCA_964367895.1. Taxonomy (GTDB): domain Bacteria; phylum Bacillota; class Clostridia; order Oscillospirales; family Butyricicoccaceae; genus CAYJAS01. The sequence continues at coordinate 9,448 of CAYJAS010000013.1, read as the reverse complement.
TATCGATGCAATAAACGGCGCATACCGCTTCACCTTTGGTCAAGCATTTTTGATCAACGGTATTGAGTATATACCGGTTATGATAGGTTCTTTTGCACTTGTTGAGATTTATAAAAATGCCGCAGAGTACAAAAGCCGCTCGAGCGACACTGTCGAGGACGGCAAAAAGATCTCGCTTGAAACAATAAAACTTAAAGAGTTCTTTGTCAAATGGAAACTGCTCATTCAATCGGCATCTATCGGTACCATCATCGGCATCATCCCGGCCGCCGGTGCTTCTATTGCATCGCTGGTCAGTTACGGCACGGCGGCAAAGGGCAAAAACGCCGACAAGTTCGGCACAGGATGCGATGAAGGTGTTATCGCTCCCGAAACGGCAAACAATGCGGCTATCGGCGGAAGCCTTGTCCCGACTATGGTTTTGGGTATCCCCGGCAGTCCGACGGCGGCCATAATCATGGCGGCATTTATGATACACAATCTGACGCCCGGCCCGCTGCTTATCACAGATCAACCGATACTTCTAAACGCAATCTTCCTCGGTATCGTGCTTGCCTCGCTATTGCTGTTTTTGGTCGGAAGGCTTATCACCAGACAGTTTGCAAGAATACTTAAGCTGCCATATCCTCTGCTTGGAACAATTATCGCCACCCTTGGAACTGTCGGCGCATACTCGCTTAACAACAGCTTTTATGACATACTCATCATGTACTTCTTCGGCTTTGTCGGCATTTTAATTAAAAAGTACAATTTCTCTAATCCGGCCATGATTCTCGGCCTGATTTTGGGCTCAATCGTAGAGCAAAATCTAAGAAAACAGCTTGTCATTGAGGGCGGTAGCTTTATCGGATTTGTGGAGCGTCCTCTGGCGTTTGCCATTATTCTGATTTCTGTGCTGGCATTTGCATGGCCGTTCATTCAGTCAAGGCTTGCAAAGAAAAAGACTAAAATTTCTTAAGGAGCGATTATGAGCACAAGAGTTAAAATCCCATGCACTATAATGCGTGGTGGTACCAGCAAAGGCGTGTTCTTTTTAGAAAAAGATCTGCCTTGCGATGTAAAATCTCGTGATGAAATTCTGCTCAAAGCCATGGGAAGTCCGGACAAAAAGCAAATCAGCGGACTTGGCGGTGCCACCTCGGTAACCAGCAAGGTGGCGATAATTTCGGTTTCAAACAGACCCGATGCAGATGTCAATTACACCTTTGCTCAGGTTTCTGTCGACAAGGCACTGGTCAGCTATAAGGGAAATTGCGGTAATATTTCTTCCGGTGTCGGCCCATTTGCAATTGAAAAAGGGCTTGTCAACATAACAGGCGACACCACCTCGGTAAAGATTTACAACACAAACACCGATAAAATTATCGTCGCCGAAATCTGCACCAAAGGCGGGCAGGTCAACTACCTTGGCGACTACGCTATCCCCGGCGTTCCGGGAACGGCCTCGCCCGTTAAGCTGAGCTTTGTCGATCCGACCGGATCTGTCTCGGGAAAGCTTCTTCCCACCGACAATGCTTTAGACATTTTACAGGTACCGGATATCGGCGATATCCCCGCTTCCATCGTCGATGCGGCAAACCCACTTGTATTTGTAAATGCCTCCGATTTGGGGCTGTGTGGCACTGAAACCCCCGAGCAAATTGATGCAAATCCCGAGCTGCTCGATAAAATCGAGGCGGTCAGAGGTGTTGCCGCCGTCAAAATGGGACTGATTGACGACTATAAAACCTCGGCGGTCAGCACTCCCGGAGTTCCTAAAATGACAATTGTTTGCCCACCACTCTGCTATACCGCTACCGATGGCAAAGAGATAAAAGTCGGCGATATTGATCTGCGCTCCACCATGATGTCCATGCAAAAAGTGCATCCGACTTACGCCATGACAGGTGCAATGTGTACCATTGCGGCGGCAGTAATCAAAGGCAGTATTGTAAACCAAATGCTCAGCTCAGCGGTGGACAGCAAATTGCGCATCGGGCATCCGAGCGGTGTTTTGGAGGCAGAAGTGCAGTATGAGCAAGGACAGATTCCCAAAATAATTTCTACATCCGGATATCGCACGGCGCATCTCATTATGGAAGGTCAAGTTGTTATTCACCGATAGATGTTAATGAAGCGGAGATATTATGATTAAATTACACAAAGACGGAGTTTATCTCCGCAATCAAACTGAAATCTTAAATGAAGAGCAGGCACGGGGGCTCAATCTGCCCTCTCGTGAGCAAAGTGCAACAGGTACAATTTCTCACGGCATTTTAAAAGAGCACAACCAAAGCGGTGACATGAGCGCGCTCAAACTAAAATTTGACTCGCTCACTTCACATGATCTAACCTTTGTCGGTATTATTCAGACGGCTAAAGCCTCCGGGCTTGATCGTTTTCCCATTCCCTATGTGCTGACAAACTGCCACAATTCACTGTGTGCCGTGGGCGGCACATTGAACGAAGATGACCATGTTTTCGGCCTGTCGGCCGCCAAAAAATACGGCGGTATTTATGTTCCGCCTCATGTCAGCGTTATTCACCAATACATGCGCGAGGAAATGGCAGGCAGTGGCAAAATGATTCTCGGCTCTGACAGCCATACTCGTTACGGTGCGCTGGGCACCATGGCAATCGGTGAGGGTGGCGGAGAGCTTGTAAAACAAATACTAAACCAAACCTACGACATCGCTTACCCCGATGTGGTCGGAGTGTATTTAACCGGCGCTCCCAACCCCGGGGTAGGCCCGCAGGATGTGGCAATTGCTATTATCACAGCTACCTTCAAAACCGGCTTTGTCAAAAACAAAATTATGGAGTTTATCGGCCCCGGTATTGCCTCAATGAGCACCGATTATCGAAACGGTATTGATGTAATGACCACCGAAACCTCTTGCCTCAGCTCTGTTTGGCAGACCGATGATGACACAAAAGAATATCTCAAACAGCACGGCAGAGGGCAAGAATACAAACAGCTATCACCTTCTGACACCGCCTATTACGACAGTTTTATTGAGGTTGACCTCAGTAAAATACGCCCCATGATAGCACTTCCCTTTCATCCGAGCAATGGATTTGAGATTGCCGAGCTAAAGGCAAACTTGCACGACATTTTACATCAGGTCGAGCAAGAAAGTAAAACTCTGTTCAAAGATGCGCCTGTTCAGCTTGATTTGCGCAGTAAAATAAAAAACGGCAATTTGCAAGTTGACCAAGGCATTATCGCCGGATGTGCAGGCGGTACATACTCGAACATCATGGAGGCGGCGCATATTCTCAAAGGTTCAAGTATCGGAGATGATTTGTTCTCGCTTTCGGTATATCCCTCCTCGGTTCCGATAATGGCCTATTTAACGGAGAAAAAGGCAATAAGTGAGCTGATGGCAACCGGTGCAATAATCAAAACGGCATTTTGCGGTCCTTGCTTCGGTGCAGGCGATACCCCGTCACACGGTGCGTTCAGCATTAGACACACCACTCGAAACTTCCCAAATCGTGAGGGTTCCAAGCCCGGAAAAGGGCAACTTGCCTCTGTCGCTCTTATGGATGCACGCAGTATTGCCGCTACCGCAAAAATGGGCGGTATGCTCACAGCGGCAGACCAGCTTGATTACACCTATGAATGCCCCGAGTATCAATATGACAACCGTTCATACAAAAGCAGAGTATACAACGGGTTTGAAAAGCCTACCGAAGGGCTGCCGCTTACTATGGGGCCGAGCATAAAGGATTGGCCGGAAATGCCACCTCTGAACGAGCATATGCTACTCAAAGTGGACGCCTTTATCGAAGATGAGGTCACCACGACAGACGAGCTTATCCCCTCCGGTGAAACTGCGACCTTCCGCTCCGACCCGATGGGTCTTGCACAATTTACCCTTTCACGGCGTGTGCCGGAGTATGTTGGCGACGCACAGCAGACGGCGGCATTTGAAAAGGCACGCAAGCAGGGCGACACTCCCAAAGAAATTGCAGATGTACTGCTCAAAATCAAAGACATACCCGGATTTGAGCAAGTTGATTTTTCTAAAATCGACTTGAGCAGCACAATTTATGCGGTAAAGCCGGGCGATGGCTCGGCCCGTGAACAGGCCGCTTCCTGCCAGAGGGTGCTTGGTGGTGGCGCAAATATTGTCAAGGAATACGCCACCAAACGATATCGTTCCAATTTAATCAACTGGGGAATGATTCCTTTTGAGCTTGTTTCACCGCCCGATTTTGCCTGCGGAAACTATATATTTGTGCCAAATATTAAGAAGCATCTTGATTCAGACAATCCGACAATTACAGCATATGTGCTCGGCGAGCAGGTAAAAATCATCACCCTTACAATCGGCACACTCACCGCTGAGGAAAAGAAAATTATCTGCTCGGGCTCACTGATTAATTACAACCGAAACTAAACGTTTCACTCCCAAAATACTAATCCCCACAAAAAAGCTGTCACTTAAGTGACAGCTTTTTTGCTCAGTGTACATTATATAATTTAACTAAATGTTTAATACTTTAACGGCATCTGATAAAGTTTTTTCAAAAGCCAACATTCCATACTTATCCACCTCGGCCTTGTCTTTGGGACCGTGGGTCAAGCAACCTGCACCGCCGATGCACCCACCGACACATGCCATTCCCTCAATAAAATTAACATCACTAAGCTTCCTTGATGATTTAAGAATCGCTACTTTGCACGCCTCAATGCCGTCACATTTTTCGGCTTTCAGGTCAAAATCTATGCTTTGCTCTTTAATCGCCTGTGCAACAGCATCGGACAGTCCGCCGCTTCTGGCAAAAATTCGCCCGAAATAAGAAGCATTGTCAAGCACATCAACAGGTAGCTCTTCTAATTTTAAATCTCGACTGTCAAAAAGGGCTTGCAGCTCCTCAAAAGTCAAAACACTATCAATATATGGACTTACACTTTCAAGTTGAAATTCCATTTTTTTAGCGGTACACGGGCCAATAAAAACAATTTTTGAACTTGGGTCGGTTTCTTTAATATATTTTGCGATTCTAGCCATAGGCGATAAATTGTGCGATACATGCTGTACAAAATCCGGAAAATTTTGTTTTATATACATCACAAACGCCGGACAACAAGAACTTGTCAAAAACTTTTTTTCCGAAAGTTCTCTTGACTCCTCAAGCGCCACTGCATCAGCACCTAAAGCGGCCTCAACAATGGTATGAAATCCGAGCTCTTTAATGCCGCTTACAACTTGCCCTAAATTGGCATGATGAAACTGACTTGAAATTGACGGAGCAACAACCGCATACACCTTGTAAGTTTTATTCTCATCACTTTTTTTGATTATATCAATGGTGTCCAAAATAAAAGACTTATCTGCAATTGACCCGAACGGGCATTGATAAACACAGGCACCACAAGCGATGCACTTTTCATTATCTATCTCAGCACTGTTGTCTGTCCCTTTTCGTATTGCTTTTACTTTACAGGCAGTTTCGCACGGTCTTTTTCTGCTTATTATTGCATGATAAGGGCATACTTTTGCGCAAGCACCGCAGTCCACACATTTTTCTTCATCAATATGGGCAGTATGGTTATGATCAAAAGTAATTGCGCCAAATCTGCACGCATCATGACAGCGGTGAGAAAGACAACCTCGGCAGGATGATGTGACTGTATATCCCGAAACGGGGCACTCATCGCAGGCTATATCAATAACCTCAATTACATTCGGGTTAGACTTATCGCCACCCATAGCAATTTTTACCCGCTCAGATAAAATAGCTCGCTCTTTGTACACGCAACAACGCATGGTAGATTCTTTTCCGGTTATCAACTCTTTGGGGATATCAGTAACCTTTTGAAGCAGAGTATCGTTCCACGCACACTTAGCCACTTCTCTTAACACTTTATATTTTAAATACTGAACTTTAGTGTCAAATTTCTTCATAATTATCCCTTCTAAAAATAACTGACTTTTATCTTTTTCCCGATTGCTTTAAGGCAACTTGCAAGTTCATCTATAAGCTGCATTTTGATGTTAAAATTAATAGGCAAATCCGGGTTTTGATGTGCCGGATTGATCGCTCTGCCGACATAAAAATTTATATCGGTTGCATCTTCAAACAAAAGTCGTGCTATAGATGATGCACCGTCTTTTTTACTGCTCCACTCCGAGTAAAGGTTGTTATCATCTAAATAATCTTTAGCATAAGTGAGCACTTTATTTATAGTTATAATTCCCTCTGTGACAAGCTCTACACCTTCAATTTTCGCAATAGGCGGAACATCGGGGCTGATAAAATCGAGAGATGGAATCAACTCCTTGCCTAAAAAATTGGCTGCAATCGCAGAGGTTGTACCACCGCAAACTATATGCTTACCCTCTTTGGAGAAAAAGAGTGACATCATTTTGTCGGCATCATTTCTATTTGAAGGAGGCCCTATCATTAAGTTAACCGGCTCTCTTTTGCGCATTTTAACGGTACACACAGTGGTGTCATCGCCCGGCTGACCTCCATACAGAGAGTAACACTCATTAAGCAGTATAGTGTTGAGCGTCTTTGCCGTAAAACCCACATGGCACAGCGGCTCCATATATTTGATAATATCCGGCCTGTCCCAGCCAAAATTGAGAGTGCTACCGACACCTGCATGAATGCAACCGTCGCTCATTAGAAAAAAGATGTCATTCTCAAAAAGATTAATTTTAGACATGAATATCTTCTTGCCGCTTATTATCACTTCGTTATAAGCAAACTCAACATTCTTAAAATCACGAAATAAAATTACTTTTGGGTTGTCAAACTGTATAATTTCTGCCTCTTTATTGCCATTTAATATTCTTAAAATTGTAAAGGTGGAATATGCAACACCCCTAACAGCGCAAATCGGAAGAGTTTCGGCGACTGTTTCCACACAGTCGGTAATACTCAGCCCCTCTGATATCATTGTGGATATGATTTTTGATGTCAAAGTTGCAAGAATATTTGCTTTTACTCCGCTTCCGAGTCCGTCAGCTAAGACTATTGTGGTCGAACCGTCATTGCTCTCGGTGACGCAAATCTGATCACCGCACAGCTCTTCGGTGTACTTATTCAAACTGTTAAATCCGATATCAGGGCATAAACTAATCATCTTTAATAGACTCCTTAAGCTTGGTAAGTGCAATTTTTGTTTCGGCCGCTGTCTCTCCCAACAAAGATGCTATTTCATGTACAACTCGCATTTGCTTTTCTATAACTTTGTCAGTTGTATCAATAGTTTTTCGGCTTATTTCCTCCTTTTTAGCCCTTTCCTCTTCTTCCTCGGTAACATCTCGCATAATACATACAATCATTTTGTATTGTTTGTCAAAAATGGTAGTCTGCTCAATATATTTATCATACTCGGCAAGGTAAACTCTTTTATCTTTTATAGGCACTCCCGTGCTCTTTACTTTCATAAAATCGGTCGGATCGAGCACCTTGATAATTTGCTCTCCCAAAATATCTCTTTCAGACCTCAAATTAAGCAGTTTAACAGCCGATTGATTAACACGTTGCACCTCTAAATTATCGTTTAAAAGAATGATAGCATTCGGGGTGTTATTTACTATCAGCTCGGAAAACGATTCCGCCTTTTCGTTTAAAAATGGTAGGCACATTGTAAGATCTGCCTTACCATAATAAACAGCCACGGCTTTTTCTCGACATGAATTATATCCGCACGAGCCGCAGTTTAGCTCATCCGCCTGGGTTTCCTTTCCAATTTGCCTGAGGATTTCAGCAATTTGGCTATTAGACGGCATAACCGATGCTTGTTCAATCAGAGCGAAGGATTTGTGCAGACTCTCTGGTAAAAGTGGCGATACAATAAAATCCTTTTGACCTGCATAGGTGCTGATGCTTAAATTATCCGCTATAGAGTTTTTTCGGCTCTTTTCCATAACCGGGCCGCCTACGCAGCTTCCGACACAGGCAGACATTTCTATAAAGCACTTTTCAATCTTGCCCTCAAGGATTTCATCTAAAACTTTCATGCAGTTTTCGGCACCGTCCACCGCAAAATAAGAATAATCCGGAGATTTGTTTGTTATGGTCTTTAAAATTCCTCCCGTGGTCGGAAAAAACCTTGCCAAACTCTCCTCTGTACAGTCCTTTTGCTCCTCTGCATCTAAAATTATATTTTCTTCTTTTAACCACTGGCTTAGTTCCTCAAAAGTCAAAGCTTCATCTACAATTCCTTCGTAATGTCCGGCCTCGTCTTTTTTGGCAACACAAGGCCCGATAAAAACGACTTTAGCCTCGGGATACCTTTTTTTTATATCGACAGCATGCGCTTGCATAGGGGAAAGAACATCGGCAAGATAGGGGAGCAGATTTTGATAATATTTTTGAATAAGCAAATTAATGGAGTGACATGAGGAGGTGATTAATACATTCTGCCTATCTTCGATAATTTTTTTCTCATATGCATTTTTTACAATTGTCGCACCTATAGCTGTTTCTTCAGCATGAGCAAATCCGAGCTTTATAAGGGCTTTTTCCAAGGTTTTTATCCCAATGCCATTATAATTTGCAATAAAAGACGGAGCAATTGAGGCAATAACCGGTACGCCGGAATAAATATGCACTTTAGTTGCTTCCACGCTGCTTTCAATCTCTTTAGCATTTTGAGGGCAATTTACAAAACATTGGCCGCACAAAATACATTCTTTGGTTATAATATTAGCCTGACCACCGGAAAATCGTATCGATTTGACCGGGCAACAGCGTATGCACTTATAGCAATTTTTGCAGTTTGACTTTTTCAGTTTTAAATATTCAGTCATATGGATTCTTCTTCCTATTGTGATAATGTTTGAAGCACTTCTTTTGCAAAAAACACCTCTGCCTGATCCGGCTTAACCGAATGGATTTTATCGTCTATCGAAACGCATACTCCCTCTTGACATTTCGACATGCAAAATGCACCCGATAAGTCAATTTTGTTTTGCAAATCATGGGTATTTATCAATTCTCTGATTTTTTCGACCACTAATTTGGAACCCTTTAGATGACATGAACTGCCAATGCACACTTTAATTTTCATATTGACCTCCTCATATTTGATATTGTTAATATTTTAACATACTTTTCAAGCTTTGTAAAGAGGGAAAGTCTTGCGCAAACTCATAATATTTGTCATTAGACCTCATAGCACAAAGGCAATTTGCACAATTTAAATAAAAGTGTTAGCCCTATGATATCTAAAATTAGGATTAACACTTTTTCGCAAATAATAAGACATAGCCCAAGCTATGCCTCATTATCATGTATGAATTATCATATCGCAAATGATAATTATTTTCTGCATTAAACTAACGATGTTGACATACAACGACAAATACTCATCGCAATTAATAAGCGCCTTTAGAGTAAGTTACTTCATAGCTATGGGTATAAATTTCAAATACAATACCAAACGGATCTTCAACATAACACATTTTATATGGTTTTTCATTTGGGTAATATTCTTTAA
>CAYJAS010000012.1:1477-23869 GCA_964367895.1 uncultured Oscillospiraceae bacterium | reverse complement strand
AATAATGTATACTTATAGCATTATTAAATAAGGAAGGTCGATAATTAACACATGGTGGGCGAAAATTAAAAAAAATACTCACTAGGAGGGGGTGAGCTTGTTGTCGATTTTGAAGCGAATGAAATTATCAGAAAGTAAAAGTAAGGTTTATGTTCATGTGGTTTTAGCCTATATCGCCTTAGCTTGTATTATTGGCATACCAATATACTTATGGATAAGTAGTACTGTAACGTGGGATACCGATGTTGTATTAGCGCCATATTCCAATACTCGAATTAAGGACAACGGAAATATGTATCCCCAACCATTAACTATCGCTGAGCATCAATTTTCGGAAAATGATATACAGACATTTTCTTTTGTATCCACAACAATTTTTAGCGGCTCGGAAGAAGTTGCGGCAAGTATACTAAAAAAAGGTAAAGATCCTGGGCTTGGTATATTAGAGCTACATGCGCAGGGTATAACCGGGAAAGGTGTAAATGTTGCGTTTATTGACCATGCCTTGAGCCTTACCCATAAAGAGTATGCCTCTAAAGTGACCGAGTATTTTGAGGTTGGAAATTTAAAGCAAGAATCCTCATACCACGCTCCCGCAATGGTAAGCATTATGGTAGGAGATAGTGTAGGAGTCGCACCGGAAGCAAATTTGTATTTTGTAGCTGTAGAAGAACAGGTAGATGCTAAATTCAACGCCGAAGCCCTTCACTTGATAATTGAAGAGAATAAGAAATTATCACCCGAATCAAAAATTAAGGTTGTCGGAGTGTCTTCTGGAATTAACATTGAGGGCTTTGATTACAAAAATATTGATTTGTGGGATGAAGCAGTTAGCCGTGCGACTTCGGAAGGGATTCTCGTTATAGAAGCTTCTGCACACAAAAATTTTTTGTTTCCCATTAATTTAGACCTTGATGACCCTAATAATTTTGAAACAGCAAAAATAGGGTATGCCGGGCTTCCATCCGAAATGTTAGACGGCTCTTACAGAATAGGAGTTGATGAAGACGACTATATCGGCGTTCCGTGCTCCAACAGAACTTCAGCATACACTTTAGGCGAAAACAGCGATACAGACTATCAATTTTCATCTGTGGGCGGGCTTAGCTTTGCACCTCCGTATATTTCCGGTGTTCTTGCTTTAGGTTGGCAAGTTAAACCCGATGCAACAGCAGTTGAGCTTGTTTCTGCTTTACATCAAAGTGCGTATATTCACTCGGATGGATTTAAAATTGTTGACCCTATTGCGTTTATTGATTTGCTAAAATCCGAATAACAGTTTAGGAAGATTAGAAAGGTGGAGATCTCATGAAAAAGCTAATAATATGTTTGGCAATTTTTGCACTGATGGCAGGCTGTCAAAACAGCAAATCGGACGCAGAGCTGACAGAGCTTCCGACCAAGGAAGAATATGAGCAGGCACTCGCTTCCATGACACAGCAGGAGCAGGACGATTATGCTCAGCAAATTGTAGATTTCATCGCAAAAACTCCGGAGGAGGATATTTATATCTCCATTGACGATACATTGGACAGCTTTAAGTCGTCGTCCCAATTTGGCGAGATTTCCTCTATAGATGCTACTTACGGCATGGATAATCTTCTAATGCAGGAGGGGCAAAATTACAAGGCTGTCGGCAATATAGATTTGAGCATAGATGTATATTTTGCCTCGGATGTTGTCGATTCGGTCGATGAGTTTATTTCCGAGCTGATGGGTGACAACTTGTACGCAAATTTTAAAGTGGGAACAATAGATGTCAGATTTTATGATGAAAATAATGTGCAACACTATGAAGCAGACCAAACCCGCACAAACAGCGCACAGCGCCAGACCATGGTTGGCAGAGATGAAGAGGAGTTTGCTCTGCAAACAATCGCATTTGATTATGTAGAGGCATTTAATGAAGCCGAGTTTAGCGGTGAAGGGTTCAACCCGCAGGGCAATGTCACACTAAAGAGATTTGGTTTATTGGAAGGGCAAAATGAGCTTTATATGGAAATTCCAATCTATGAAGCGAATTATGACAGTGATGTATCAGAGTTTGTTTTAAGTTTAGGGGATAAAGCGACTGAGCTGAAAGATATGATTATGGAAAGTGGCTCTGAGTATCTCTCGGAAAAAGGCATTAGCGGCATTAAAATAGTTTTTTACACCCCTTGGAATTATGAGGATTCTGAGTATATTGAGCACACATTTGAAATATAGCAAGAGTTGAGTAAAATCATATTTGCAATAAAAATACCGACCTCCTTGGGTTAGACTTTTAGTCATAACTTTTGGAGGTCGGTTTAATTTATAAGATTTAATTTGCTTTACAGATTCCCGTAGTATGCCGACATTAAAATCTCCCGAGCTTGCTCTATTGTCGGCACTTTTGGGGCAAGTTTTGTGGCTATAGCCGACAGCGCAAGATTTGCAAAGTCCTCAACATTTTGCATGTACTGCTGTTCATCGATTGACAGCTCACAAAAAGCACGAGGTATTCCGAGGCGCTTGTTTAGCTCCCAAAGATATTGCACCAGCTCATCGCAAAGTTGCTGATCTGTCTCACCTTTGAGGGCAAGCCGTTTGGCCAGCAAAGCATATTGGGGATGGGGTGAGGAAAACTTGATGGTGTATGGGAGCATCATACCGCAGACCATGCCATGAGGTAAGTTAAAGCGTGCCCCCGGTTGGTCAAATCCATGTACAAGTCCGGCGCAGGAGTTTGTTATTGCGATGCCCGCCGTGAAGGCGGCGAGATGGCACTTTTCACGTGCAATTTTGCGCCCGTCACTCCCCGACTGTCCAAAGGCGGACTGCTCAATATTCTCTAAAATATCAAGCGCCGCCGAGTTTCCAAGTGACTGCACGAGTACGCTTCCGGCGGTGCAAACCGAGGCTTCAATCGCATGGCTCAGTGCGTCCATCCCGGTGAAAACAGCCACGCTTGAAGGCAAAGTGTCGGTAAAATCGGCATCAAGCACCGCATATTTCGGAATCAGCTCATTTGCAAGAAAGAGTTTTTTGCTCTTGTCGGTATCGTCAATGAAAACGGCCGCCGAGGTGGTTTCAGCACCTGTACCGCTGGTGGTTGGAATGGCCACCAAATCTGCTTTAGTGCCAAGTGGCGGCAGATTGTACGGCCGCATTGCTTGCTCAAGGGTCAATTCGGGATGCTCATAAAAGAGGTGCAAAGCTTTTGCAAGGTCGATAACCGTGCCACCGCCGATTGCCACAATCAAATCGGGGCAATATTCTTTAAATCGGCTCAGTGCGGTAAAAATATCACTGACCAGCGGTTCACGCTCTATGCTGTATACAAATCGGGCATCGCCGCCGTTTTGCCTAAGCAGTAGGTCTATTTTCTCGCGCATTTGCCCTGATAATACCCGACCGTCATAGATTACGGCGGCTCGCTTGCGTGAAATACTGCCGAGGGCCTCAATGCTTCCTCTTCCCGAGGTGTACTCGGTGTGTAGCAGTTTTACGAATTTTACGGCCATATTAATATGCCTCACCGCAGATTTTCGAGTATGCACACTGGTTTCCGCCGAGATAAAAATGGGTAGTGGTGTCAAATGTCACCGGGCCGTGAGCATCGGGGAAATAACCGCCCGACTCCTTGTTAAGGCGCATTACTTCGCCTCCGACAACACGAGCTACCTTTGGCAAAGTGTTATGCTTTTCAATAGAACCGCCGGAAACGCAAGCGTCATTTTCCGGTACATCGTCCACCAAAAGCATGCCTTCTGTGCCGTCTGCACCGCCGAATTCAAAGGTTACCGTTGAGGTTTTAATGCCGGCATGTTCGGCGGCGGCTATTGTCAGCATACCGTCCACAGCGGCGTTACCGCCACCCTCCCACGCCATAATCAGACCATCTGCACCTACATATTGGCTGAGTTTAATGACCATATTTGCGCAACGCTCTTTGTGCCAATTGCTCGGGTTATGGCTTCGGCAAAATACAACACCGCTGAAGTTTAGAGTCTTTCCGTGCTCACGATAAAGCCTGAGCAAAATAGGGTGATTTGCGTGCAAATAGCTGGGCACTTTAAAGGCCGGCCAGACATAATTGCCCGAAACGACGCATCCGTCGAGCATCTCGTTGGGGTGCAGTAAAGTGGGCACGATATCGTTAATGGGCAGACCGTAAAGCAAAGTGTTTGAATAAGGCCCTTGGTTTTGGCATTGCCACACCAGTACAACATTGGGCAGTTCGGGATTTATATCGCTGTTTGAAAACACCTCTTGACTGTCCGGCTCAAGCTGCAAGGTCAATGCGGCAAGATGCTCTGAAATTTTAAGGCCGATAAGGCGTATATTTTCGTCATATTCAAGCGACGAATTGCCCTCTGCCAAAGTGTAGACGATGACCAAATTTGTCATCTGCGAGAAGGGGGTATATCCCGCTATCGGGCCGCACATATCCAATATTGCGTCACGAGGGTAAAGCAGTCCGGAGGAAGCCGCCCCCTCCTCCCACGGAAGTGCGGCGCTTTCAATGACGGCAAACCCGGAAAGCAGGTTTGTGCTTCCACTACCCACAGTTTCGGGAGAACCGAAAAATCCGGAATGTGCTTTTGCACTGCCATCAGGTTTAATCATCGGTAAAATGCTATCAAGCACATGCACAATTCGTGCGTCTTCACCGGGCGAAACAATCTCAAGGTCAAAGTCGCTGACCGCCTTTAAAAGCGGTGCGCAAAGCTGTTTTAGTTCGCTTTTGCTGATTGTGAGAACGCCGTTTGACAGCTCGCACTTTTCGCCGAACTGCGCGGTTTTAACATTAAAATGCCTACGTGTCAAACTCATCATTGCTCGCCACCCTCCTTTGCTTCATCAACGGTAAAAATTGTCGGGGCTGTTATATCCATTTTCAGCACCTGCAGTGCTTTGTCAAGTATTTTTCTGCGATATGCCGCCTCACGTGCGGGCGGAAGTTCGGGATTTCCGGTAGGGGCGGTAAAATCTCCACCGAAAACTATGCGGTTTGCTCCGACGCTCTGAGCTATCGAAGTGAAGGCTGTGATGTGCACATTAGCAATACCGGCACGATCAAGCTCTTTGGCCACCGTTGCACAGCAACGTGTGCAGGTGCCTCAGGTTGAGGTCAAAATCGCCGCAGTTATACCGGCATTTTTGAATTGTGCGGCAAGCTTTCTGCCGATTTCCTTGCTGTTTTCGACATTGGTGCCGACACCGCAGGTTGCGCCAAAGCGCTCAAACAGTCCACCGATTTTGCCCTCTGCCACCAAAGCGCGCATTGTGTCAAGCGGAATAAGACGGTGGGGATCGGCAGAGGCCGCTGTCGTGTCATATCCGCCGTGAATTGACTCATACACTCCTGCTTTAAGCTCATTTAATCCGTTTATATCATAGCTACCGTAATCCACCGAAAAGGCTTGTTTGAGTTTGTCGGGATTGCCGACAGGGACAAGTCCGCCGGTGGTGAAGAGGCCGATTTGGGTACTGCTTAGGTCGGCTATTGCATTGGCCGCAGGCACCTGTTCAAAGTCACGCTTTTCAATCTCCGAGCGATATGGGCGGCCGTTTAGCTTTTCAATCAGCATGTCTACAACACGGTCGGCGGCGCTTTTTTCATGATATTCATTATAGCGATAACCGGTCGGGAAATAGCCCTCTTTTCGGGCAGGACCGATTTTTTCTTTTTTTGCGAGTTTAAGCGCAAAGTTTGCCAGTGGGTCGATAGCTTTTCGCATCGAGGTCGCTGTTTCACCTGTCGGCAATATGTAGTTGTCACGCACAAACATGCCGATGGCCGGGTTTTCACGCCACATGGCGGTGACCGAGGGAAGTCCGCATTGTTTTTTTGCAAAATCGCACATTTTTGCGCATGCCACGCCGTATCTGCCTGCGTTGAAGGCCGGACCTGCTATAAAAACATCGGCTTTTGCATCACAAATCTCTTGTTTAAGCTGTTCTTTTATACTGTCAAAACTTGAATCGGTGTTGATAAAGTTGTCACCGCACGCCAAGATTTTTACAATTTCCAGCTGTCCTTCAAGGGCTTTTGCCACGCCGATGGCAGGGCCTTTCATCTCATCTGTGATGATGCTCAGCCCCATTCCGGCAGCCTCTTCACCGCCAAAACCGGCATAAAACTGATTTATATAGTACACTGCGCGAAGTTTAGCCATAAACGAACACTCCTATCTAAAATGGTATTTTTCCGTCTTCCAACTCTACAAAAATGGTCTTGGAAATCATGTACTTGTGTATTCCGGCAACACCTATTCCGCTCTGCTTCCAGCCTGTGCCCGGCGATTCAATCATGCCTTTAGAGAAATAACTGTTGACATAGATTTGTCCGCCTTTAATGGCCTGTGCGACACGCAGTGCCCGACTGCCGTCCTTGCTGAAAACCGCTCCGGCAAGGCCGAAATCGGTGCAGTTTGCAAGCTCTATAGCCTGTTCCTCGCTATCAAACGGAGTTACGCAAAGTACCGGCCCGAAAATCTCCTCTTTGAAGATAGTCATATCGGGGGTGACATCTGCAAAGACGGTCGGGGGCACGAAATTGCCTGCCTGCAGATGAGGCTCGGTATACGGTGTGCCGCCTGTGATAAGGCGAGCGCCCTGCGCCTTTCCGCTTTCAATATAGTTCCAAACATTTTGCGCATGCTCCTTTGAAACTAAAGTTGAAAATGTGGTTTTGGGGTCAAAACCATCTCCGGGAATAAGCGATTTCAGCTCCTGTTTGAGCTTTTTTAAAAACTCTTCATAAATGCTTGTGTGAACCAAAAGGCGTGTACCCGATACGCAAACCTGACCGGAATTGAGGGTAAAGCCGAACTTTGCCCATTTTGCCGCCTGCTCGATATCTACATCCTCAAAGATGATGTTCGGGCTTTTTCCGCCCAATTCAAGCGCAATATCCTTTACAGTGTCGCCCGAAGCTTTTATGATATGCTTGCCGGTTTCGGTGCCACCTGTCATTGCGACCATGTCCACCTTGTCATGCTTAACCAAAATATCCCCGATAAGCGAGCCCGAGCCGGTGACAATATTGACCACGCCGGGCGGAAGCTCAGCCTCATGAAAGATTTCTGCCATTAAAAGCATGGAAAGCGACCCTATAGATGACGGCTTGACCACAACGGTATTTCCTGCCGCCAAAATCATGGCAATTTTTTGGCAACCCATCATAAAGGGGCCGTTCCAAGGCAGTATTTCTGCCACAACTCCGTGCGGTTGCCACAAAACATAGTTTAAAGTTGTAGCGTCCGAGGGGATTACCTTGCCTTCAATTGTGCGAGCTTTGCCGGCCATAAACTCAAAAGCATCGGCACACATTGCCGCCTCATAATAGCGTGCACTGCCGTAAAGCTTACCGCATTCAAGGGTTTCGATGCAGGCCAGTTCATCGGCTCGCTGCTCCAGTATTTGACTCACTTTTATCAAATACTTGCTGCGCTCTTTTGCCGACATCTTGCCCCAAGGCCCGTGGTCAAATGCCTGTCGTGCCGCTTCTATCGCCGATAAAACATCGGCCCCGGTGCCTTTGTAGGCACTTGCAAACATTTGATTGTTTGCCGGGTTATTTACTTCGAAGATGTTGCCGTCACTCGACGGCACAAACTGCCCGTTTATGTACATCTTATAGGGCTCATTTTTTACAAAATCCAAGGGGTTCATTGCACACTCTCCTTAACAATTTTTTCAAGATGCCCTCTGATCGCCACAGTGTCACGGCTGACCTGTGCTTTTACCTCGTCAAGACCGCTGAACTTTTGCACCCCTCTTATCAGCACATGCACGTCGAGATTAATGGTCTGTCCGTAAAGGTCACCGTCAAAATCGAGCAAAAAGGCCTCGATAGTGACATAGTCAAAACTGTCAACCGACGGGCGTTTTCCGATATTGGTAAGCCCCATAACCAAGCGACCGTCTATTTCGGATATTGTGCCATAAACACCGTGATTGGGAAGCCTTTTATTGCTCGGGTAGCTTATATTTGCTGTCGGCATTCCGACCGTACGGCCGAGCGCTTTGCCATGCACCACCTCACCCATTATCAAATAGGAATGTCCCAAAAGGTCTATCGCCTTGTCAATCCTGTTGTCGTCAAGTGCTTTTAAAATTTCGGTGTCGCTGACACCCTCTATCGGCTCAAGTTCGCACACTTCAAAGCCCCATTTTTCCGCTCCTTCACGAAGCTGCTTTATTCCACCGCCGAAAAAACTGCAATTACTTGCGGCAACAACACGCTTTGCACCAAATGTGTTTATTAGCACTTTTTCAATAAACTCCTCCGGGGTGACATCAAAGGTTTTTACATTCATCGGAAATGTAATATGATGGTCTAATGGGTAGTTTTCAAGCAAACGGCGCTTTTCAACCGCAGTTGAAAGCAGTAGCCCGTCCTCGGGCGACAGCCCGACCGGGTCAAATGTAAGGACGATACTTTCAAGGTCGCCTTTGACCTGTTGCATATATTTCAGCAGGGCGTCATGTCCCTTGTGTACACCGTCAAAGATGCCAAAAGCGACGCAGGTGTTTGTATATGCACGTCCGTATGTACTGTAAACCATGGGGAACCCTCCTAAATTAATCTGTACTTTGAAAACTCCTTCCATGTAGTATGGATTGTCACATGGAAGGAGGTGAAATTATGTATGCCGCCATAAGGTGACGGGATTGGAACTCATCTTTGAACTTCCGCTATTTATTGTAGGGGCGGTCATTGGCCGCCCGCCGTTACCTATTGTCCTGTAGGGGCGACCTGTGGTCGTCCGATTGCGAAGGACGATGGTTTTAGACGATGGTTTGCGGCTATGGAGCCGCCGCCACCGTGGCAAGAGCAGAGCCCTTGCCCTACAGACCCCAAAAAGTATGCAAAAAGTGTTGGGGGGGAGCGTTTTAACCCCCCAAAAACCCCTAACGCTTTTGCCTTAAGTGAAGCGAGAAATTGTGCCACTGTGCGTGAATATACGTCGTCTGCGGACGAAAGGTGTAGCGCTAAGCTTTTCTGCGTGACTGCGAGATAGCAAAGATGATCAGGCCGACTGCAAAGTAAACGGCGGTGGCCAAAACCAATTGCCAGTTAAAACTTGTCACTCCCTCAGGGCTTGTCGGGAAAATATTGGGCACATACGTTGCCAAAATAGCCACGAAACAAATCAGCGACAGTGCATTTCCGCCCGGTGCGGAGAACTTGCGCTCACCCGGGAACTTTTTGCGTGCTACCACCGCAGTGATAAATATCATTGCGATAACAACGGCGTTGCACAATGCGCCAAACTCGACAACCCAGTTTGTGAGTGAGGGGAAGGCGATTATAATCGCAACTATGACGGTGACCAAGAGGGTTGCATTGAGCGGTGAGCCTGTTTTTTCATTGTTTTTCGACAGGAATTTCGGCAGAATTCCTGCATTCGCCGTCGCTTGTATGGTGCGTGTTGCAAGGGCGATAACAACCAAAATTGTTGTGACCAGCGCCAAAACAGCGGCCACCGAGATCAGCTGTGCAAGCCAGGGATAAGTGGTAAGTTTAAGTGCGGCGGCGGTCGAAAGCGGTGCATAAATAGCGCCGAAGCCATTTTCGAACAATGTACCCGCTGTGACCAAACCGAGGGTTGCAAGGATAAGAAGTAGGTAAAGCGATACGACGACCGCCATTGCAATTGCCATCGCTTTGGGAACGGTGCGGTTGGGGTTGCGAATCTCGCCAACCATAAAGGCGGCGGCGACTATCGAGCCGTAAGCTATCATGGCTGTCGGAATCATGTCAAACCAGCCGAGATTTCCGCCGATGCCTTGGCCGAAGAAGGGTACAAGCAATGCTCCGTCCCACTGGCCGCTTGTAAATGCAATTGCGATAAACACCACAAGTGCCGCACTCATACCGATGGTCAGTATTGTGTTGGCTTTACCGGTTACCGAAAACTTAACGGCGTTGAGACCGCCGCAGACTATTGCTGTGATTATGGCTATTACTACCGAGTTCATAGCCGCGGTGGAGGGAAATCCGGCATTTAGATACAGGCTGACCGAAGTGGAGGAAAAAACCGCTCCGCCGATACAGCCGAACAGATAAGCCCACGCAGTAACCCAACCCCAAAGGCGACCTTGTTTTTCGTTTTTGCCCAAGGTGCGCTCAGGGAAGGTGAACACGCCACCCGAACGGGGGAAGGTGGTCGCCAGTTCGGCAGTCTGCATACCGTAAATAAACAAAATGACCGCCGCGATAAACCATGTTAAAATTGCCGCCGGCCCCGCATTTGCAATAGTCCAGCCGGATAAGGAGAAGATGGCACTACCTATCATACCGCCTATCAAGATGGTTGAGCTGTCCAGTAGTCCGAGTTTGCCGTCTTTTGTCATTGTTGTTTTGTCGTTGTTTGACATAATCTTTCCCTCTTTCTTTTGATTATAGTGTATTTTTAAGTAGCTGTTCGGCTACTTGAAAATCAGTTACTAAAGCGTTTATGAACTTGCCTCTTATTGCCCCTAAAATGGCAGGTGCTTTGAAAAGCCCACCACCAATTCCTATTCTCAGCGGTATTGCCTTAAACTCGCTCTCGTTTAGCGCTATTATACGCTCGTCAAGGCTTGAGGATATTCGCCTGCCGTTTTCATCATAGAAATGTGTGCATATTTCCCCTGTTGCCGTCTGCTTGACCTTTTGCCAGCCTTCATCACCAATTTGATGCTCGAAAAGCTGTCTGTGACTTGCCACATCGCCTATACCGCAGACCGCTATGGTGCAAGAGTGAAGAATATTGAAGGTGTCGCTCAGCGTAGGTTCGCTCATCAAAATATCCCGTGCCTGCTTGTTGTTGACCAAAACAGGTGCATGTATCAGATATGATTCGGCGTTTGTCTTGCGTGCAAATCTAAGCACTATATCGTCATTACTTGTTTGTATGTGCCGCTCGTTTTGTCCGCCCATAAGTTGGGTGACAATTAGCTTTTTGTCGTTTATTTCCGGCATGTTGCGCACACAAGCAGCCAGCGTTTTTCCTCGCCCAAAGCCGATTATATCCCCATTGCGAACTACTTCCTTCAGCAAATCGCCTATCGCTTTGCCAAGGCTGTTATAATCGTCAGGCTGTGATATATCGCACACCCGAACCTTTTTCAGCCCAAATACTTTTTCAAGCTTTGTTTCAAGGTCGAGATACATGCCCTGTGCACCTTCTATGGTAATTTTGACGATTCCCATGTCAATACAAGCGGTCAGTATCCGATTTATCCGCTGACGAGAGGTGCCCATGCGCAGGGCAATTTCTTGTTGCGTCATACCTGCATTGTAGTAATAGTGGGCAATGCGTATGTATTCGGTATGTGTTGCATTATCAATATTCGCTCCTGCCATAGCATCACAACTTTACAACAACACGGTAGGTTTTGGGGTCTATTGCACGATCAAAAGCGTGTTCCAATTCGGTAAAAGGTACCACTTCGGAAATGAGCGGTGTCGGATCTATCATTTTGGTGGAAAGTAGTTTTGCCGCCGCCAAAAAGTCACGATTGTTTTGATTGACCGCACCGGTGATAAAGGGCTCTTTTGAGTGTACCTTGTTGACATTTAGCTCTATCGGCAAATCGGGCCAGAAAGAGGAGTACATTACAGTTGCCCCCAGTTTACCGGTCATCTCGATCGCATCTGCCGCCAGCGATGACAGCGCCGCCGTGCAAAAAACTGCATCTGCCCCTCTGCCCTCGGTCAGCTCGAGTACACGCTGGGTGGCGTTTTCCTCTGCCGAGTTGACAAGCACATCGGCACCCATGGCACGTGCAATCTCAAGGCGCTCTTTGTCAACTTCGCATACAATCACTCGTGCTCCTCGTAACTTGGCAAGAGCAACATGGAACGCCCCCATTATGCCTGCGCCGATGACTACAACATCATTTCCGAAATCAATATTTCCATTTCGCACGCTGTTGATGCAACATGCAAGCGGCTCGGTGAGGGCGGCGTGTTCTGCCGGTATGTCAGGCGACATTTTGTAGAGTATTTTTGACTCCACAAGCATATATTCCGAAAGCCCTCCCGGCCCGGCCACCCCTTCATGAATATGGGCTATAAATGACACCACGCACTGATTTTCGTGCCCGGTGCGGCAGTAATAGCATTCACCGCATGAGGTCAGCATTCTGACCGAAACACGGTCGCCGACTTTGAGAGACTTTACCTTTTCGCCCGTGGCCGCCACGGTTGCCGCCACTTCATGCCCACCGGCAAAGGGGTATTTTTTCATCATGCCCTTGTAAACACGTTGCTCAAGGGTGCACAGGGCGCACGCCTCCACTTTAATGAGCACTTGTGATCCGGTCGGTTGTTTTAGGGGCAATTCAACTGTATCAAGCTTGCCCTGTTCGGTCATGATTGATAATTTATATTTTTCCATTTAACACCTCTCCAATCTTTGGCCTGTTAAAACTGTCCGTTTAGCTCCTTGAGCGCCGCCTGCACCGAGCAATCCTCATGAATTAGCTTTGCAATTGCCGCCGCATATCTCGCCGGGTTTTCATGCCCCCAGATATTGCGCCCCATGGCAACTCCCGCTCCGCCTGCCTGCATTGAATCTTTAATCTCACGCAACATCTGCTCCTCCGGCACTTTTTTTGAACCTCCGAGGATAACCACCGGCGCATAAACGCTCTCTGTCAGCTGTTTAAAGCTCTCTTGGTCGCCGGTGTATTCTGTTTTGACAATATCTGCGCCCAATTCAACCGCCTGTCTGCAAGCGAAAGTGATATTCTTGGGGGCACGAGAATCGTCTGCCTTTTCAAAACCACGAGGCAGTGCCTCTGCCGTAACGGGAATGTTGAACCTATGAAAATCGTTTACCGCCCGTGAAAAGTTGCCCAAAGACTCATACTCAAACTTAGAGCCGGGAAAGCTCATGGCTATAACCGCATCGACACCCATTCGCAAGGCATCTTCGGGGCTTACGACAATTTGCAAGGGTTTTGAGCGGTCACCGAGATGGGATACGGCGCCGTCAATGCGTAAGATAATGCCCTTTCCCAAAAAGCAGTCGCCGTGGTGCAGTACCATGCCGGGTGTTGCTAAAAATGCGTCTGCACCGGCTGCGGCTATCTCTTTAATCACTTTGCCTACATCTTTAAGTGCCGGCAAGACATCAAAATTTGCGCCGTGGTCCATGGCCATTATAAAGGTTTTTTTGTCCTGTGCAAAAATGCGACTCATGCGTACAACACTGCTCATAAAACACCTCTCAAATATCATTTAATATTACATATGCTCGATTGACGTTACTTATGTAATATTAATTTTATTATAACATTACTTTAATATATAGTCAATAATAATGTAAAATTTCATTAAATATGCTGTAGATTTTTGGAATTTTTTGTCTATATTATGTATTCAAACAAAATTAAAAGGCTTACCCCTGCAAATTGCAGGCGGTAAGCCTTTTTAGTCGCTTTATTATTTGCTTGCTTGATATTTACTCAAAATCGGATAAATACCAGGCGAAGCCGATGCTGTTTAAATATCCTTCGGCAGGCAAAACGGTGCGCTCGGAAAACATAACATAACCGCGCTCCTGGTAGACCGGTATACAGGTGGCATCACTCAAAATAGATGCTTCAATGTCCACCGTCAGCTGGGCGGTCGCTTGTTGGTCAAAGCGATACTCATCGGTCGCAAAGAGGGGATAATTCTCGTCCAAAAAGCCATTGCTGTAATTTGTATATCTGCGTGACGAGGTCGACTGATACGGGTCAAACTTGGCATTCGGGTAATATGTTTCGGCGGCAAGCGCCCAGCCCGACCAAGCCAAATCCCATTCTGCCGTTTGCCCTTCCTGTGAGGTGCGCATTAGGTCGAGCACGGCGCTGTGCTGCATGGAGCGCAGAGTGACGGTAATGCGCCCGTCAAAAATCTCCTCCCACTGTGCGGCAATAAACTCGGAAGCCACACGCAGATTGTCATGCGATTCGCTGTAGACAATGTCCAGCTCAATGCTGTCCATTCCATATCTGAGCATGGCATCTTCAAACAGCGCCACCGCCTCATCGGGTGAAAATCCGTTGTCGGACGGCAAGATTTCCTGCGCCTCGGGCAGACTTCTGTAGGTCGTTCCATCCGAGTAAATCTCGCCAACGGTCGATAGGAAATAAGGTGCCGCAACCGTGTTTGTGAGCTTAGCAACCCCATCACGGTCGATGGCGAGGTAGAGGGCGCGGCGGAAATTGACGTCATTTAATATCTCTTTTTCGGGGTTTGAGCGGTTGACCTCCAAAGTGCGCACGGTTTTTTGGTCATAAGTGTCAAGTCTTGGGTCTTCGGCATATTTTGCGATACCGCTTGCACCAAGCAGTACATAATCACTTTCGCCCTGCTCAAAAATCTGCATTCTTGTGGCCTCGTCAAGCACGACACGGCTGTCAATGCCGTCAAGCGAGATTTCATCGGCGTAGATATACAGTTCGTTTTTCTCAAATGTGCGCTGTGCGCCCTTGACCCACTCGGTCAAAGTAAAGGGGCCACAGGTCATCAGCATGGAAAGCTCTGTGCCGTAAGTTGTGGAGGTGCCGTCGGCACTCATGCCGCTTTCATAAAGAGAGCGGTAAACCGGTGAGGTGGCACGTTGTGTGAAATGGCGGGCGACCTCAGCTTGCGTATAGGGCATGTCGGTGGTAATAACTAAGGTGCTCGCATCGAGAGCAGTCATGCCGACACTGTCCCACTCTACGGGTGCTTCGGGTGACTGGGCATAATAATCATATGCACCGTCCACCGAGATATAACGGTAAGCGACACTGCTACCGCCACCGTAAGACAAAATGGGGTCGAGTGCCATCTGCCACGAGTAGATGAAATCGTCGGCTGTGATGCTTTCGCCGTTTTGCCATTTTGCGTCGGGATTGAGTGTGATTGTCCAGCTCAGACCGTCCTCGCTCTCGGGCATACCGCTTGCAAGCACGGGGCGAAGTTCGGCGCGTGTGCCGTCAGCCGATACCGTATAGCCATAAAGGGCTGATTGGATTAAATCGACTACCGTGTAGTTGCCGGCCGTTGTTGCGTCGTGCGGATTTAGGCCGGTGTCCTCACTTTCGGCAATCCAGCGGAATATTTTTTCCTCATCGGCCGTCGGCTGGTCGGGGACATCGGGTGCTTCCGGGGTGTCTGGGGTGTCAGGCAAAGGAGGGGTTTCGCCTTGCTCCGCCGGGGCGCATGCACCAAGCAGTATTAATGCGCACAGCAAAAGGGAAAGAAGTTTTGTTTTGTTCATTTTGTTACCTCTGTAATTATTAAAAATATATCCTACAAAGAATAGCACAAAACCCGTGCTGTGTAAAGAAAAAAGATATATTGCTCCACCAAATAAATACCGGACAGTTATGGCGGTTATTTTGCCGTATTTCGGCGTCAAAAAACCGTTTTCAATGCACAAAGCATTGAAAAGAACCTTTTTCTTGAACTCCGGACAAAATTCCTCGCCAATCTTTGTCCATGATTTAACTGGCGGAGCAATATTATGACGGCGTGCATTTGACATCGCAATCGCTTTTGGATATACTGTTACAGTAAAATAAAAAATAAGGAAAATAAATCGATGAAGCAAATAACCGTGGGCATTTTAGCTCACGTTGACGCAGGCAAGACCACCCTTTCGGAGGCGATGCTATACCTCAGCGGTCGTATTAAACAGCTCGGCCGTGTCGACAGGCAAAATGCCCACCTCGACACCCATGAACTGGAGCGTAAGCGGGGTATTACCATATTTTCAAAGCAGGCAATGTTCTCTTTGCCGGGTACCGAGGTTTTTTTGCTCGACACACCGGGGCATATGGACTTTTCCGCCGAGATGGAGCGCACCCTTTCGGTGCTCGACTGCGCCGTGCTGGTCATAAGCGGTACCGACGGGGTGCAAAGCCACACCGAAACCATATTATCACTGCTCATTAGATATAAGGTGCCTACTTTTATATTTATAAATAAAATGGATGTATCAAACATAGAGTCGGCTGTCTTGCTTGAAGAACTAAACGCCGTGCTCGACGATAAATGCGTTGATTGCTCCGATTTGCAGGCTGCCTTTGAGGGGCTTGCCATGACCGACGAGAGGCTGATGGAGGAGTATTTGAGCAGTCAAAGCTTGAAAAACAGCTCGATAGCGGCGGCGGTCGCCGTGCGGTCTGTCTTTCCGTGCTTTTTCGGGTCGGCGCTAAAGCTTGACGGGGTAGAGGCACTGCTCAGTGCACTCGATGAGATGACTGTGCAAAAAGGCTCAAGCGAGAACTTCGGGGCGATAGCTTACAAAGTTTCCACCGATGGGCAAGGGGCACGGTTGACCCATTTGAAGATTACCGACGGCGTATTGCAGGTTAAACAGCAATTGGGTGAGGACAAGATAAACCAAATTCGCCTTTATTCGGGCGAGAAATATGAAGCGGTACAGCAGGTCGGTGCAGGGGCAATTTGTGCGGTAACAGGTCTTTTAGGCAGTGCCGCAGGCATGGGATATGGCACGCGCCGAGCCGCCCTCGACCCACTTATAGAGCCGGTGCTCTCTTACCGTGTGCAACTTCCGATAGATGTCGATCCTTTTTTTGCCTTTGGCAAGCTGAGCGTGCTCGAACAGGAGGATCCCCAGCTTAAAATAATTTGGAACAGCGATTTGCGTGAAATACATCTTCGGCTTATGGGCGATATTCAAATAGAAATACTGCGCACCGTGATAGAACAGCGCTTTTCCTTCCCCGTGGATTTTATCCGAGGGGGTATATTATATAAAGAAACCATCGCTGAAACTACCTACGGAGCAGGGCATTTTGAGCCACTAAAACATTATGCCGAGGTGCATTTGCGCCTTGACCCGCTACCACGAGGGAGCGGAATAGTGCTCGCTACCGAATGTAGCAGAGATGTGCTTGCCGAAAATTATCAGAACTTGGTGCTCTCCCATTTGGCCGAATGTGTGCACACGGGAGTGCTGACAAACTCTCCGATTACAGACATTAGCATCACTTTGATGAGGGGCAGCGCCCATGTAAAACACACGGTGGGCGGTGATTTCAGAGAGGCCACCTTCAGAGCACTCAGGGCGGCGCTGCTCAAAGCAAACAGCCTGCTACTTGAGCCTCATTACGCCTTTAAAATCCAGCTTCCAACCGAGCATGTCGGGCGTGCCCTGTCCGACATCGGGCAAATGGCAGGAAGCTATGACCCTCCCGAGCCGAGCGGTGACATGAGTGTAATTACCGGGCATTTTCCGGTGGCACTTTCTTATAATTATCACACCGAGCTTTTGCATTACACAAAAGGCAAGGGAAAACTTTCGCTTTCTCTGCACGGATATGAGCGATGCCACAATCCCGAACAGGTGATAAAACAGGTGGCGTATGATGCTTTAAATGACCCGAAAAACCCCGCCTTTTCAGTATTTTGTACCCATGGAAGCGGATTTGCCGTGCCCTATGACCAAGCAGACAAGCATATGCATTTGCCTGTAGACAGGCCGAGTGCAAAACCGCAACAGGTCACTATTGCCGAGCCGAGGCCTCGTCGCCCGGCCTCCGAAGTCAGCGATGATGAGCTGATGGCCATTTACGAGCGCACCTATGGCAAAATAAAGCGAGATCCGCTTGCCGCCTTTGCAAAGCGCCCCGAGCCAAAGCCACAGGCCGAGTATAAATTAAAGCCAAAAGCGCCTGAGCAAACCTATATGCTGGTGGACGGATACAATATCATCTTCGCATGGGACGAGCTTTCAGACCTTGCGCAGGTCAATATAGACGGTGCACGCCTACGACTGATGGATATACTGTGCAATTATGCCGCCTATAAGGATTATCACCTTATTTTGGTGTTCGATGCCTACAAAGTCAAGGGCGGTGTGGGCTGTGTCGAGAGCTATTTTAACATTTCGGTGGTGTACACCAAGGAAAAGGAAACGGCCGATGTGTATATAGAGCGTGTGACACACAAGGTGGCAAAGCACCACAAGGTTATTGTCGCCACCTCCGACAGAATGGAGCAGATGATAACCTGGGGACACGGGGCATTACACATGTCGGCCCGTGACTTAAAGCAACAGGTGGAATTGGCAGAACAGTCGATAAGGGAAACCCTGTCGAGCATGTAACAGAATTGCTTTTTTGTGAGTTGGCGGACAATGACAGCCCTTACAGGTGAAAGGTTGAAATCCCCCGGTGTAGGGGTCGATGACCACATTGACCGGAAAGCGGACGAGCTAAGGTTGCCCTACAATAAACAAGGAAAATACATCAAAGCGACAAATTACCAGTGACAAACGGCCCCAAATATGTTATCATTTTGACACTATCTTTACAGTCAAAACGGAGAAAAGAGGAAAAATATGCGCCACGGTTTCATTCGCGACCAAATAGATATTAAATACCTGATTCTTTACTCGCTCAGCTTTTTCCCGATTGCAATAAAAGAGGGACCTTTGCTCGAGGTTGTAATGATTGACGACGGCTTTGGGTATTTCGAGTTTGCAGAGGCATTTTCCTTTTTGCGTGAGGCAAACTATGTCGGGCAGGTGCAGGTGGACGGTGAGTTTGAATACTTTTTAAATCCATCGGGTATCGATCTGATGAACAAGCTGAACATGATGCTCCCGTTTTCGGTCAGAGAAAAGGCTGAAAAGGCGGCAATGCGTGTGCTCAGGCAAATCCGCCGTGACTCGACGATAAAAACCTCCCACAGGAAAAATGAGGACGGGACATTTACCGTTGAGCTCAAAATCGTCGACAAAAGCACCGAGCATTTGTCGATAGAAATGCTCATGGTCACAGAACGGCAATGCGCAATCATTTCAAATAACTTTAAGGCGAGAGCCGAGATTATCTACAAAGAAATGCTAAATCTTGTGTCGCAAGATCCGCAAGTTACATAAAGCAGGAGGACATTTTGGAAATGAAGATAAAAAAACCGCTGATTTTACTGCTACTTGTTGTATTTATGCTGTCGTTGCTTGCCGCTTGCGCCGAGCCGCCTGTTGAACAGCCTCCGACCACTGTCACAGATCCGGAGCCGGAGCCCGAGCCGCCCGCAGAGCCAAAACCACAGCCGGAGCCCGAGCCCGAGCCCGACCCGGACGAGTTTATACCTGTGGGAAATGTCAATCCCTTAACCGGGCTTGACGATGGAATATCGGACGAGGCACTTTACCGCCGTCCGGTGGCAATAATGGTCAGCAACAGCGCCGACAGTCTGCCCCAATGGGGAGTGACACAGCCCGATATTATTTACGAAATGCTCGCCGAAGGGCGCATATCACGCTTTCTTGCCATTTTCCACAACCCCGAAGTTATAGATAAACTGGCAAGCGTGCGCAGTTCAAGACCATATTTCATTGATATTGCGCAGAGTTACGGCGCAGTTTACATGCATTTCGGCGGAAGTGTCCCGGCTTATGAAGCGATAGCCGCCCGTGACGATTTGATAAGCATAGACGGCATAAAAGGTAGCTGGGAAGGCACACTTTTCCATCGTGACCCCGACCGTAGAGCCGAGATTGGATTTGAACATTCGGTGTATACGACCGGTGAGTATGTAGAGGAGGCATTGCCCAAGCTGAAGGACGATTTGACCACAACCGAAACACCGTCGGCATTTCAGTTTGCCTCAAATCACAGCGCAAGTGAGGGCGAGCCCCTTTCAAAGGTGCAGTTTACATATTCAAGCCGACATATGCCATACTTCACTTATGACGAGCAGAGCGGAATGTGGCTTAGGTTTCAATATGATGAGCCCCATTTAGATGGGCTAAACGGGGAGCAAATTGCCGTTAAAAACCTGTTTATCCTGCGTATGGCATATTCCGATGTGCCTGGCAGCGATCTTGGCCTTGTGGAGATTGACACCACAGGAACCGGCGACGGATATTATTTCTGCGACGGTAAATATGTACCTATCACATGGGAAAAGGAAAAATATAACTCTGAAATAACTTTTTATGATGCGGCCGGAGATGAAATCTATGTCGCACGCGGACAGAGCTTTATTTCGGTTATTACAAAGACTGCGAGTATTTATATAGATGACAATGAAATTGATATCCAATAACTGCACCGACCCCAGTTTTAACCTTGCGCTGGACGAGCATTTGCTGACCGGCAAGCAGGGCGAGTATTTCATGCTGTGGCGCAATGAGCCCTCTGTTATAATCGGCAGAAATCAAGACGCTTTAGCAGAGGTTAACCTCGACTTTTTAAAAAGCAACTCAATTCATTTGGTGCGCAGGATGAGCGGTGGCGGTGCGGTTTTCCACGATCTCGGGAATATTAACTTTACCTATATCACTCATTGCGAGCAGGCGGATTTTTTCAATTTTGCACGGTTTGCCGCTCCCATTGTGTCGGCGCTTAACTCGCTCGGAATAAATGCCGAGATGAGCGGTAGAAATGACATGAGCATAGACGGAAAAAAGTTTTCGGGAAATGCACAGCACATGAGCCATGGGCGCATTTTGCATCACGGGACTTTGCTTTACAATTCCGATTTTTCTTACATGCAAGGGGCGCTCAATGTTGATCCTGAAAAGCTAAAGGGCAAAGGGGTATCTTCGGTGCGCAGTAGGGTGACAAATATCGCCTCTCATATGGCAAACCCCATGAGCACCGAGCAGTTTTTGCAGTATCTCAGCGAGCATATTATGGGGTATTTTGATGGTATAGAGCACGGCAGTTTGACCGAGGAGGATTTGCAAAGCATAGCTCGTCTGCAACGTGAAAAATACCAAAGTGACAGCTGGAATTTACTGCACAGGGGCAATTATGAACTCAGAAAAAGCGCACGGTTTGACTCGGGCGGAGTGACCGCCGCACTAACCGTCAAGCAAGGTGTGATAGTGGACATCGCCTTTGTCGGAGATTTTTTTGGACTGCATGATATAGCCGAACTTGAAAGGGCACTTTGCGGGGTCACCCACACAAAAGAGGCGGTCGAGCAAGCGCTGTCTTGTATCGAGGTTGGCGATTATATCTCAAAGCTGAGTAGCTCCGAGCTTGTATCTTTACTGTTTTAGGGAGAGCATTATGAAAAAAAGAGCAATTTTAATTTTATTATCGGCCGCATTTGTGCTTGCCGCCTTCGGATGTGCACCGGAGGAGCAACCGCTGAAGGTCGGACTGCTTCTGACCGCCGCAGGCGAGGAGGACAACGGCATAAACCAAGCGCTGATTTCGGCGTTTGAGCCGGCAGTGCTGTCACTTGAACTTTCAAATCAGGTGGAAACGGCAGAAGGAGATGCAACGGCCGATTACACGGCTAAGATAGATGAAATGTATCAAGACGGTTGCAGACTTATTGTTCTGTCGGGCGAGTTTTTTGAAGATGCGCTGGCCGATGCGGCAGTTAAGTATCCAGACTGCAACTTTATAGCGGCTGATTTTCAGCGCAAGGATTTACCGCAAAATGTGGCGGCTATAGTCTTTGATGAGTGGCAAGCGGCATTTTTGGCGGGGTTTTCGGCGGCATATGAACTTCAAAGTGGCAGATTTGGCGCACTTCTGGACAGCGGGGCAAGCTCGTCTGTCGATTATTTGAGCGGACTGAAAAGCGGCATTGCCCACGCAAATCGTGAGCATGGCACTTCTGTGACCTTAGACGATGCCGATGTTATGTATATGCCCTACACAGACGATTATCTTATAGCACAACAGCAGGGCGCACAGCTTTTGGACAGCGGTGTATTCTGTGTTGCCGCCTCCTCGGGCGCTATAGGCACCGGGATTATCACAGAGGCCAAGGCCAGGCAGGCAAACGGGCAGGAGGTTTGGGTGATCGGCACCGATATCAGCCAGTACACAAACGGTCTGTATGACGGAAATAATTCGGCGGTTATCACCTCGGCACTCAAACGATTTACAGCGGTATTGCCCGACATGCTGAAAAGCGCTTCAGAGGGCAGTTTCCCCGGTGCTCAGGTGCTAAAGGGTGACGCCGAAAACGGTGGCATCGCAATCCCGTCCGGCAATGTAAACGTGAGCCGTGAAAATGAGGAGCTTTGTGCGGAAATTGTCGAGCAGATGATCTCCGGCGAAATAGATTGATTTCTGACACACGCTGAGAAAAGGCCGCCCAAAAGGGCGGCTTTGCTACTGTCTGTGTTCCATTCTCCATGCAATTTCATCTATAACGCTTTGCTCACTCGGAATGGCAACGCCGGTTTTGATTGCCCGCTTATCGGGTCTGATTCCTGCCGGGCAAACACTTACCTTACACTTCTTTTTACTCATAATTATCACCCATATTTATTATTTACCGCACAAAACAAAAAATCCGACTTGAAAAAACCCAAAAAATTCATTATAATACTTTAGATGGGCGTTTTTGTATGCCTATATCCCGCTTTGCACAGTATGACAGCCCTTTTCGATTTATCGTCCTCGGAGGGCACAAAGCCCTCCATCGTTCTCTGCACCGAAAAT
>CAYJAS010000012.1:0-1377 GCA_964367895.1 uncultured Oscillospiraceae bacterium | reverse complement strand
AAAATCTAACTACTACCTATAAGGATGGAAAATATATGTTTGAAAAACTCGCCGCTATAGAGCGGAGATATGAAGAAATTGAGCAAAAACTGCAGGATGGCGACCTGTACTCCGACCCTGCGGCGGCGGCGAAGCTACTGCGTGAGCAAAAAGAGCTTATGCCCATTGTAGAGGCTTGGCGCACCTATAAGAAAACCCGTGACGATTGCACGGCGGCAAAGGAAATGGCCGATGCCGAGACCGATGCCGAGCTGATCGAAATGGCACGTGCAGAGCATCGTGAGCTCAACCTGCGCCTGCCCGAGCTGGAGCGTGAGCTGACCGTTATGCTACTGCCCAAAGATGAGAACGACGACAAAAACGTAATCGTTGAAATCAGAGGCGGTGTTGGCGGTGACGAGGCGGCCCTTTTTGCCGCAGATTTGTTCCGCATGTATCAAATGTACGCTGAAAGCAAGCGCTTTTCGGTCGATGTCATGAATCTGAATGACACCGAGCTGGGCGGAATTAAGGAGATAAGCTTTCTAATCGAAGGTCGTGGGGCATGGTCAAGATTTAAATTTGAAAGTGGTACACATCGTGTTCAGCGTGTGCCCGACACCGAAAGTTCGGGTAGAATACACACTTCTGCCGTTACCGTTGCTGTGCTTGCCGAGGCTGAGGAGGTCGAAATCGACATTAATCCGGCGGATCTGCAAGTTGATACCTTCCGTGCAGGTGGCGCAGGCGGACAGCATGTCAACAAAACCGAAAGTGCTATAAGAATTACCCATGTGCCGTCGGGCGTTGTTGTTGAGTGTCAAGATGAGCGCAGTCAGCATAAAAACCGTGACCGTGCCATGAAAATATTGCGTTCCAAGCTGTATGAGGAAAAACAGCGCCAGCTTGAAGATGAACGTGCCGGACAGCGCAAAAGCCAGGTCGGAAGCGGCGACCGTTCGGGGCGCATCCGCACCTATAACTTCCCGCAAGGGCGTGTCACCGATCATCGCATCGGGCTGACCTTGCATAGACTTTCTTATGTTATGGACGGCGATCTCGACGAAATTATAGATGCTCTCGCCGCGGCCGCCAGAGCGGAGCAGCTGCAAAGCGGTGGGGAATAAGTAGATAACGGTTATTTCCGTTTGTTTTAATCAAGTTCGATACTTCAAAGCCTCTTGCAATTATTAGCAGGAGGCTTTGAAAACCATAGGTTTGCATAATTTGATATTTTTTAAACAAAACGCTAAAAAAATTAAAACAGTAATTGCAATCGTGTTTTAAGTGTGATAAAATAATAAAAGATGTGCCGGTGTGGCGGAACAGGCAGACGCCCAGGACTTAAAATCCTGTGAGGGCAACCTCGTACCGGTTCGACCCCGGTCACCGGCACCA
>CAYJAS010000011.1:0-24279 GCA_964367895.1 uncultured Oscillospiraceae bacterium | reverse complement strand
GCAATAAAATTATACATGGAGTAATGGATTATGACAGCAAAAGAGGTTTCTCGCCGTGTGAGCGAGCTGGCAATTCCGCTTTGCCAAGGCGAGCAGGTAAATCTTTGGGACGTCACCTTTGAAAAAGAGGGGCGTGACCATGTGCTGACCGTTTTCATCGATAGTGACAGCGGAATAAGCATCGACAGTTGTGAGCGCATCTCACGCGCCCTTGACCCTATGCTTGACGACAAGGTTTTTGACAGTCTTCCGCCCTACACCCTTTCGGTGTCATCGGCCGGGCTGGAGCGAAGACTCAGTCGCCCCGAGCATTTTGAGTGGGCCATAGGCAAAAAAATCGTGCTTACCTTTTATCGCGCCCGTGACGGGCAAAGTGAGCTTGTCGCAACACTAAAAAGCCATAGCAAGCAAGAGATTTCCGTCCTTTGTGAAAATGGCGAACAGCAAATTATCCCGAGCGAGCAGGTCGCTTTAACCAAGCTTTATTTTGAGTTTTAAAAAAATTAACATATTCCGCCTAATGGGCGAAGGGAGAGATTATCAAAAATGGCAAATGATATGATCAAGGCGTTACTCGACCTTGAAAAGGAAAAGGGCATTAAAAAAGACTACATGTTAGACCGCATTTCCCAGGCGCTTGTCGCCGCTTATAAGGCGCTTTACAAGCGTGACACCCAAAGCACCGGCGTTGACAATGTTTTTGTTGACATTGACGAGCAGACCGGCGAAATCACAATGCACGCCGTTAAAACGGTCACAGATGATGTGCAAAACCCGACCTGTGAGATGTCTGTCGAGGAGGCCGAGCAGTACTCCAAAGATCCACAAATCGGCGATGAAATCCGCTTTGAAGTTGACATGAAAACCTTTGGACGAATTGCTACTCAAACGGCAAAGCAGGTCATTATCCAGGGCATCAGAGAGGCCGAGCGTGGCATGATTGTGGAGGAGTTTTCCGGCAAGGAAAACGAGATACTCACCGCTCTTGTCACAAGGGTTGACCCGAGATACGGCAGTGCGATATTGGAGCTTCCCGGCGGTATCCGTGACAAGACAGAGGCTATGCTGACCATGCAGGAGCAAATTGCAGGCGAGGTAATCCGAGAGGGCGAGCGAATCAAGGTTTATGTCGTGGAAGTTCGTGCCGCAGGCAAAGGACCGCAAATTATGCTGTCACGTACCCATCCCGGACTTGTCAAGCGACTTTTCGAGCTTGAAGTTCCCGAGATTTCCGACGGCACCGTGCTTGTGCACAGCATGGCACGTGAAGCGGGCAACCGCACCAAAATTGCCGTCTACTCGGCAGACGAAAATGTAGATCCCATCGGCGCTTGTATCGGTCCGCGCGGCGCCCGTGTTGCCGCCATTGTCGATGAGCTCAAAGGCGAAAAAATTGACATTATTAAATATAGTGAAGATCCGGTGCAATTTATCGCAGAGTCGCTGTCGCCGTCCGATGTCATTTCAGTGCAAGTTAAAGAAGACGGAAAAAGTTGTACCGTCATCGTTCCCGACGATCAGCTTTCGCTGGCCATCGGAAAAGAGGGGCAAAATGCCCGACTTGCCGCAAAGCTGACAGGCTTTAAAATTGACATCAAGCCGGAGAGTAAGGCGTAATTTATTATTGGGAGGTGATGGCGTATGGCAAAGAAAATACCGATTAGGCAGTGCGTGGCTTGCAGACAGCATGTCGAAAAGCCCGAGCTCGCCCGTGTCGTTCGAACGCCCGACGGTGGTGTCGTGTACGATGGCAAAGGCAAGGTATCGGGGCGTGGCGCCTATGTTTGCCGCAACATCACCTGTCTTGAAAAGGCGGTGCGCTCACGAGGGATTTCGAGAGCGCTCAGCGTTGAGATTTCCGAACAGCTTCTGTCAGAGCTTCGGACACAGTTTGAGGAGGAAGCGCGTGACAGACAATAATTTACTCGGATTTATAGGATTGATGAAGCGGTCGGGCAAGGCGGCAATCGGTGCGGAAAATGCACTGCTTGCAATGCGTGTCGGCAAGGCAAAACTGCTACTGCTGGCGAGCGATGTTTCGAAAAACAGCATAAAGCCCCTTGTCAGTGATGAGGATTTGAAGCAAGCGCCCACCGTTACACTTTCATTTGACAAACAGCAGCTCGGGCAGGCATTGGGACAAAAGGAGTGCGGTGTACTGGCCGTGCTTGACACAGGATTTGCCGCCTCTGTTTGTGAAAAACTCGGACATCAGCAATTACACGAGCAACTCAAGCAGCGTCTTTTGCATGAGCAAAAGCGAAAAAATAAAAAAATTGCAGGCAAGGCAAAAAACGCCGCTAATAGGGGGAAATAACATGACTGTTAAATACAAACTTTCTGATCTTGCAAAGGACTTGGGTCTTAAAAGCAAGGATATTTCAGACATACTGACAAATGCGGGCAAACCGCCCAAAAGCAACTCGCACAATTTGAGCGAGCAAGAGCTAAATATCGTTTTTGATGTAATTACACAGCAAAACGAAATAGAAAGCCTTGCTGTTGTTTTTGCGCCTGCGGCAGATGCCGCCGAGCAACGCAAAAAGGACAGTGAGCAACGCATTTTGCGCAAGGAGCAGGAGGCCAAGGAGCTTCTTCAGCGTGAACAGCTTGAAAAACAGCGCCTTGTTGCAGAGCAAAAGGCAGCACTTGAAGCCGCAAAGGCAGCGCAGGCCGCCGCTCAGGTTGCAAAAAAACCGGTCGAGCAAAAACCGGCCGCTCAAGCGCCGGCACCTCAAAAGCCGGCAGTTCAAACTCCGGCACCTCAAAAACCTGCTGCCCCTCAAGCACCGGCGGCACAAAAGCAACAGCCCCAAAAGGCACCTGCAAAGGCAAGGCAAGGTCAAAAGCTGGAGTATACCCCTTCGACACAGCGCACACCGCAGGGTGAGCAAAAGCAAGAACCTGCAAACGGCAAACCGCCCAAGGTTCACTATGTTGACACCCGCGGTAGCAATGTCAACATTGAAAAATATGACGAGCGCCTTGACACACTTGTTCCGCAACAGGCAAGCAGATTTGTCTCACAGCAGAGCAAGCAAAAGCTGACTAAACAAAGCCAAAAGCGCCAACAGCAGTTTGCAGGTAACAAGCGCAGACAAGAGGAGCAAGAGCGTCTTCGTCGTTTAGAGCAGCAAGCTCAGGCAAAGAAAGTTCCGCTGAGGGTTCTTATCCCCGATGAAATCTCGGTCGGCGAGCTTGCACTCCGCATGAAAAAGACAGCGGCGGAGGTTGTAAAACAGCTTATGAAACTGGGTGTTATGGCCTCGGTTTCGCAGGTAATAGATTATGACACGGCATCGCTGGTTGCACTTGAGCTTGGCACCGCTCCCGAAAAAGAGGTTATTATGACCATAGAGGAGCGTCTGTTTGACGAGCGTGAGGACGATCAAGGCGAGCTTATCGACCGTGCTCCGGTCGTAGTGGTCATGGGACATGTTGACCACGGTAAAACCAGCCTTCTTGACACAATCCGTAAGGCAAATGTCACCGCAGGTGAGGCAGGCGGAATTACCCAGCACATCGGCGCTTACAGGGTGCGCCTAAATGATCGCGATATCACCTTCCTTGACACCCCCGGTCACGCCGCATTTACAAGCATGCGTGCTCGTGGTGCTCAAGTTACCGACATCGCAATTTTGGTGGTCGCCGCCGATGACGGCATCATGCCCCAAACGATAGAAGCTATTAACCACGCAAAAGCGGCCGAGGTGCCCATAATCGTCGCTATAAATAAAATGGATAAAGAGGGCGCAAACCCCGACAGAATAATGCAACAACTTACCGAATATGAGCTGGTACCCGAGCAATGGGGTGGCACAACCATTTGCTGTCCCGTTTCGGCGCTCAAAGGTGAGGGCATTGAAAATCTGCTTGAAATGGTGCTTCTTACCGCCGACATGGCAGAGCTTAAAGCAAATCCAGAGCGTCTTGCAAAGGGCACCGTTATCGAGGCAAAACTCGACCGTGGCCGTGGCCCGGTAGCAACAATTTTGGTACAAAACGGAACACTTAAAAGCGGTGATATCGTTATCGCCGGAACGGCGGTTGGCCGTGTCCGTGCAATGAGTGACGACAGAGGTCAAAAGCTTGAAACAGCAGGCCCGTCTGTCCCGGTTGAAATCATCGGCCTTGCCGATGTGCCCGGCGCAGGTGACATATTCTATGCGGTCGAAGATGAGCGCATGGCTCGTGAGCTTGCAGAGCGTCGCCGTTTTGACGAAAAGACAGAGCGTGCACAAGCTGTGCAAAAGGTAAATCTTGAAAACCTGTTCTCCCATATTGAGCAGGGCAATATAAAGGATCTGAATGTCATCGTCAAGGCAGACGTGCAAGGTAGTGCCGAAGCTGTTCGTGCCTCGCTTGAAAAAATTGGCAATGAAGAGGTGCGTGTGCGTGTCATTCACTCGGCGGTCGGCGGTGTCAACAGCAGTGATGTCATGCTGGCAAGTGCCAGTGGCGCTATAATCGTCGGCTTTAATGTGCGCCCCGAAGCCGGAGTGCAGGAAGATGCCTCGGCGGCCGGCGTAGACATTCGCCTTTACCGCATAATCTACGATGCAATTGAGGAGATTGAGCAGGCTATGAAGGGCATGCTGGCTCCCCAATTTAAAGAGGTGGTGCTCGGCCACGCCGAAATCCGCCAGACCTTTAAGGTTTCGGGCATCGGTACAATTGCGGGTTGCTATGTCACCGACGGTAAAATACAGCGCAACTCCAAAGTTCGCATTGTGCGTGACAGCATAGTCATTCACGAGGGTGAGCTTGCCGCTCTGCGCCGATTTAAAGATGACGTTCGTGAAGTCGCTTCGGGCTTTGAGTGCGGAATGAGCTTTGAGCGTTACAATGACATTAAAGAAGGCGACATTGTCGAAGTCTTTGTCATGGAGCAGATTAAATTATAATTTACAGGGCACCGCCTCTTGCGGGCGGTGCCCTGTTCCCTTTAAAATCAAGGAAAGAGGTGCTGTCAATCATGCCTACGGCAAAAAACAGACTTGACCGAATAAATGAAGAGGTAATGCGTGAGCTTGCCAAGCTGCTGCCACAGGTTAAAGACCCGAGGGTTTCAGGGCCTATGCTCAGCATTATCCGCTGTGAAACTACAAATGACTTGCGTTGGTGTAAAGTTTATTTGAGCGTTTACGGCGAATATGACGAGCGTGCTCTGCGCAAGGGACTGCTGTCCTGCTCGGGATTTTTGCGCTATTCACTCGCCCGCGCCATTGATTTGCGTTATACTCCCGAGCTTGTTTTCATGCTGGACGATTCGATAGCTCACGGCGCACATATCTCCAAGGTGCTTGACGGTCTTGACATTAAGCATGACGAGCAAGATGAGGAGGAGCTGATATGAGCAATCCCCATGAATTGGTGCTCGCTCTGCTTAGGGGCGACAGTTTTCTGATTTTGACCCACAGAAAGCCCGATGGCGATACCATCGGGTCGGCGGCCGCCCTTTGCGCCCTTTTGCGTGAGCAGGGCAAGACCGCCTTTGTCGCTCATAATGAGGAGATAACCCCAAAACTTTCCCGCTTTGTTGAGGACATGCTCCCCCCCGATGGATTTATGCCCGGCTGTGTAGTTGCCGTCGACATCGCCGATGAACAGCTTTACTGCCCATCTATGGAGCAATACAAGGGCAAGACCGACATTTGTATCGATCACCACCCCTCAAATAAGGAATACGCCAAATTGACCTTCGTTGCGCCCCGTGCGGCGGCAACCGGAGAGGTGATTTGGCTTCTTTGCGATATAATGAACCAAGCTCCGACCGAGGCCATTTGTGAAGCCATCTATCTCGCCGTTGCGACCGATACCGGTTGCTTCAGATACTCAAACACCACCTCGCTATCCCATGAAATTGCAGGTGCTTGCATCGAGGCAGGTATAGATTTCATGCCGATAAACCGTGAGTTTTTTGAAAAAAAGAGCCGTGGCAGATTGGCGATTGAACGGCATATATACGAAAATCTCAAACTGTCGGACGACGGTAAAATTGCCGGTTGCTACCTAAGCCGTAAGGCTATAGAAGGCGCGGCGGCAGACGATGATGATCTTGACAATTTGTCCTCTTTGCTTATGCAGATTGAGGGTGTTTCGTGCGGAATTTTCCTGACCCAAACAAAGGATTTATCCGCCCTTAAAGCCTCTGTGCGCACCCAACGCCCTGTAGACGCAGGCGCCATTTGCGCCAATTTCGGCGGTGGCGGACATCCTCGTGCCGCTGGCTGTACCCTTGACCTTTCGCCCGAGCAGGCACATGAGGCAATTTCCGATTGTGCACGCAAACATATGGGGAGCTTATGCTAAACGGAATATTACTGCTAAACAAGCCGAGCGGATTTACCTCGCACGATGCCGTTGCCAAACTGCGTGGCATTTTGCGCCAACGCAAAATCGGACATGCAGGCACTCTTGACCCAATGGCGCAAGGTGTGCTTGTAATGCTGCTCGGCACGGCTACCGGCGCAGAGCGATATGCCTCCTCACAGCACAAAAGCTACAATTTGACCCTCCGCTTGGGGGTTGAGACCGATACATATGACACGACAGGTCAGCAAACCCATGCCCATGACGGGGATTTTCCGACGCAGAGCGCAGTGCACGCCACTGCTGCCTCCTTTTTGGGTGTGCAAGATCAGCTTCCGCCCATGTATTCTGCGGTGTCTATAGGCGGCAAGCGCCTTTATGACTTGGCTCGCAAGGGTATTGAGGTTGAGCGCCCTGCTCGCTCTGTCGAGATATTTTCCATAGATCCCCTACCGAAAATGCAAGGCGACGGGCAAAACGATTACCGTTTTTCGGTTGTGTGCTCCAAAGGCACCTATATCCGCACTTTGTGCTATGATATCGGCCGTGCCCTCGGTGTCGGCGGATGCATGGCCGAGCTTGTTCGCACGGCAAGCGGTGACTTCACCCTTGACCGAGCATATGCATTTGAAGAGATAGAAGCCGCTCGTGACACAGGCTCTTTGCAAGACCTGATACTTCCGACAGACGGTGTTTTTGCCTCACTCCCCCGCATTGTGCTCAACGAACAAGGGGTACTGCGTGCCAAAAACGGTGCGGTAATCTTTCCGCAAAACACAGTCGGTGGCAAACCCTTTGAAAACGATGTAAAATACACCGTCTACGACGAACAGGGCGAGTTTTTGATGATTTCAAACGGCGCACCGCTCGACAAGGGCGGTATTGGACTTTTTTGTGAAAAAACCTTCTGGAGCAGGTAATCTTATATGAATAAAACAGTTGTGGCCCTCGGATTTTTTGACGGTGTTCATGTCGGACACGCCGAAATACTCAAAAAAACAATTGAAAAAGCAGGCCAGCTAAAGGCACAGCCTGCCGCTATTACCTTTACACATCATCCTCGAATGTTTGTGCGTGGCATTGCACCACCAATTTTAACACCCTTTGAAACACGCCGCCGGCTGATGACACAGCTCGGTGTTGAGCGTGTTTTTAGTGTGCCGTTTGACGAAAAAACCGCAGATTTGTCGCCCGACGATTTTATATTGATGCTCAAGCATGAATATGGCGCTGTCGCAGTGGTTTGTGGACAGAGCTTCCGATTTGGAAAAAATGCCGCAGGCGGTGCCGATTCGCTGAGCGCCGCAGGACTTAGACCGAGCATTGTACCGCCTATTACCGTAGACGGACAGGTGGTCTCTTCCACTTTAATCAGACGGGCACTTGAGGCAGGCAGGCTAAAGCAGGCAAACACCATGCTCGGACGCTCTTTTTTCATGGAGGGACAAGCTCTTTTGCACGATGAGCAAAACTCAATCACCTTGTGCCCGACCGAGGGAGCACTGCTTCCGGCACACGGAGTGTACGCAGGGTATGTACGCTCAGGGCAAAAATCGGTGCCCTCACTTATCAATATCGGAACCCGACCGACTGTCAGCTCGGCTGACATTGTCAGCATAAGCGCCAGACCGCTAAGCGGTAATTTTGACAAAGACAATAATCAAGTGAGCTTTATCTTTGATAGCTATATCAGAGGACAGCAGTGCTTTACAGATAGAAATGAGCTGAAAATGCAAATCGAGCGTGACCTTGCGCTCGCCGAGGAGGTGCTTTGCGATGTGGACTGAGTTTTGGGCAAATATTAGACTGTTTTACAGCAATTTCAACGCCGAATACGGTGCACTTTTTAACATTATCGCCCTGTCGGCTGTGCTGGCCTTTTTGTGCCTGATGCTAATTCGCACGGCACTTGTTGGCGACAATAAGAAGTCGGTCGTATCGCTCTCCGACAAAAAGCCCGACCCCAAATTGACCGAGCAGGCGGCGCAAAGCCTTTCCAAAGCGGTGCAAATACCGTCTGTGACCGGCGACAAGGCGCAAACGGCAAAGCTTGTCGATTTTCTGCGCTCCAATTATACAAATGTGATGAACACCCTCGGCGTAATATCGCTGCCCAGCGGAAGCATGCTTTTGCGTTGGCGTGCACCCCACAGGACAAACGAGCTTCCTGTTATGCTGTGCGCCCATCTTGACGTTGTACCGGCAGGCGAAGGTTTTACCACGCCCCCATTTTCGGGCGCACGCAAGGACGGCTATATTCACGGCAGAGGGGCTATCGATTGCAAAGGCAGTCTTATCGGACTGCTTGAAGCGGTGTCCTCGCTGATAGATGAAGGCTTTTTCCCACGCAGGGACATTTATTTCGCCTTTGGACATGACGAGGAAACAGGCGGCACCGAAGGGGCAAAGGAAATTGCCGAGGTGCTCAAACGCAAGGGAATTATTTTCGAGATGATACTCGATGAGGGTGGCTATATAGCCGAGGATTTTATGGGCAAAGCGGGCGGTGCCGCCGCCCTAATCGGTGTCGGCGAAAAGGCAAGCTGTAATTTCACCGTTACGGCAAGCGCTCGGGGCGGACATTCCAGTATGCCCGAACATCGCTCGACGGTCGGGGCACTTTCAGAGGCACTTTGCCGAATTGAAATCGCCCGACCACGCACAAAGCTTCTCCCCGTTGTCAAAAAATATCTGCGCCGTTCTGCCCCCTTTATGCCCTTTAAAAGCAGATTTATCGTGTGCAATATGCCACTGACCGGCGCATTTTTATCGCGCACCTTCAGAGATGATCCGAGCATTTCCTCACTTCTTCGCACCACCGTCGTTCCGACCCAGCTTGAGGGCTCGGAGGCACCCAACATCATTCCCTCGCAAGCCACCGCAAAGGTCAACGCGCGCCTTTTGCCGGGCGACACGTCAAAGGCACTTCACCGCAGGCTTGAAGATCTTGTGCGTGACCTGCCGGTATCCATCACCCTTGACAGCGGAAGCGAGTGCCCCTCAATCACCGATACCGCCCACCCGATGTATCGCATGCTTTGCAAGACGCTGACCGATTATTATCCCATGCTGCCCTGCATCCCCACTTTGCTCACCGGCTCGACCGACAGCAAGCATTATGACAGTTTGAGTGCCTGCGTTTTGCGATTTACTCCCGTTGTCCTCGGTGAGCCTGAGCTTTCGGGTATCCATGCTGCTGACGAATGTCTTCGTGAGAGCAGTTTGGGCTGTGCGGTTGAAGTTTATAAAACACTGCTTAAGAAAATGTGATGATGTCAAGCCTATTAAAGCGCATTTGGGCTGTCGCTTTGCTGTCACTGCTCGCCCTGACAGCGGCGGTTTTGCTCTATCTTCGCCCGTGGGAGGGCACTTCCCTTCACGGTTTTCAACTGCACATGATAGATGTCGGGCAGGCAGAAGCCATACTTCTGACCTGTGATGGACAGAGCGCTCTTATCGATGCCGGGACGCAGGAAAACGGCGACCGTGTGGTTGAGTATATCAAGAATCTGGGCATCGACTCGCTCGATTACGCCATCATCACCCACACCCACAGCGACCATATGGGCGGTATGGAGCAGGTTTTCGAGCATCTTTCGCCCGATATAAGTGTACGCCCCGATTACAGCGAGCACAGCTATGCGCTTGACCTGTTTGACGGCTATGCTTCAGCCTCGGGAGCACAGACTATGACTTTGCAAGTCGGCGACAATATAGCGCTCGGCGAGGCAAGCATCTCTGTTTTATGGCCATCGGACAATGTGTTTGATGAGGATTTAAACGAAACTTCTTTAATTTTGCTAATCGAGTACGATGGTACTTCTATGCTTCTGACAGGTGATGCCGGTGCACGCTCGGAAAGTGAGATTTTACAGCTTGTCGGCGATGTGGATCTGCTTAAAGTCGGACATCACGGCAGTGACACCTCAACGAGTGATGAGTTTTTGCAGGCCTGTTCACCCGAGCTGGCGCTAATCAGCTGCGGCGCCGGAAACAGTTACGGTCATCCGCATACGCCCGTGCTTGAAAGATTAAACGATCATGGCGCGGTGATTTACCGCACCGACACCCACGGAGATATCACGGTAATTGTGACAGGTGGGCAAATTGATATTAAAACCGCAAGGTAACCAAAATGGTTGCCTTGCGGTTTTTTATCTGTAGGCAAGGGCTACCCTGTGTGATCGCCCTTGCACTTTTTGTGCATTTCGATAAATATGACAAAAATTTTACAAAAATATTAAATCAACAATACAAATTTCGCTTGACTTTGTTCATTTTAGTAGTAAAATAGATTAAAAGGGTAAATTTGCATTATGCAATTATTGTCACATATTGAAATATGAGGTGAAAATGGACAACTTGTTTAAAATCGCTCAAGATGACATATACCTTTTCCGAAAAGGTGACCACTTTCGTTGCTATAATATGCTGGGCGCTCACCTGCGCACCATAGACGGCAAAAAAGGCTGTTTGTTTCGTGTGTGGGCTCCCTTTGTCAAATCTGTTCGTGTCGTCGGCTGCTTTAACAACTGGAGCTGTGACAGCCATTTTATGGAGCATGCGGACGGTGGCATTTGGCAGATTTTTATCGACAAGGTAAAAAAAGGTGATGTGTATAAATATGTAATCGAAACGCTGCAGGGTGAGCTGATTTTCAAGGCCGACCCTTATGCTTTTTATGCACAGCTTCGCCCCGATACAGCCTCTGTTGTCTGGCCGATTGAACAGTTTAAATGGAGTGACAAGCGTTGGCGGAACAATAGGGCAAAAAGCGACC
This sequence comes from uncultured Oscillospiraceae bacterium, assembly GCA_964367895.1. Taxonomy (GTDB): domain Bacteria; phylum Bacillota; class Clostridia; order Oscillospirales; family Butyricicoccaceae; genus CAYJAS01. The sequence continues at coordinate 13,187 of CAYJAS010000011.1, read as the reverse complement.
ATTTTTCACAGCCAATGAATATTTATGAAGTTCACCTCGGCTCATGGCGACACAAACTTCCGGACGGCCCCAAGGAGCAAACTCCGCAGGAGTATTTTTACAGCTATCGTGAGCTTGCCGAAATACTGGTGCCCTATCTCGGCGAGATGGGCTACACTCATGTTGAGCTAATGCCGATTATGGAGCATCCGTATGACGGCTCATGGGGCTATCAGCTGACCGGCTATTACGCCCCGACGGCACGCTACGGCACGCCCGACGATCTAAAGCACTTTATCAATACCTGTCACAAGGCAGGTATTGGTGTTATTTTCGACTGGGTACCGGGTCATTTTTGTCCCGATGCCCACGGTCTTTCAAACTTCAACGGCACTGCGCTTTATGAGCTGAGCCGTCATCCCGAGTGGGGTACATACAAGTTCGATTTCGGCCGAGGCGAGGTGCGCAGCTTTTTGCTGAGCAACGCCACATATTGGCTGGAACATTTTCATATAGACGGCATAAGGGTGGACGGTGTCACCAGTATGCTCTATCTTAACTACGGCATTGAAAACGAGAGTGACAAGCGCAAAAACTCGGACGGTGGCGAGGAGGATTTGCAGGCAATTCGCTTTCTTAAAGACCTAAACAGCTATGTTGCCCAAAGCTTTCCGGGCATCTTTACCGCCGCCGAGGAGAGCACCGCCTTTCCGCTTATCACCTACCCACCCGACAAAGGCGGTCTTGGCTTTCATTATAAATGGGACATGGGCTGGATGAATGATACTCTTGAATACATGAGCCTCGATTTCCCCTACCGCCCTTATCATCACAATCTGCTGACCTTTTCCATGATGTACGCCTTCAACGAAAATTTCATTGTCGCTCTGTCACATGATGAGGTTGTACACGGCAAAAAATCTCTGCTTGACAGAATGAGCGGTGACTACTGGCGACAGTTTGCAAACCTGCGCCTTTTGCACCTTTACCAAACAACACATACCGGCGCAAAGCTCAGCTTTATGGGCAGTGAGCTCGGCCAATATATCGAGTGGCGCTACTATCAAGGTGTGGAGTGGTTTTTGCTCGACTATGAGGCTCATGGCAAGCACCATGATTTTGTGCGCACCGCAAACAATATGTTGCTAAAACAAAAGGCACTTTGGGAGCAAAATTACAGTCCCGATGGGTTTAGCTGGCTTGAGCCCGACAACAATGAGCAAGGCATTTTAATTTACAAACGGCAGGGAAAAAATCCGCAAGACTATTTGTTGGTATTACTCAACTTTCATCCGCATACTTATAGTGAATACAAAATCGGGGTGCCCGAACTTTGTGATTATTGTGAGATTATAAACAGCGATTCCGAGCAGTTTGGCGGAAGCGGAAAAATCAACAGCCAAGTTTTGAGCGCACAGCAAGGGGCAATGCACGGACAACCCTATCATATTTCACTGACCGTACCGCCCCTTGGCGGAACTATTATCGCACCGATTTCCAAGCGGTAGCATACAGACACAATATAAGTTGACATTACAATAGGAGGTTTAAATATGTTTAAGACAAAAGAGGAGTTTATCGCTTCTTACCGTGACCGATTTAAGTTCTCATTGGGAAAATCCTTTGAGTATGCCGGAAAAGCCGACAAGTACAATGTTCTCATTAAACTGTTAAACTGGGAGTTTGCCCAGACACGCTCGGAAACGCTGGAGCGTTACAAAGAGGAAAACCGCAAGCAAATCTTCTACTTCTCTATGGAGTTTTTGGTGGGTCGTCTTCTAAACAACTATCTTATAAGCCTCGGAATTGACGGCATAGTGCGTGAGGGGCTGGCCGATCTCGGCGAAGACCTCGATGATTTGCTTGAGTTTGAGCGTGACCCCGGTCTCGGAAACGGCGGTCTCGGCCGCCTTTCGGCTTGCTTCCTCGATTCTATGGCCTGCCTTGACATAGCCGGCTACGGTTGCGGTTTGCGCTATAAATACGGACTGTTCCGCCAAAAAATTCAGGACGGCAGACAGCTTGAATTGCCCGATGACTGGCTGAGTAACGGATACCCCTGGGAGATGCGCAAGCCGGAGAGCAGTGTTACCGTCAAGTTTTTTGGCAAGGTGGATTATAAGTTTATCAACAACGAATGGAAATATGAACATATCGATTACGAATCGGTCAAGGCGGTACCCTACGATGTGCCGATAGCCGGCTTTAAAAACGACACTATAAACTACCTGCGCCTTTGGGATGCAGAACCCGAACATGATAATTTTGACCTTGGTGTGTTTAACCAAGGCAATTACAACAGCGCTGTTGCCCACAGGAGCAATTGCGAGGCCATCACCACCGTGCTGTACCCCAACGACAGCAACGACCAAGGAAAACTGCTCCGCCTTAAGCAGGAGTATTTTTTGGTGGCCGCCGGAATAGGCTCCATCATGCGTGATTATCGCAGAATACACGGCGACTTCCTAAACATGCCCGAGTACATCAGCATACATATCAACGATACCCATCCGGCTATGGTCATTCCCGAGCTGATGCGTATTTTAATAGATGACGAGCATCTCGATTGGGAGACAGCGTGGAAAATCACCACCGGTGTTGTGTCCTTCACCAATCATACAATTTTGCCCGAGGCACTTGAAAAATGGCGCATCGACCTGTTTAGAAGCCTTCTTCCCCGCATTTATACCATAGTCGAGGAAATAGACAGACGCTACCGCGAGAGTATTTCAAAGCTAAACCCGGGCATTACCGATATACTTCGCCGCACCGCAATACTTTGGGACGGGCAAATCAGAATGGCAAATCTGTGCGTCATCGGCAGTTATGCTGTAAACGGCGTTGCCGCTATGCACAGCGACATACTTAAGACCCAACTTTTCAGCGACTTTAACAAGATCACTCCGCAAAAGTTCCACAACAAGACAAACGGTGTCAGCCACAGACGCTTTTTGATAGAGGCAAACCCCAAGCTGACCGCACTGATAAACAGCGTTATCGGCGAGCAGTGGCAGAAAAATCCCATGCTGCTCAAAGAGCTTTTGCAGTTTGAAAACGATGAGCAATTTTTGAAAGAACTTTCAAAAGTAAAGCACCAAAACAAACTGCGCCTGAGCGCCTTTATAGGCAAGCGCCAAGACACGGTTATTGACCCTTATTCGGTTTTCGATGTGCAGGTAAAGCGTATTCACGCATATAAGCGCCAACTGCTCAATTTGTTTAAGGTCATGGCCCTTTACAATGATATCCGTGACAGCATTGACAAGGGCACACAGCCGCTTGACATACCCGATTTCACCATTATCATCGGTGGCAAGGCGGCACAGAGCTATACATTTGCCAAAAATATCATCAAGCTGACAAGTGATATTGCCGACAAAATAGCCTCAGATCCCGCAGTTTCGAGCAAGCTCAAACTTGTTTTCTTTGAAAACTTTTCGGTCAGCAGTGCCCAGCTGATTTACCCTGCGGCCGATATAAGCGAGCAGATTTCGACGGCAGGCTTTGAGGCGAGCGGTACCGGAAACATGAAGTTTATGTTTAACGGCGCACTGACCTTGGGCACGTTGGACGGCGCCAATGTCGAGATTAAAGAGCTTGCAGGTGACGATAACATAACTATTTTCGGCATGAAAGAGCAAGAAATAGCCGATTTGCGTGCGCAAGGCAAATATCTGGCATACCAGCAGTGCAATTCAAACCCGGCGCTCAAGCGCATCACCGAGCAACTTGCAAGCGGATTTTGGAGTGAGCCACATATTTCGCAAAGCATTTGCGACGAGATTTTCCACAGCAACGACTTCTATCTTGTGCTAAAAGATTTTGAGGCATATATGGAGGCGTGGCACGGCATGGCAAAGCTGTACGGCGACAAGTGCGCATGGGCAAAGAAATCACTGCACAACATCGCAAAAGCCGGATTTTTCACCAGCGACAGAACTATAGCACAGTATGCCGAAGAGGTTTGGAAGGTCAAATACGACAAAACCTTATAGCATGCGCGGGGATATGGCTCCGCAAGGCCATATCCCTCAATAAGACGAAAATTTATAAAGAGGAAGGGAACGCTGATGGTACGAAAAAAAGAAATCGTAGCAATGCTACTTGCAGGCGGCCAAGGAAGCCGTCTTGAAGCGCTGACAAAAAAGATCGCAAAGCCCGCCGTCTCTTTCGGCGCAAAATACCGCATTATCGACTTCAGCCTGAGCAATTGCGCAAACTCGCAAATTGACACCGTCGGGGTGCTGACCCAATATAAGCCGCTGCTTCTCAACTCCTATATGGGCAACGGCTCCTCTTGGGATCTTGACATCTCGGGTGGCGGTCTGCATGTTTTACAGCCGTATGAAACAGAGGACGGCGGAAGCTGGTACAGGGGTACTGCCGATGCAATTTACCGCAATATCGACTTTATCTCAAAGTACGACCCCGAATATGTGCTTATAATCTCGGGCGATCATCTTTACAAGATGAACTATCAAAGCATGCTCGACTTCCACAAAGAAAAGGGCGCCGATTTGACCATCGCCACCATCGATGTATCTATCGAGGAAGCAAGCCGCTTTGGAATACTGTCGGCAGACGGTGACCGCAAAATAACAAAGTTCAGCGAAAAGCCGAAAAAACCCGAGAGCACTCTCGCCTCGATGGGCATTTACATATTCAATTGGAGCGTGCTAAGGCAAGCTCTCATTGAGGACAGCGAAATTGAAACCTCTGCCCACGATTTCGGCAAAAATATCATTCCCACTTTGCTTTCCCGTCAAAGCAACCTTTACGCCTATGTTTTTGACGGTTACTGGAAAGATGTCGGTACCATTGACAGCTATTTTGGCACAAATATGGAACTGCTCGAGAGCGAGCCTCCCTTTGATATTTTCAGCAACGATTTGCGCATTTTCAGCAACTCAAATATACAGCCGCCTCACTTTTTAGGCGCCGATGCAAAGCTCGAAAACTGCCTTGTGGCCAACGGAAGCACAGTTCTCGGGCATGTTAAGCACTCGATAATCAGCTCAGATGTCTTTGTTGACGAGGGCGCACAGATTATCGATGCCATCTTGCTCCCCGGCGCAAGAGTGGGCAAAAATACGACGGTTACAAGGGCGATTATCGGCGAAGAAACCGAAATATGCGACAATTTGATTGTCGGAAACTCCGACCCAAGCTCCAAGATAACCGTGCTCGGCAACAATGAGATTATCTCAAAGTCGATAGTACAGTAAAGGAGGGTAAACTATGTTAAATATGATAGGCTTGATTACAGCCAACTATCCCAACAGTTTTGGCGCACTCGCCGAGCATCGTTCGGTCGTCACCTTGCCATTTGGCGGAAGATACCGCTTGATAGATTTTGCCCTTTCCAACATGGTGAACTCCGGCATCACCACCGTCGGACTGATTACCCCGTACCTGTTCCGTTCGATAATCGACCATGTCGCCGCTGGCAAAGCGTGGAATCTAAACCGCAAAACGGGCGGTCTTTACATCATGCCCGGGCATATAGCCGGCATGAAGCGCCCCGAAAGCAAATTTGTTATGAAGGACATTTTGCAAAACCGCACCTATATTGACCGAGCAAAAGAGGATATGATTTTGCTGATGAGCGGCAACAAGATTTACAATTACAATTTTGCCGAAATCGCAAAAGAACATCAGAGCAGCGGCCGCCAGATAACCATGTTCTATCAAAAGGACAGAAAATGCTCCTTTGAGCTGTGCAATTATCTGCACATCGACAATAAAGGCAAGGTCACCAAGATTACAAATGATGACAGCGACACCCTCAATTTGTTTTGCGACTGCATGATTATAAACCGCTCACTGATGCAGGACTTTTTGAGCTGGTATGAACTTTGCCCGGAGCTCGACGTTGTCGATATAATCAGGGCAAATATCGGCAGATTTTCGGTTTATGCCCATGAGATGACAGGATATGTCGGGCATGTTGAAAATATTGCCGACTACATAAGCTGTAATATGGACATGCTGAAGGCCGAAGTGCGTGCCGAGCTGTTTGACAGCGAGGACAGGATTTACACAAAGGCGCAGGACTATGCCCCCACTCGATACAGCGCTACCGCAAATGTATCAAACTCCATCATTCCGACCGGCTGTCAAATAGAAGGTACGGTTGAAAACTCAATTATTTTCCGTGGTGTCAAGGTGGCGCCCGGCGCGGTTATTAAAAATTCTGTTTTGATGCAAAACTGTGTAATTGAAAAAGATGTTGTGCTTGACCACATTATTTGCGACAAGAGTGTAACGGTCACCGAGGGCAGAAAGATGTTTGGCGGCCCTGAGGAGCCCTATATCATTCCAAAAAGCAAGCATATGCGATAGAGTATGCAGGGGGCGAAGTTCGCCCCCTCGCCTTTAATACCCAAATTTCCCATCACGGAGGTTAAACTATGGAAAAAATTAAAAACAACGTCGAAAATCGGCCGATTTCAATACTTTTTGTCGCCTCGGAGGCCGACCCTTTTATCAAAACCGGCGGCCTTGCCGACGTTATAGGAAGTCTACCCTCTGCCCTGTGCAAAGAGGGCGCACAAGTTTCGGTGGTACTGCCCAAATACTCGCTCATACCGCAAAAATACAAGGATAAAATGCGCTTTATAGCAAGTGTAGAGGTGCCCCTCTGCTGGCGCAATGTCTACTGTGGCATTTTTGAACTTAAACTGTCGGGCGTCACCTTTTATTTTATCGACAATGAGCAGTATTTTGACCGCAGTAGCCCTTACGGCCATTTTGACGACGGTGAACGCATGGCCTTTTTCGGCAAGGCAGTTTTGCAGGCTCTGCCACTCATGGGCGAGCGCTTGCCCGACATAATCCACTGCCATGACTGGCACTCGGCAATACTGCCGGTGCTACTGCGTGAGCATTATCGCAATATTGAGGGATACGGTGACATTAAAACGGTCTACACCATCCACAACCTAAAATATCAAGGGGTTTTCCCAAGCTCGATGCTCAGCGATGTGCTCATGATACAGGACTGCCCTGCCGCCGTCCATCAACTCTCATTCAACGGTGGTATAAACTTTATGAAGGGTGCTTTGCTCTACAGCGATCGCTTGACCACGGTCAGCGAGAGCTATGCCGAGGAGATTAAAACCGAGTATTTTGGTGAAAATCTTCACGATATTTTCAGGGAAAGACATTCTGTTCTGACAGGTATTTTAAACGGAATAAACCAAAATGCCTTTGACCCAAGAAAGGACAAGCATATCAGCACCCCATATGGGCTGAAAAACTTCGAGCTAAAGGCAAAAAACAAGCTTGATTTGCAAGCAAGACTCGGTCTTGAGCAAAATGAAAACATTCCGCTTGCCGTTTATGTCGGAAGACTCACCGAACAAAAGGGCATTGACCTTATAAACCACATCACCGACACTGTGATAAACAGCGGTTTGCAAATTGCCATGCTTGGCACAGGTGAGCTTTGGTATGAGTCGGCGCTGAGCCATTTTGCCGCCACTTATCCGGGCAAATATGCCGTGCACAGCAGTTTTGATGCACAGCTCGCAAATGTATTTTACGCAGGCGCAGACATGCTGCTTATGCCCTCTAAATTTGAACCGTGCGGTCTGTCGCAAATGATGGCCATGCGCTACGGCACCTTGCCGATTGTACGCTCGGTCGGCGGACTGGCCGACAGCATTACCCCATATGATGAGCACGACCCGAGCAAGCTTGCAGACGGATTTGCCTTTGCAAATTACAATGCACATGAACTTCTAAGTGAAATCGAGCGGGCACAGGGCATTTATAACACAAACCGTAATCTTTGGGTACAGCTTTGCAAAAACGCCATGCGCAAGGACTTTAGCTGGAACCGCTCTGCACTGCGATATATGGAAATTTATCGTGACCTTTTAGGGCAGTGAGCACCGATATGACTTTACTTCACAACTCCCATGACCTTTTATATCGCTCACCCTTCGGTGCGGTGACACCCGGGTGCACGGTAAAGCTTTCACTCTGCGCTGACCGACCGATTGACGGCGCTTTTTTGCACTGCAATTTTGAAACCGACATCAGCGGAGAGCGTGTTTTTGAACATGCCTCGGTGCGCTGTGTCGATGGGTCGTATTTCTACGATTTCGAGATAATGCCCGGCGCAACCGGCCTGATTTGGTATTACTTTTCGGTGTCGTCGGGCGGTGCTGTTACCTATTACGGCAACAACGAGCAAAATGTCGGCGGTGTCGGGCAACAGTATTCCCACCTGCCCCCCTCTTTTCAAATAACGGTATACAACGAGCAAAAGACCCCCGATTGGTATAAACACGGTATTATTTATCAGATTTTCCCCGACCGATTTGCACGCGGTAGCGACTATATGAAATGGGTGCAAAACGGTATGCGTGCCGAGTATCGTGACGGCAGTACAAGATTTCTCCACCTTGACTGGCATGATGTCCCTTTTTATCCCAAAGATGAAAAGGGCGCTGTTTTGCGGTGGGGATTTTTTGGCGGTACCTTAAGCGGAATACGTGAGCGGCTTGTCTACCTCAAAAGCTTGGGTGTGGGCACGCTGTACCTAAACCCGATTTTTGAAGCGGCAAGCAATCATCGCTATGACACCGGTGATTATATGCGCATCGACCCGCTACTGGGCGATGAGAGTGAGTTTGAAGCGCTGATATCGGAGGCCAAAGCGCTTGACATTCATATAATGCTGGACGGTGTCTTCAGCCATTGCGGTGCCGACAGCAAGTATTTTAATAAATTCGGAAATTATGACAATTTGGGCGCATATCAAGGTGAGCAGTCGGAGTATTACGACAGATTTCGCTTCAAAAACTTCCCAGACGAGTATGATTGCTGGTGGGGGGTTGACGATTTGCCCAATGTTGACGAACTAAACCCCGACTACCTTGATTTTATATGCGGCGAGGACGGTGTCGTTGCCCATTGGATAAAAAAAGGTGCCAAGGCATGGCGACTTGATGTCGCCGACGAGCTTCCCGGTGCCTTTATCGAGGGTCTGCGCACGGCGGCCAAAACGGCCGACCCCGAAGCCTTTATACTTGGCGAGGTTTGGGAAGATGCAAGCTATAAAATCAGCTATGGTGAACGCACAAAATACTTTGGCGGCGCACAGCTTGATGCCGTTATGAACTATCCGTTTAAATCGGCAATGCTCGATTTTGCGCTGAACAAGACTTCGGCACAACAGGTGGACGGCATATTTATGTCGCTTAAGGAAAACTATCCGCCCTCGGCCTTTTATTCGGGCATGAACCTGCTCGGCACCCATGACACCGAGCGTGTACTAAACCTGCTTTGTGAGGCACAAGCCCCCAAGACCGAGTCGGCTCGTGAGCGACACAAGCTTTCGCCGCAACAATATGACCTTGCAAAGCGCAGGCTTATTTACCTGTCTGCCTTGCAGTTTGCCTCCCCCGGTGTGCCCTCTGTGTACTACGGTGACGAGGCCGGTGTCACCGGCTTTAAAGACCCGTTTAACCGCTCCACCTTCCCCTGGGGCAGGCAGGATGAGCAAATCACCGGCGCTTTCCGCTTTGCCTCTTACCTCAGGCAGGTGTATGAGGTGCTCCGTGAGGGCGATTTTAAAGCCTGCTCTTACCATAAAGATGTGTATGGATTTTGGCGTTTTAACGAAAAAGAAGGTGTCTATACTGCGGCAAATCGCAGTTTTGAGCCACGCACCGTTGAGATAGCGCTCGACTTTGACTTTGCAGTCGGCACGCCGTATATCGCCGATTTACTCGGCGGACATAGGTATCAATCTAAGGAGCAAAAAATCAGCGTGACCATAGCCCCCATGTCGGCTATTATGCTGTATGTGCGCCCTGAGGGGCTGCCCAAAATGCAATTTGAGCGTGGTGCCGGCATTATCTGCCACATCACCTCTCTGCCCCATGCTCAGCTTGGGCTGTACCGTTCGGCCTGTGAATTTATAGACTTTCTGAGTGAGGCAGGACAAAAATACTGGCAAATCCTTCCGCTAAACCCGCCCGACGAGTTTGACTCGCCATACGCCAGCCAAGCGGTTTTCGCCTATAATGACGCTGTGCTGAGCGATGCCGAAATTGCCCAAGCCAAAAAAGACGGCAATTTTAAAGATTTTTGCAAACAGCAGGCATATTGGCTTGACGATTATGCCCTGTACACCGCTTTGAAGAGCAAAAATAACGGCTTAGCGTGGCAGTTTTGGCCGGAAGATGAGAAAAACAGAACAAAACTTGACCTGCTTTGCAAGAAATATGCCAAGCAAATCGAGCACAGCTCCCACAGGCAATATGCCTTTCACCTTATTTGGAGCGATATACGCAAGTACGCCGCCCAAAAAGGCATTAGCATTGTCGGCGACATGCCGATTTACACCTCGGGTGACAGTGCCGATGTATGGGCGCACCCCGAGCTGTTCTCCCTTGACAGTGACGGTAGCGCACGACTTCGGGCAGGGGTTCCGCCCGACGCATTTACCGATAAAGGTCAACTTTGGGGCAATCCGATTTACAATATTAAAAAAATGGCGCAGAACGATTTCCTCTGGTGGCGCCGCCGCCTCAAACACGCCGAGCAGAATTATGATGCGGTGCGCATTGACCATTTCAGAGCCTTTGCCGCTTATTATGCGGTAGCCGGCGGCGAAGATGCACGGCAGGGCTTTTGGGCTCCCGGCTTCGGCAAACGATTTTTCGACATCGTACTCTCGGATATCGGCAAACTGAAAATAATCGCCGAGGATTTGGGTCAGCTTGACACAGCTGTATACGATTTGCTTGACTATTGCGGATTTCCCGGCATGGACATCTACCAGTTTACCGCAGACAGTATGATGCAAATGCCACCCGAGGTGCAAAAGCACAGGATTTTTTACAGCGGTACACACGACAATCAAACCTTGATGTCTTGGCTTACCCAGCGGACACAGGAGCCGAAATGTGACTGCGAGTGCCAATGCGACTTGCGAGCCCTTGAGATTTTTGACAAACTGTACATGAGCGACTGCGCAATCGCCATGCTTCCTCTGCAAGATGTACTGTTTTTATACGACACGGCGAGAATGAACACGCCGGGCACGACAAGCGGAAACTGGAACTGGCAATATCGCCCCGAACAGCTAAGCCGTGAAACGGCGGGAATACTGCGTGCGCTTGCACAGCAAAGCGACAGATAATTATTTATAATATAAGAGGTGATTTTATGAGCGAAAAACATTTTTGGGATGCCTCCTCAGGCCTTTGGCTGGACTATTTCAACATGCCGATTGAGGACGATTTTATAGAGCAAAAAAAGCAATCTGCGGAGCACGCCTTAGCCGCTCTTAAGCAGCTTGAGGCAGGGGCTATCGCCAACCCCGATGAGGGGCGAATGGTCGGCCACTATTGGCTTAGAGCGCCTGAACTTGCTCCGACTGTGCAAATTAAAGAGGAAATTGAGAGCACAATTGCCGATATTTCAGACTTCACCGCAAAGGTGCACAGCGGTGAGATTAAAAACTCGGCAGGCGAGCGATACACCACCGTGCTTGTCATCGGAATAGGCGGTTCGAGCTTAGGGCCGAAGTTTGTCTCGGAGGCTCTTAAACGGACTGCAAACGCCATGGAGCTGTATTTCATCGACAACACCGACCCGGCAGGCATGGAGGCTGTTTTCAGCTGTATTGAGCCCGAGCTGTCACGCACCTTGTGCATAGTCATAAGCAAAAGTGGCGGAACGCTGGAAACACGCAACGGCATGGTTGAGGCGCAACACTTTTTCAGCGCTCACAACCTTGACTTTTTTGCGCAGACCATCTGCATCACCCAAATAGGCAGTAAACTTGACCTGTCGGGCGACGGAAAATGGCTGGCCCGTTTCCCCATGTGGGATTGGGTGGGCGGACGCACCTCTCTGCTTTCTGCGGTTGGGCTTCTTCCGCTGTCACTTCAGGGTGTTGACTGCGCCGCCATGCTAAGTGGTGCCCGTCACGCCGATGTGCTGGGCAGAAATGCCGACATTCACCAAAACCCGGCACTTTTGACCGCTCTGTGCTGGTTGTGGGCAAGCAAGGGCAAAAGCGGCACAAGCATGGTCATGCTCCCCTACAAGGACAGCCTCGAACTGCTCAGCAAATATATGCAACAGCTTGTCATGGAATCGCTCGGCAAGCAGTATGATTTAGACGGCAACTCGGTTTTCCAAGGTCTTGCCGTTTACGGCAACAAAGGCTCGAGCGATCAACACGCATATGTTCAGCAACTTTTGGCCGCAAAGGACGATTTCTTCATCAATTTTATAAATGTAATGAATGATAGAGCCGGCAGTGATATTATCGTCGGCGAAAACAGCACCAGCGGTGACTATTTAAAGGCCTTCTGCCTCGGAACCGAGAGCGCTCTGCGTGCAAAAGAAAAAAACTCGCTGACCATAAGCATCAGCGAGGTCAACGAGTACAATATCGGCATTTTGGTCGCTCTGTATGAGCGTGCGGTCGGCCTGTATGCGGCAATGGTCAACATAAACGCATATCATCAGCCCAATGTCGAGAGCGGAAAAAAATCTGCCTCCGAGATTATCGAGGTTAAAAATACTCTGCTTGCTTGCCTAAGCGAGCACAGCGGGCAGGCTTTCACCGTGCAGAGCATTGCTCCGCTTGTCGGCGATTCCCTTGGAAAAGCTGTTGAGCCCAGACTGCTTATGTATTTGGTGTGCCATTTGGGGGCAAACGGCAGACTGTCGCTCAAACTGAGCGAGCAACTGTACGACAGCACCTTTTGCGCAATATAGTTCGGGAGGGGACAGAGCCCCTCCCCTACAGTTGTAATCGGTGTCACCTGTAGGGAATGCATTGTATGCATTCCGCAGACGGCACGCATACAATGCGTGCCCTACAATATTGAAACCGTACACCCTGTAGGGGCGATTGACCAATCGTCCGCCTTGTAGGGAGCGACGCCCCCGTCGCTCCGAAAGTGATAGACGATGGTTTTTGGACGAGAGCTTGCGGCTATGGAGCCGCCGCCACCTCCTTTTTGACCCCAAAAAGGAGGCAAAAAGTGTTGGGGGCGTCGCGTATGCGCCCCCAAACCCCCTAGCGCTTTTGCCTATAGTAATGCGCTAAATTGTGCCACTGTGCGTGAATATATGTCGTCTGCGGACGAAAGGTATTCGGATTTAGCACAGCGTGTATAATCACTAAAGTCCGACACAGGCCGTGCCATATAGCACGGCGTCGCTGTCCGAAA
>CAYJAS010000010.1:11434-25361 GCA_964367895.1 uncultured Oscillospiraceae bacterium | reverse complement strand
GTCGGCAAAGTGGCATATACCCAGTTAGAGCAAGAACAAAAAGATAAAATATAATTAAGCAACCACCGGCTACGCCGGTGGTTGCTTGTTTTTATCGATTTTCCCACTGCTCTCTGAGTATTCCATAACTGACAGAATCGTAATATTTGCCGTCCACTATACGTGCTTTTCTGTACCTTGCCTCACAGGCAAAGTCCAATTTCTCTGCCAATTTTACCATTCGCTCATTGCCCGACCAAGTAGTCAGTCCAAGCCTTACAATATCATCTCGCTCTGCAAATAGCTTGTCCACCCAAAGGGTGAGTGCCTCAAATCCTATGCCTTTTCCCCAGTAGTTTTCGTTGAAAATCAGTATTCCGATTTCCATCCAATTTGTCTCCTGCGATTTCCAGTGCCATGAAACTTGGCCAACAAGCTCATCGGTTTTGGCATCGGCCACCATCATGGTAGTTAAGCTGTGCTCGCCTTGGTTTATTTTTACGCGCATACGCTCGATTTGCTCTAAAAGCTCTTGCTCGGTCTGCTTTTCAAAATATGGGCCGTTAAACTTGTGATACTCTCTCGACGGTTTATTAAGATCGAAATAAACCTCTAAATCGGATAATTGCATTTGCCTTAAAATTACTTGCGACAATTTACTTTCCTCCCTAAAAGCCCAATGTTTCAAACAAATCGAGCTGATTCGACTTTGGTATACTGTCCATCGCACCGGCTTCGGTAAGGCTTTCAATGACCGCTTTGCTGACCTTTGCACAGCGCAGCGTAATGTCCTCGGCAGAGATAAACTTGCCTTTTTTGCGCTCCTGAACTATGCTCTGTGCGGCCGCTTCTCCCAAGCCGGGTATGGCAGTAAATGGAGGTATCAGCATATTGTCCTCGATAAGAAATCCGCTCGCTTCCGACTTGTAAATGTCCACCTTTGAAAAGGTAAATCCACGCTTGTAAAACTCATGCACAATTTCAAGGGTGCTCAAAGTGTCCTCCTCTGTCGCTGTGCGCTTGGGCTGTGCTTTAAGAGTGCGATATTTTGCGCACACCGCTCCGTCACCGCTCGTCATATAGGTGGCATCAAATCCGCCCGCACGAATTGAAAAATAGGCGCAGTAGAAGTCAAGCGGCCTGTGCACCTTAAACCAAGCGATACGGTAAGCCATCATGACATATGCAACAGCATGGGCACGTGGGAACATATATTCAATTTTTTTGCAGGAGCCGATATACCATTTCGGAAGGCCGAGCTTTAACATCTGCTCCTCCCACTCGGGTTTGAGCCCCTTTCCTTTTCGCACACTTTCGGCGACGGCAAATGCCTGCTTGCGCTCCATTCCCTTAAAAATCAAAAAGGTGAAAATATCATCACGCACGCAAATAATTTCATTTAGGGTTGCCTGTCCGCTTTTGATAATGTCCTGCGAGTTGCCGACCCACACCCCTGTACCGTGTGACAAGCCTGAAATACGCACCAAGCCGTCAAAGGTGCTCGGCTTTGCCTCGGTCAACATAGCTCGCACAAACTTTGTGCCAAACTCGGGGATTGCCGCCGCTCCAGTTTGCTCTAAAATCTCATCGGTAGCAATGCCGAGCGCCCCAATATCGGTAAAAATACTCATGGTTTTTTCATCATCCAGCGCAACCGTTCTCGGGTCAATACCCGACAAATCGTGAAGCTTTCTGATCATAGTCGGATCGTCATGCCCCAAAAGGTCGAGTTTGAGCAGATTGTCGTGTATCGAATGATAGTCAAAATGGGTGGTAATAACGTCCGAATCGACCGAATCGGCGGGGTGCTGTATCGGGCAAAACTCATAAATCGAGCGTCCTTTTGGCAATACCATTAGACCGCCGGGGTGTTGCCCGGTGGTGCGCTTAATGCCAGTACATCCGCTGACAAGGCGGTTTATCTCGGCATTGTTTGTAATCACACCCTTTTGCTCAAGGTATTTTTTCACAAAACCGTAAGCCGTTTTGTCCTTAACTCCTGAAATGGTGCCGGCTTTAAAAACATTGTCCTTGCCGAAAAGTTCTATTGTAAACTTGTGGGCACGGAGCTGATACTCTCCCGAAAAGTTCAGGTCGATATCAGGCGCCTTGTCACCGTCAAACCCCAAAAAGGTTGCAAATGGTATGTTAAATCCGTCTTTAACCATGTCTGTGCCGCAGTGCTCACACATGGTATCGGGCATGTCTACACCGGTATGATAATTTCCGCTTGTGTCAAAAATCGAGTGATTGCAGCTTGGACATCTGTAATGGGGGCCGAGTGAGTTTACCTCTGTTATACCAGCCAAAAAGGCGACAAAGGACGAGCCGACAGATCCCCTTGATCCGACGAGGTATCCGTCCTCAAGTGATTTTGAAACCAGTTTTTGTGCGATTATGTACATAACATCAAAGCCGTGCTTTATAATCGGTGTCAATTCATCTTCAAGGCGCAGTTTGACCGTTTCATTTAGCATGCCATCTTTGCTGTAAAGTTCATTTGCTTTACTCCATGCCATATCCTGAAGCATTTGGGCGGAGTTTTCAATAACCGGTGGATAAACACCTGTTTTAAGCGGCTGTACCTCGTCACACATATCTGCAACAGCATTTGTGTTGGTGACAACAACCTCAAACGCCTTTTCTTGGCCGAGATAAGAGAACTCGTCAAGCATTTGCTCGGTTGTGCGATAATACAGCGGTGGTTGCTTGTCGGCATCGGTAAAACCTTGCCCTGTCATGATAATCTCACGATAAATTGCGTCCTCCGGGTCGGTAAAATGAACATCTCCCGTGGCACACACCGGCTTTTTAAGCGCTTCACCGAGCTTTACAATACTGCGGTTTATATCTATGAGCGCCTGCTCGTCGGTCACCAAGCCCTTGTCCACCATGAAAGCATTGTTGCCAAGCGGCTGAATTTCCAAAAAGTCATAAAACTCGGCAATTTTCATTAATTCATTCCAAGGTTTTCCCGAAAATACAGCGCTGTAAAGTTCTCCTGCTTCACAGGCAGAACCTATGATCAAATTATCTCTGTTTTTGCTCAGCAGTGACATTGGAATAATCGGACGCTTATAATAATACTTCAAATGGGAGTCGGAAATAAGGCGGTAAAGGGTTTGTATCCCCTCCGCATTTTTTGCAAACACCATGGTGTGATAAGTACGCTCACCCTTTTTGGAGGTTGAAGCCCCATCAGTTGCATCGTTAATTTCATTGACTTTTTCAATCTCAAATCGCTGTTTCAACATGTCTTTAAAGCGGATAAAAATCTCGGCAAGCACCGCAGTATCTTCGTCTGCACGGTGGTGCATAAATTTTAGCCCAAAAGCATCTGCAATGACATTTAGCTTGTGTTTTTTCAGCTCGGGCATCAGCACACGGGCGAGGCGCACCGTGTCAATTGTGCAAAAATCTGCAGTAATCCCCTGTCGCTGACAAGCGGCCATGACAAAGGAGCTGTCAAAATCGGCATTGTGTGCGCAAAGGGGGCGATGTCCGCAAAAATCCAAAAATTGTGGTAAAATCTGCTCAATTGTGGGCGAATGTGCAACATCGGCATCGGAAATTCCGTTTATTTGGGTGATGCTCGGCGGTATGCTCGCCTTAGGCTTGACAAAAGTGTGATATCTGTCAATAATCTCCTTACCACGGACGATAACTGCGGCAATTTCAATTATTTCACAGGTTTGTGCGCTAAGCCCGGTGGTTTCAAGGTCAAAAACCACGATTTCATCGTCAAGTGCTGCTGTTGAGTATCCCTTGACCGCACCTTGCCGTGAAATATCGTTAATACAGTAGGCCTCCACACCGTAAAGAACCTTTATCGGTTTGCCGCTTTTTTGCAGTGCGTTGGCGGCAGCCATGGCCTGCGGATAGGCTTGCACCACACCGTGGTCGGTTATGGCTATCGCCGGATGTCCAAGCTCGGCGGCAAGATTGATTATGCTCTTTGTATCACAAAGTGCGTCCATGGCAGACATTGTGGTATGCAAATGCAGTTCAACACGCTTTTGATTGGCATGGTCAAACCGCTTTTCCTTTGGCATCTTTATCATGGCCGAAGGGTTTATATTTATCTCCTGCTCGTACTGTGAATAAATCACCTGTCCTTGCACGGTAAGGCGTGTACCCTCTTTTGTTTGATCTGACAGCTCGGCTACATTTTCATTTGGAAGTATTTTAGTTATTCTGATTGAGCCGCTACCGTCGGTCATTTCTATCGAAAACACCGTCGTTTTATTGTTTCTCAGCTTATTTATCGTTTGGCTGAATACCTTGCCACACACGGTTACCCGTCCGCTATCCAAGGTTATATCGCCGATTTTAGACATGACTCTGGCAGTCGGTTTGCCGAAAATGACCGTTTCGGTGCCGTCAGGCTTAAACTTTGGAGCGTCGGGGTCTGCTTTTATGGCAAAGTTCCTCCGTACTTGTGTATTCTGCTTGGGGGGCGGCGCCAAAGCGCGCGCACTTTCCCCTTCCTCTATGGCTTTTTCCATTTGCGCCCGCTTGGCCTGCTCATAAGCTTCATTGCACTGCTCGGTTTGAGGCAATTCAATGTGCACTGCGGTCGGCTTTTTATAGTAAGCGCTTGCCGCGCGAGCAATTTCATCTTTGAGATGCTCAAGCCTTGTTATGTACACATGCTGTGACGGTGTAAAGGTCAGTTGCTTGCCATCAAAATCAATCTCACTGTCCTTGAATATCGGTGCCGCCGACGGAAATTGCTTGACAAGCTCGGTTAAAAAGCTGTGCAAATTATCTTCCGATGAGCTTTCAAGCTGCTCAACATGTAAGATACACTGCACATTATATGCGCTTGAAATGTCAGCGCTTACCGCAGAAATGTCCTGCTCCGATACGCTTTCGCTCGCCGATAGTTTTATAGTCAAATGACCGCTGCGTTCATCTACCTCCATCATAAGGACTGTAGCGTCAAGCAGCGGTGATTTTGCATTGAAATTGGTTAGAACATACCTTAACTTTGCTCCGTTTTGCATATTTTCTCCCCGGTCATCCTTTCTATTTCCCCAACAAGTGCGTCCAGCAACTGATGCTCGGGTAGCTTGCACAGCACCGCACCTTTTTTGATTATTATTCCTTCTCCAACTCCTGCGGCAATGCCTATATCGGCCTGCGCCGCTTCTCCCGGGCCATTTACCGCACAACCCATGACTGCTACCGTCAGCTTAGCCTGTACCCCGCTCAGCTGATTTTCCACCTTTTGGGCGAGTGAAACAATATCCACCTTTGTTCGGGCGCAAGTCGGGCAGGATATCACGGTTACACCGCTTTTATTGAGCGACAGCGCCTTTAAAATATCCTGTGCCGCATATATTTCCTTCACCGGATCTGCCGTAAGCGAAACCCGAATGGTATCACCAATCCCTTTGTAAAGCAGTGCGCCATACGCCGCCGCCGACTTGATAGTGCCCATATGTATGCTTCCTGCCTCTGTCACGCCGAGGTGCAAAGGGTAATTTCTAAGCTTGGCAAATTGCTCATAACTCTCTATTGTTTTGAATACATCGGACGCTTTAAGCGAGACACAGATGTTGTCAAAGCCAAAATGCTCAAGCGCCATGACATTGCGCAAGGCGCTTTGGCACAATGCCTGCGCTGTCACCCCGTACTGCTCTCTTAAATCTCGATCCACAGAACCACCGTTTACACCGACTCGTATCGGAACTCCTGCCGCCTTACACGCCTGCGCCACCGCTTTGATATTGTCTTGACTTCCGATATTTCCCGGGTTAATTCTGATTTTATCTACACCGCATTTGACTGCTTGTATCGCAAGACGGTAGTCAAAGTGAATGTCGGCAACTATTGGGATTGGGGCGCTTTTTTTGAGTTCTCTTATAGCCTCTGCACTTTCCATATCGGGTACCGCGACACGCACAATGTCACAGCCTGCCTGCGCCAGTGCCAATATTTGTGCACTTGTCGCCTTTACATCTGCAGTGTCGGTGTTGCACATCGATTGTATCGCTATAGGAAAACCCTCTCCGATTGTAACATTGCCAATGTGCATTTTTCTGCCCATATCCTAACCCACCAGCCTCATAATATCGTTAAAGGTGACAAATAAAAACAGAGCCAAAATTGCCACCATGCCGACAAGTGAAATGTAACCCTCATATTTCGGGTTGAGCTTTTTGCCTCTCAGCAGTTCTATGAAAATAAATATGATTTTTCCGCCGTCCAGTGCCGGAATGGGGAGCAGATTTACAACGGCAAGATTTATGCTTATATATGCCACAAAATACCAAAGCTCAGTCGCCGATTGCTGTGCACGACTGCTCAATTCACTGGCAATTCCCACGGTGCCCATCATTTCATCCGACTCTACCTGTCCTGTGATAAGCATGCCAAGGCCTTTGATGGCACTTTGCACAAAGCTAAAGGAATTGTCAATTGCATATCCGATTTTGTCGAGGGCACCGACATCTTCATATCCGAAAACGAAACCATATTTCGGTGTTTGCTCGTTATCATACAGCTTGCGTTCGAGCGGGAGCTGTTCAAGTGTCACCTTTTCGCCGTCACGCAACACGGTAAAACTCATCGGCTCTGAGCCGTAAAGGTAAAAGGCGGTGTCGATATCGCCATAGGTGTGTATAGTGTAGTCATTGATGCTGAGTATCTCGTCACCGACCATAAAACCGTCTTGACCTTCAAACTCAAAACCGTCCATGAAATCGGTTATGACAGGGGACAAAACAGCGCCTGCCGGCACAAGCAAAATCGCGATAATGATAATTCCGCTGACATAGTTCATGGTTGCACCGGCTATGCTCACCAAAAAGCGTTTTAGTAGTGAAGCTTCATGGTAGCCGATGCCTTTGTATTGCATAGGTTCTGCTTGCTGTGCCGCTGTATCGCCTGTCAGCACTTTTTCGACTTGTTCATCCTCTTCGCCAAGCATCATTACCGCTCCGCCGAGGGGTATTATTCTTATCGCATACAGCGTTTCTCCGACCTGCTTTTTCACCAAAGCAGGGCCGAATCCTATCGTAAACTGCAGGACTGTAATACCCGACAGCTTAGCGACAACAAAATGCCCGAGCTCGTGGATAAAAATAATCAGTCCAAATAGTAAAATTGCCAAAAGTATTGACATAAAAATCTCCGTTCTGTGTTTTTTTCAAAGTAACGCCTTTTCTACTGCCGCACGGGCGGCTTTATCTATATTGTAAATGTCCTCTATGCTCGGATTTTGCACAAACGGCACCTGCTGTGCCGCCTGATTAACCAGCCTGTAAATCTCGCCAAATGGTATGCGATTTTGTAAAAAGGCCTCAACCGCAGCTTCATTTGCTCCGTTTACCGCCGCACCGAGGGTTCCACCGACCTGCATTACCCTCCTGCACAGGGATATTGACGGAAATGAGATCTCGTCTGCCGGTGCAAATGTCAGCGTTGACAGTTTGCTGAAATCAATCGGATTGCATGCTTGCTCCACACGCCTCGGCCAATCGACTGCAAGCTGTATCGGCAGTGCCATATCGGGAGTCGACAGCTGTGCTATCACTGCCCCATCTGCGAACTCGACCATAGAATGAATTGTACTTTGCCTGTGCACTACGATTTCAATATTTTCCGGTTTTGTGCCAAACAGATGCATGGCTTCAATCATTTCAAAGCCTTTGTTAAACATGGTAGCAGAGTCGACCGTGATTTTGTTGCCCATATCCCAATTTGGGTGTTTTAGCGTTTGTTCCGGTGTTTTGCTGTGCATTTCTTCAATGCTCATTCCGAAAAAAGGGCCACCCGATGCTGTCAATATGATTTTTCGGACATCTTCCGCTCTGCCTGCCGTCAGGCACTGGAAAATTGCCGAATGCTCAGAGTCAACCGGTATAATTTGTACATTTTTGGCTTTTGCCAATGGCATGACAATATCTCCGGCGCAAACCAGTGATTCCTTGTTGGCAAGCGCCAAAGTATTTCCTGCATCTATGGCAGCCAAAGTCGGCGCAAGTCCTGCAATTCCAACCGTGGCGTTGATTACAAGGTCAACGCTATGGCTTGCTGCCGCAGTCAACCCCTCTTTGCCGTAAAGCACTTTTATTTGCATATCGGACAGCATTTCTTTTAACTTTTTTGCGTCTTGCTGCTGCTTAACCGCCACAATTTTGGGCAAAAGTGCCCTTGCTTGCTGTGCAATAAGCTCGACATTGTACCCTGCTGTGAGTGCTTCGACCTTGTATCCTCTGCGCTGTGCCACGGCGACCGACTGGGTGCCCACCGAGCCGGTCGAGCCGATTATTGATATATTTTTCACGATGCAACTCCAAGCGAGAAATAATGCCACATTATTTCAAAAAGCGGTGCGGCAAACAGTATACTGTCAAATCTGTCCCACACTCCGCCGTGCCCCGGGAAGATTTTGCCATAATCTTTTATGCCGGCTTCACGCTTGATAACCGACAGCGATAAATCGCCAAGTTGCCCCACTAACGCACCGACAAAGCCAAAAAGCAAAACCGACACCGTGTCGAGCTGTATTGAAAAGGCATAGCTTAGCACAAAAGAGTAAATAGCCATAGCTATTACACCGCCCAAAAGCCCGCCCACTGCGCCTGCAACGGTTTTTTTAGGACTTACATAAGGCGCCAGCTTTGTCTTTCCAAAGGCCTTTCCAACAAAAAAAGCGCAACTGTCGCACACCCAAACGGTCACCCATGGCATTAGCACTATATATTTTCCAATCTCCGGTATATTAAGTATGCGCAAAACCGAGCAAAACATCAGCGGTAGAACGATGGCTGCCAAAAAACCTTTTGACAATATTGCAAAAGTGACCGCACGGTGATTGAAAACCGCACAGCCAAAGGCAAAAAACATATAAAGTGCAGGCACAAAAAGAAGTTCCCACAGCTGTGTATTAGGTCTGGCGCAAACTAACACCATCGCAAATGCCGCTACGCACGAGCCGTATAAAAAAATGCCGTTTTTCACCGATTTTGTGTTGTGCAAAAGCTCCCATGCGCCGACGGCACACAGAATTGCAAAAACCGCCGTTATATAAATAGGCGGCAGCATAAACATTAGCGGTAGAAAAAGACCAATCAGTACCACCGCTGTAATTGCCCTTGTTTTCATTTTATACCTCCAAAGCGCCTGTTCCTGCGCTTGTAATGCTCTATGGCCTTATCAATTTCACTCTCGTCAAAATCGGGCCAAAGAGTGTCAGTAAAATAAAACTCAGTATATGCATTTTGCCAAAGTAAAAAGTTTGAAATTCGAAGCTCACCGCCCGGTCTGATCAAAAGATCCGGATCCGGTATGCTTGCCGAATACAATACTCGCTCAATTGCTTGCTCTGTAATATCATCTACCGTCATCACACCGTCTATGCATTTTTGAGCGACCGCTTTTGCGGCACGAACAATCTCGGCTCTGCCACCGTAATTAAGGCAGACATTTACCTGCAGGCCAGTCGTTTGCTCGGAAAGTTTTTCGGTTTTTGTTATCAGCGTTTTCAGCCTATCCGAAAGCGGTGCAAGCTCGCCAAAAAAGCGGAGGCGTATGTTTTTTTCCACCATATCGCCTATCGCTTCGAGAAGATATTTTTCAAGCAGTGCCATAATTGCCTGCACCTCTTGATTTGGCCTGTTCCAATTTTCGGTTGAAAAGGCATAAACGGTCAAGTACTTTACACCCATCTCGTTTAAATACTCTGCCGCATGGCGGAAAGCTTCACTTCCCGCTCCGTGTCCACTGGTTCGAGGCAGACCTTTCGTACCCGCCCAGCGCCCGTTACCGTCCATAATAATGGCAATATGCCGTGGCACATTCCCATTGCCAGAGGCTTTTTTGATAGGTGTCTTTTTGCTTTTTCTTTTAAAAAACATAATATTTAAAAGGTATATGGTAAACAGAGGCCATGCCGGCAATCGCTCTGACAAGGCCAAAGGCGGGGAAACCCCGCCCCGGATTTAAGCTGTTACACTTATACGCTTTTAAAGCCTTCCTTAAATTTCGATAAGCTCTTTTTCTTTTTTGGTCGCTTCATCGTCAACCTCTTTGCAAAACTTATCTGTCAGATTTTGCATGTCCTTTTCAAGGGTTTTGAGGTCATCTTCGGTAATGTCAGAGGCTTTTTGCTCTTTTTTAAAGTGATCCATTGCATCTCTGCGGATGTTGCGAATGGCAACTTTGGTGCTCTCTGCAGTCTTTTTGACATCTTTGATAAGCTCTTTGCGTCGCTCCTCGGTCAACTGGGGAAAAGTCAATCTGATGACCTTTCCGTCGTTCTGAGGATTAATCCCGATATCCGAGCTTTGAATTGCCTTTTCAATCAACTTGAGTGCACTTGCGTCCCACGGCTGTATTGCCAAACTGCGAGGCTCGGGAGATGATACCGAAGCAAGCTGATTTATCGGCATGGGTGAGCCGAAATAGTCCACCGAAATTTTGTTGAGCACGGCGGGGTTGGCACGCCCTGCACGAACTGCGGCATATTCCTGACGCATAACCTCGAGTGATTTTTCCATTTTGGATTTATACGCTTCACACTTTTTGTCCATAAAAATGCTCCTTTATATTTATATGTAATAATTGTTGTTTCTATTTCTACTCTTCAATTTGCACGCCGACATAGGAACCAATATGTTCTCCCATGAGTACGCGCTTGATATTGCTGGGGTCTTTGAGGGCAAAAACCAGCACCGGAATGTCGTTGTCCATCGAAAGTGCGGTCGCCGTTGTGTCCATGACGCCCAATCCTCTGCGCAAAACCTCAGCATATGTTATACGCTCAATCTTCTGTGCATCTGACTTTTTCGCCGGGTCGGCATCGTATACGCCATCTATATTTTTGGCAAGCAAAATTGCATCTGCACCTATTTCGGCCGCCCTCAGCGCCGCCGCTGTGTCTGTAGAGAAAAAGGGATTTCCCGTACCGCAAGCAAAGATTACAACTCTGCCCTTCTCAAGATGTGAAATTGCCTTTAGTCTTATATACGGCTCGGCTATTTTCATCATGTCAAGAGCAGTTTGAACTCTGACCGGCACGCCTATTTGTTCGAGCACATCGGCCATGGCCAATGCGTTGATAGTGGTCGCCAGCATACCCATATGGTCTGCCCTTGTGCGCTCTACCTTTCCGTTACCGTCCTTAACTCCGCGCCAAAAGTTTCCGCCGCCCACGACAATTCCGATTTGCACTCCCAGTGCCAAGCACTCCTTGATGGCTTGTGCCACCTCGGTCATCACATTAAAATCGAATCCACTTTTTTTGTCCCCTGCCAGTGCTTCGCCACTTATTTTAAGTAAAATTCTACTGTATTTCGGATTTAGCATCAGATTCCCCCTCATTTTCATTTATCATTTCTATTTTAAAGCAAAAATGAAGTTTTGAAAAGCCTTTTTTGCATCAATTGCAAAAAATTAACGATTTATTTTGAAATAGCTATGAAAACACAGTATACAACAGCTGTGAAAGTGAGGGAACTAAAGCCATTACCGAAATATATCGCACCAGTTGGAGCACGGTGACCTTAGGTGCATCTCCGCCCAAATCAAGCGAAATGAGCGCCATATCTGAAACTCCTGCCGGGTTTGATGCAAAAAGTGAGGTTGCAAGGTCTAATTTGCTGGTTTTGTATATCCAAAACCCAATTATGTAGTTTATCATAAATGCGTTTAGCACCACAAATAATGCAGGTAAAGCAAGCGCTTGCAAGGAGCTCCATGTAAAACTTATTGAAAGTCCGACAAGTACACCCGAAACCGTCTGCGCAATGTATCTTAGAGGTTTTGGTATAAATGCACGCTCTGTTTTGACGTTAAATGCGGCGACGGCGACCATCGCAAACAACAAAGATCCACCGGGTATGCCTGTCAATTTTCCTATAATACCGGCACTGCCTGCTATAACAGCCGTAAGAAGAAAATTTGAAATGTTCATATGTTCTTTGCCACGGTTGTGTATTTGGCGACTGTTTGAGCAATTATCTCCGCTGTACCGCTTGCAAATTTGTGCGTTTATCTGTGGCATTATTAAAATAGCCGTTAAAAATCGCACAAGCTGAAGCACTGTGGTTATCGAGGCATCTGCACCCATTTCAACGCTGATTATTGCAACATCGCTGACACCGCCGGGCATTGCCGACAGCATTCCGGTGCGAATATCGCTACCCGACAGCAGTGCAATAATTGCTCCGCTGATGCAGGTCAAAACTATCACCCCGAAAAGCAGCTTGATCGCAGGGCCGACAATCTGCCTAAGCTCGCCGATATCCCGTTTTGTGATGCGCTGTCCGATAAATGCGCCGGCAACAATTTGCACTACCGTCTTAAACTCACCCGGAAATGTACCGTATCCGCTGACCGCCACCAAAATTGCGGTAGCCGTGAGCGCTCCGATAAGAGCCCCTGCCGGCAGTTTGAGTCGAAAGAGCAAAGCCGCTCCCACCGCACCGACGGCAAGGGTCAATAGTATTTCCAGCATCTAATTTCCACCCTTCGCTTGCTGATTTTACTTACCTTTGGCTTTTGGTCACCTCTTTTTAAGCGCTTTTTTAAGGTACAATCCGGTGTAAGATTGCTTACACTTTGCAACCTGCTCCGGTGTTCCGCAAGCGACAACTTGTCCGCCTTTATCTCCGCCCTCCGGCCCGAGGTCTATTACATAGTCGGCCGTTTTGATAATATCGAGATTGTGCTCAATTACCACAACGCTGTTACCGCCTGCCACCAGCGTTTGAAGCACCTCTGTAAGCTTGTGAACATCATAGGTGTGCAGGCCTGTTGTCGGCTCGTCAAGAATATATATGGTTCTGCCCGTTGCACGCTTTGCAAGCTCTGTGGCAAGCTTTACACGCTGTGCCTCACCGCCTGACAAGGTGGTCGATGACTGCCCAAGTTTGACATAAGACAGCCCTACATCGTACAGCGTTTGAAGCTTTTTGTGTATGCGTGGAATGTTTTCAAAAAATATTAGCGCCTCTGAAACGGTCATCTCAAGAACATCGTGGATGCTCTTTCCCTTGTATTTGACCTCAAGGGTTTCTCTGTTGTACCGTTTGCCTTTGCAGACATCGCAAGGCACATAGATATCGGGCAAAAAGTGCATTTCAATTTTTAGCAAACCGTCACCCGAGCAGGCCTCGCATCGTCCACCACGGACATTGAAGGAAAATCTTCCGGGTCCGTATCCCCTTGCACGGGCATCTTGTGTCTTGGTGAATAGGTCTCGAATATCGCCGAAAACTCCGGTATATGTCGCCGGATTTGAGCGCGGTGTGCGCCCTATCGGTGACTGGTCGATATTTATCACCTTGTCGAGCGCTTCTTCGCCCAACAAATCATCGTGCTGACCTGCCCTTATGCGTGCACCGTTCAGATCGGCGGCAAGGCGCTTATACAATATTTCATTTATCAAACTGCTCTTTCCCGAGCCGGAAACCCCGGTCACACAGCAAAAGGTTCCGAGGGGGATTTTCACATCGATATCGGCTAGGTTATTTTGCTTTGCACCTTTGATTTCAAGGAAACTGCCGTTGCCCTCTCTGCGCTCCTTGGGCACAGGTATCCTCTTAGCACCGCTGAGATACAGGCCGGTCTGTGATTGCGGGCATTTCATGATTTGCTCTGCAGGGCCACAAGCGATAATTGCGCCACCGTCTACACCGGCGCCCGGGCCGACGTCTATTATTTCGTCTGCCGCAAACATTGTGTCCTCATCGTGCTCTACGACTATCAAGGTATTTCCGATGTCACGCAGTCGCATCAAAGTTGTAAGCAGTTTTTCGTTGTCACGCTGATGCAGACCGATGGACGGCTCGTCCAAAATATACAGAACTCCCATAAGTGAGCTTCCGATTTGAGTCGCAAGCCTAATTCGCTGGCTTTCACCGCCCGAAAGACTGCCTGCGCTTCTCGACAAAGTCAAATATTCAAGGCCGACGCTGCTTAAAAAGCCAAGTCGTGC
>CAYJAS010000010.1:0-11334 GCA_964367895.1 uncultured Oscillospiraceae bacterium | reverse complement strand
TTTGAAACGCCGGTGCCGTTGTTTCTCTGCCAATGCAGTTCAAGCTTTTCTCCGCCCGTACCGTAAAGCACTTTGTTTTGAATATCCTCCGGCAACTCACAAAAAGGAGTGTCAAGCGAAAAATCATACTTTCTCGCCAGCCCTTTGAAGTACATATTTGCGATACTTGTCGGGTCTTGTATTGCAAAGCCCGAAGCCTTTACAGCTCCTTGATTTAATGATAAAAGCGGATTCGGAACCACCCTTGTCGGGTCAATTTCCAATTTCATACCAAGACCGCTACAAGTTGCACATGCGCCGTATGGATTGTTGAAGGAAAACATGCGCGGGGTGAGCTCTTCTATGGAAATTCCACAGTCCTCACAAGCGTAGTTTTGCGAGAACATCATCTCACTTTCGCCGGGTATTTCGGCGATAACCATACCGCCCGAAAGTCCTGTCGCCGTTTCAACCGAGTCGGTAAGACGCTGTGTAATTCCATCTTTGATGACAATTCGGTCTACCACGACCTCTATAGAGTGCTTTTTATTCTTTTCAAGCTTGATTTCCTCGCTCAAGTCATAGACAATACCGTCCACCCTGACACGGACAAATCCGCTTTTTCTGGCACTTTCAAACACCTTTTGATGCTCGCCCTTGCGTGCTCTGACCAGTGGTGCGAGTATTTGCAGGCGAGTTTCACTCGGAAGCTCTTGCAGTTTATCTATAATTTGGTCAATGGTCTGCTGTTTTATCTCCTTGCCGCACTTTGGGCAATGGGGTATACCCACCCTCGCCCACAAAAGGCGCAAATAGTCATAAATTTCGGTGACTGTACCGACGGTAGAACGGGGATTTTTACTGGTGGTCTTTTGGTCTATGGCAATTGCCGGCGAAAGCCCTTCGATATAGTCAACATCGGGCTTTTCCATCTGCCCCAAGAACATTCTCGCATAGCTTGACAGGCTTTCGACATATCTGCGCTGACCTTCAGCGTAAATTGTATCAAAAGCGAGCGAACTTTTTCCCGAGCCTGAAATGCCGGTCAGCACGGTTAGTGTATTTCGTTTTATCTCGACATCTATATTTTTCAAATTGTGCTCACGCGCACCCTTAATCAGTATGGTATCTCTCATTTGGTTTTCTCCCGATTTTGTAATTGCTCTCTAAGCTGTTTTATTCTGTCTCGAAGCACGGCGGCATATTCAAACTCCAGCAGTTTGGAGGCTTCTCTCATACTGCGCTCAAGCTTTGAAATCTCCTGTTCCATTGCCTTTTGGGTCATTTTCTTTTTACTGTCGGCCGGCATTGCCTTTGAAGACTCACGTGATATTTCTATAATGTCACGCACTCCTTTAAAGATGGTTTTCGGAGTTATTCCGTGCTCTTTGTTAAAGGCATCTTGTATCTCTCTGCGCCTCGCCGTTTCCTCTATAGCCCATTTCATTGACGGGGTTATTTTATCTCCGTACATAATAACAGTACCATTTTGATTTCTCGCCGCACGACCTATAGTTTGAATCAGCGAGGTTTGACTGCGCAAAAAGCCCTCTTTATCGGCATCTAAAATGGCGACAAGCGATACTTCAGGCAAATCAAGCCCCTCTCTGAGCAGATTTATTCCGACCAACACCTGATATTCACCCAGCCTTAAATCTCTCAGCAGTTCCATACGCTCTATGGTGTCGACATCGTGATGCATATATTTGACCTTTACTCCGAATTTGCGAAGATAATCGGTCAGCTCCTCTGCCATACGCTTGGTCAACGTCGTTATAAGCACACGCTCATTGCGCTCTTTACGCAATTCAATTTCAGACAGAAGGTCATCTATCTGCCCTTGCACCGGTCTGACCTCCACTATCGGGTCAAGCAACCCGGTCGGGCGGATAATTTGCTCAACCAGCTGCGAGGAGCGACTGCGCTCATACTCTGCCGGGGTTGCACTGACATAAACTACCTGTCCTACACGCTCGTCAAACTCCGGGAAGGTCAGCGGTCTGTTGTCAAATGCCGACGGCAAGCGAAATCCATGCTGTACCAGCATTTCTTTTCTTGAGCGGTCACCGTGATACATAGCTCTGACCTGCGGTAGCATTACATGGGATTCGTCTACAAACAAAAGATAGTCTTTTGGGAAATAATCCATCAAGGTAAATGGAGCACTGCCCGGCTCTCGCCGTGCGAGCACACGAGAATAGTTCTCTATTCCCGTGCAAAAGCCTATCTCTTTGAGCATTTCAATATCATACATAGTGCGCTGTTTTAGGCGCTGTGCTTCAAGCAGTTTGCCGTTTTTTTCAAAATCGGCAACACAGGTGAACATCTCCTGTTCTATATCGCTCAGTGCGTCCTCTAACTTGTCCTTTGGGATAACATAGTGTGAGGCAGGGTAAACGGCAACATGGTCTACCACACGAGACACCTGACCTGTCAGCGGATGTATTTCCGATATTCTCTCTATTTCATCTCCGAAAAACTCCACCCTTATGGCATATTCATCGGTGTATGCAAGGTGAATTTCCACCGTATCGCCCCGAACTCGAAAGCGATTTCGGTCAAAATTGATGTCATTTCGCTCATATTGGATGTCCACAAGCCTGCGACAAACCTCATCTCTGTCACGACGCTGTCCTGTTCGAAGGGACACCACCATGCTGGCGTAATCTATCGGACTACCCAGCGAGTAAATGCACGATACACTGGCAACAATAATAACATCTCGACGCTCAAAAAGCATGGAGGTGGCCGAATGGCGCAATCTATCAAGCTCTGAGTTGACATCGGAGTCCTTTTCAATATAGGTATCGGTAGATGGAATATATGCCTCAGGCTGGTAATAATCATAGTAGGACACAAAAAACTCGACGGCATTGTCAGGGAAAAACTCTCTGAACTCCGAGCAAAGCTGTGCCGCCAATGTCTTATTATGTGTTAAAATAAGGGCAGGCCGTTTAAGCCTTTCAATGACATTTGCCATTACAAAGGTTTTGCCTGCTCCGGTTACGCCGAGCATGGTTTGCTCTCTGAAGTTTAAATTAATTCCATTTACCAATTGTTCAATCGCCTGCGGTTGCCCACCGGCCGGCTTAAAGTCGCTTTTGAGTTTAAATTCAGGCATTTGCTGTCTCCGATAAAATAATTAATATGGTCTTTTGCAATATAGTTCGCAACTGCACATAATTATATCAGAACATTTGTTCTGATGCAATATGTAAATTATCCTTTTAAAAAAATGTCAAATGTGGTATAATTATCGCTATCTTATACTCATATTGCCGGAATCGGCGAGCGAAACAAAGTCACCGTCGGCAACAATGATATGATCGATAAACTTGATTCCGACAGGCTCTATCGCATTTTTTATCCTATATGTCGTGTTTAAATCCTCCGGTGACGGAAGCGCCACACCGCCCGGATGGTTGTGAGCTAAAATCACTCCGACCGCATTAAATCGAAGTGCCGTTTCAATCAGTTTTCTTATATTTATATCGGCAGAATTGACACTTCCCTCATGCAGCAGTGTCGTGCCCAGCACTCTGCATTTGCTGTCTATACAAACCATAAAAACCGTTTCCTCATTGCGCCCGATAAATCTCGGCAGTAAAAAACGCCCTGCCTTTTCGGTCGAGTCAATGCACACATCTTCAAGCCGTTTTGTATTGTACACACGGGAAAGCTGTGGTATTAAGTTTAGCAAGGTCGCACTGTTTGCGCCTATACCCTCTACCTTTACAAGCTCTGCATGGGGAGCGTCAAGCACACCGGGCAGGCTTCCAAATCTGTCAAGCAGCTTGTGGGCTATCTCGTTTGTATCTTGTCTTGGTATTGAAAAGAAAAGCAATAACTCAAGCACGACATGGTCGCTGAAACTGTCAAGACCTTCGCTTAAAAATCTGTTTATCAGGCGTTTTCTGTGGCCGTCATGAATACCCATTTTATCACCCTTTTTGTCAATTCTTATTCAGGGGGAGGTGCCTTGATTGAAAAAAATACTACTTTGCATGGTTTTAACAATATGTGCTCTTTTAACCTCGGCATATGCAAGTGACAATTTGCAGTTGCGCGGCATTTGGGTCACTACCGCTTACGGTCTTGACTATCCGTCACAATCCGGGCTGAGTGCAGAAATGTTGGCCGCCGAGATAGATGCTATTGTGCAAAATGCGAAAAATCTCAACTTAAATGCCGTTTTTTTGCAGGTCAGACCAAACTCTGACGCAATTTACCCCTCGGAAATCTATCCGCAAAGCGCATATATTTCGGGTGCACAAGGTGTAGCTCCCGACCAAGGCTTCGACTCACTCGCTTATTTTATAAATGCTTGTCACAATGCCGGTATTGAGCTTCACGCTTGGATTAACCCTTACCGTATTACCCGTATATCGGCAGACAGCAGAGAGCAGGCATTTGCAAGCCTGTCTGAGCATCACCCGGCGCACGATATGCAAAGCAGTGTAGTTTTTCACAGTGACGGTTGCCTGTATTTTGACCCTGCCTCACCCGAGGCGAGGGCGCTTATTATCGATGGGATAGCTGAGATTTTGCAAAACTATCCGGTTGACGGAATACATTTTGACGACTATTTTTACCCATCTGAAAACTTTGACGACAGCCAAAGCTATGAACTTTACGGCCAAAGCTTTTCCGATATCGGCGATTTTCGTCGAAACGCCGTTGACACTTTGGTTTCAGAGGTTCATACACTTTGCACCCAAGCCGCTCCCGACGCCGATTTCGGCATTTCACCTTTTGGGATATGGGCGACTGCGGCCCATCATCCACTCGGCAGTGAAACCGGCGGAAGCCAGTCATATTACTCCCATTATGCCGACTCGCACAAGTGGGTGCGTGAAGGCATGGTAGATTATATCATGCCCCAACTTTATTGGCAAATCGGAGCCTCGAGCGGTGATTTTGTGGTCATGCTCGATTGGTGGAGCCAAACTGTCAGCGGTACCGATGTCAAGCTTTATATCGGGCTTGCCGCATACCGTGCGACCGATGCCGAGCCCGACAGCATTTGGCACAACGGCGAGCACATCATCGACCAGCTTGAAATGATAACCGACGGTAGTGGTGCAAGCGGTGCGGTGCTCTTTCGCAGTGCCCTTTTATTCGAGCATGAAATTATGGCAAGCTCGGTCGGCGATTTTTTTGATGAAGCGTTGTCAATATATACCCAAGCACAACTCGATTACACCCCTACCCTCACAGTGCTTTCTCCGACGAGCAGTGCAATAGTCGAAATTGGGCAGGCGGTAGATATATTGTGCACCGCTCCGCCCGGCAGTGTTATTTGGGCACGCAGCGGCGAGCATCGAGTGCTTCTGAAAGAACAACCCGTAGGCAGTTTCAGTGGACAGCTTACCGCTGCTGAAGACAGCTCTGCCATTTTGCTCAATTATGAAATTTACGGCGCTGTCGGTGTAACTATGCTGCCGCTTACCATTCAAACGGTTGAATTGACCGAGCCTTCGAGCATCACCAAGGTATCTTTTTCAGACATTGACCGTGGTCATGAACTGTCTTTTGCTACAGAAAATCTGATGAGTGCAAACATAGTCACCTATGGTAACGCTTTAGAGCTTGTGCTGTACCCCTGCACCGGTGGAGTCATCGTCGAGGACGATTTTTTCGAGGGGATGCTCTGGCAAAGCACCGATCTGTCAAGCGGTAAATATGTCTTTGTACTTCCAAAAAGTCATCAGCATTACTTTTTTGATCTAAAGCTGACCGACAAAGGAATTGTGCTTACAATTAAAGAGAATTAGCCAGCGATTTCAGCGGTTCTCCCGACAGGCGCTGTATTGTCCAGCCACTCATTGGCACTGCGCCCAATTTGCGATAAACGGCGAGGGCATCGCTGTTCCAGTCAAGGCAAATCCACTCAAATCTGCTCAAACCGCGTTTTTTTGCCGTGTACGCAAGGTAAGCCAGCATGGTTCGCCCAAAGCCCTTGCCACGATGCTCGGGCTTGACAAATAAATCCTCCAAATAAAGTCCTGCCTTGCCTTTAAATGTCGAGAAATTGTGGAAAAACAGCGCAAACGCCACAGTTTCTCCCTTATATTCGCCGAAAATTACCTCAGCACCATTTTTCTCGAACAGCGATTGGCATAAAGTTTCCTCTGTCGCCGTGACCTCATCGAGCAGTTTTTCATATTCCGCAAGACCTTTGATGAACTGCAAAATCAAAGCACAATCGCCTTTCTGTGCTTGCCTTATTGTGAAATCGGGGATTTTTGTCTTTACCTTTTCCATAATAACCCTCCTATTTGTTTTGTTCGTAAATACACCTATATTTTATCAAAAATTATTGTTTTTTTCAAGGCTTACTTTGAAATATGGATTTCTATTGTATTTGTCCTTTTATCAGGGTATAATGGAAGGGATTATTTATATAATGGAAGGATTAAGTTATGACTATATCAACAGTAATAGCTGTAGTGTTTGCAATTGGAGCAGGTTTATGGTTTGCAGGTGTTTTAAAAATAAAAAATAGATACAGCAAATGAGCATAATTCATCATACAAAAGAAGCTGTCACCGTGGTGACAGCTTCTTTTGTATTTATATTTCACCTAAAACTTCGCCTATTCTTTTAGCATGTCTAAAAAATCGCTCTCCGAGATAATTGCCACCCCCAATTGTTGGGCTTTTTTTAGCTTTGACCCGGCATCATCTCCCGTCAGCACATATGCCGTTTTTTTGGACACCGATGACGATACCTTACCTCCGTTTCGCTCAATCAAATCTGACGCTTCAGAGCGTGACATTGTCGGCAATGTGCCTGTCAGTACAATAGTTTTGCCCTCAAAAATACTTCCGCCCACTTTTTCCGGCTCACTCATACAAAGCCCTGCCTCTTTGAACTCGCTTATCAGCTTTTGCGCCGAGGGCTGCGCAAAATACTCAACAATATTCTGTGCTGTAATTTCCCCGACATCGTTTATCATGGTCAACTGCTCAACATCTGTCTGCATCAGCTTGTCAATATGGCGGTACTCGGCCGCAATTGTCTTTGCCGCACGCTGTCCCACCTGCCTTATACCAAGCGCAAACAGCAGTCTTGACAGTGGATTTTGACGGCTTTGCTCGAGTGCCGACAGCAGATTTTGCGCAGATTTTTCTCCCATTTTGGGCAGCTGTGCTATATCCTGCTCACTTAATTTGTATAAATCGGCGGCCGAGCTTATCAGCTTTGCATGGAGCAGAGCTTCTACAATTGCAGGGCCAAGGCCTGCAATGTCCATGGCATCACGGCTTGCAAAATGTTCAATATTCCTTGTCAGCTGTGCCGGACACTGTGCGCCGGTGCATCTTATCGCCGCCTCACCCTGCTCACGCATTGTCGGCGCGCCGCAGGACGGGCACTGCTCGGGCATTGCATATTGCTCGGTGTTTTCGGGGCGTTTGCTCAGCTCTACCGCTATCACCTCGGGAATAATATCCCCCGCCTTTCTGACTATAACAGTATCCCCTATTCGAATGTCCTTTTCAGCTATCAAATCGCTATTGTGGAGCGATGCCCTTGTCACCGTTGAGCCTGCCAATCTGACCGGTTCAAGAACGGCATTGGGGGTCAGTACCCCTGTACGTCCGACATTTATTTCAATATCAAGCAGTTTTGTCGCCTTTTGTTCGGGCGGAAATTTATAGGCCACAGCCCAACGGGGAGATTTAGAGGTACTTCCCATTATTTCACGCTGTGTAAAGTCATCAACCTTTACAACAATTCCATCTATTCCAAAGGGCAAACTAAAGCGTTTTTGACCGATTTGCTCGATGTATTCGACAATCTGTGAAATATCACTTGCCGTAATTCGGGGCTGTGCAACTTTAAAGCCGAGCTTCTCCAGCCCATCGAGCGACTGGCTGTGGGAGGAGTAAGAAAGTTGCGCTGCATTTTGCAGATTGAAGCAAAAAAATGAAAGACCACGCTTTGCGCACTCTTTAGTGTCCAGCTGACGCATTGAGCCTGCGGCGGCATTTCTCGGATTTGCCAAAAGCTGTTTTCCGTTTTGCTCACGCTGTGCATTGAGCGCCTCAAAAACCGAGTTGGGCATGTACACCTCACCTCGGATTATTAGCTCGTCCTTGCAGTCAACTTTCATCGGTATGTCAAAAATTGTGCGTGCATTTTCGGTTACATCTTCACCGGTAACGCCGTCGCCCCTGGTGGCCGCACGAACAAACAGTCCGTCCTTATACTCAAGCGACAGAGAAAGACCATCAATTTTCAGTTCTGCGGTATAGCGAGCATCTGCAAACCGCTCTTTGACCTTTCGGTCAAAATCTCTCACTTCATCAAGTGAAAAAACATCTTGCAAACTGCCCATCGGGTAAGAATGGGTGACCTGCTCAAAGCCGTCAAGCACAGTTCCGCCGACACGCACGGTGGGCGAGTCGGGCGAGGCATATTGCGGATACTGCTCCTCAAGCTGTTTCAGCTCCTTTGAGAGCATGTCGTATTCATAATCGCTGATTTCGCTTTTATCGTAAACATAATACAGTTTGGCATGGTATAAAAGCTGTTGTGTTAGCTGTGAAATGCGCTCTTTAACGTCCATATTTTTCTCCTTGGTATAAGAAATAAAATGCATATTGCCCTGTATTTTTCATTATACCAAGTTTGACACCAAATGTCGATATTATTCTAAGCTTGCATAAACCTCGGGCACCGAACCCACAATCACCGTTTCGCTCAATATGGCCTCCACCGAGCCGGTGTTGTGATGCGTACTCCCCTGCAAAATCACCGATACGTGCACGCTTGCTGTCAAAATCACCCTGTGCACCGTCTGATTTATCCCTGCCGCTTCAAACTCACTGCCCAGTTCTATTGTCGCCGCTCCGACCGGCAGTATATGAACCGAAAACTCAGGCCCGTGACCGGTCAAAAATCCGATGTCAAGCAAAGTGCCAAGCGGTATGTTCATCTCGCTATATTCTGTCGCTTCAAAATTATCGGCTATTTTTTGTGCAATCGCTGATTTTAGCATACTTACCTTCAGCCCATCGGTGCTTATTGCGCTTATTGCTCCGTTTTGATCGCTGGTTATACTGACCAAATCGCTGTAGGTGTCGTATTTTTCCGAAAGCTCACTTTCAATTGCGCTGTTAATGACCTGCTGAGCCACCGAAACGGCTCTTATGTTTGCATAATCTGCGATTAGTTTCATGAGTACATTGTCATAATACAAAATTGCAAGCAGAAAGACGGCAAAAGCACCGAGTGCAACTGCCGCCAATCTGCATTTTTTGCTCTTTTTTCTGCTAAGCCGCATTATTTCACCTCGACTGTCGCACTGCCCGAAAGTATGTAAAGTCCGCACACAAGCAGTGTAAAGTTGCCCTTCCCCGCTACCAGCACCCACAATCCGACCGCCGAGCAAACTCCCCCGAGCACAATCGCTACTGCCGTCATGATTATTTGAGTCTTGCGCTGGCAAAGCTTCATTTGCAATAGCGCAAGCATAGCTCTGCCACCGTCAAGCGGTAAAGTGGGGAGCAGATTGAAAGCGCCGATAACGGCATTTATGCCAATAAAAGCAAAAACTTGCTCATTCGGGAGGGCTTTTGCCACAAAAGCAAAAACAAGTGCACATAAAGCGTTTGCAAGTGGTCCCGAAAGTGCGAGTGCAATGTCGGCTTGGTAGGAGCACTGTTTTCCACCGTATTGCATTTCCGCACCGGTCAGGCACAATTTTGTCGAATTTATCGATCGGCCTTGCAGTGCTATCGCGCAAAGATGCCCCAGCTCGTGCACTGCGCAGGCAAGCAGTGACAGCACCCAAAAGCCACTACTGTCGAGTGCTATCACCGCCGTGATTACCAGCAAAAACGGTATAGAAACCGAGATTTTCCCCACCGGTTTACTCGCTTTCAAGCCCGAGCAAGGTTTTGCCGAACACCGAGACCGACTGCCCGACATCGTCGCCCTCTCCGCTGACCATTTCGCCAAACACGGCGGCCGCCTGCTGATAGTCAACATCGCCAAAGAGTATCTGCCGGGCGGTTTGCTTTACTTCAAGCATTACTCCGCTTTGAGCCGATTGTATAAAAAATGCGAATGCTATGAGCACAACAAACAAAAGCAGCTTTGCCGGAGGAAGTCCGAAATCTCCCTCATCTTTGTTGCTTTTATTGCGTCTTGCGCCCCTCATAAAATGATACAGATCAGACCGCCGCTTCCCTCGTTAATAATGCGTTGCAGCGTTTCTTGCAGTTTAGAGCGTGCCTCCTGCGGCATCTTGTAAAGCTTATTGTTTAGCCCTTCGTTTACAAGCTCACTAAGAGATTTTCCGAAAATATTGCTCTCCCAAATGCGCTCGGGCGAGTCCTCAAACTCAGAAAGCAGATATTTCACAAGGTCTTCCGATTGTTTTTCCGAGCCGACAATCGGACTTATTTCGGTTTCAATGTCCGCTCTTATCATATGTATACTGGGTGCGCTTGCACGCAGTTTAACCCCTGATTTGCTTCCCTGCTTGACAATTTCCGGCTGTTCAAAGCGAAGCTCTCCAACACTTGGCATTACAATTCCGTACCCCGTTTGGCGCACCTGAGTAAGTGCACTTTCAAGACGCATGTACTGCTCTTTAATTTCGGCCATTTGTTTAAGTATCGGAAGCAAATCGCCCTCACCTTTGATGCTTACCCCCGATTGCTTTGAAAGCAGGTCGAAAAACATACTTTGCGGCACCGATATATTTGCCGATATTGTGCCCGTTCCAAGTTCAAGCTCCGACACCTCCGAAAGCGAGATGATTTGCCCGTCGCTTATCTCGGAAATGTATGCGGTAGCCTCACTCATCCTGCGAATATTACAGCAACAGTCATATATGCGCCTGTATATTTCGCCTTTTAGCGGCTCATCGTCCGGCATGGTGGCTATCCATTCGGGCAAGGTAAATACAAACTCCTTTGCCGGAAACTCATAGAGCACCGAGGCTATAATGTCCTCAATATCGGTTTGCTTGAGGTTTTGACAATTTAGAGCGGCACAGGGTACACCGTATTTTTCTTCGAGCTTGCCACGCATTTCAAGCACATGCTCGGCATATGGATTTGTGCTGTTTAGCACAATGCAAAACGGCTTTTTGATCTCTTTCAGCTCACTGATTATTCGCTCCTCTGCCGCTACATATTGCTCACGCTCTATTTCCCCTATACTGCCATCGGTCGTCACGACAATTCCGATTGTTGAATGCTCGCAAATGACCTTCCGAGTGCCTATTTCAGCCGCCTGTGCAAGGGGGATTTCATAATCAAACCAAGGTGTGGTGACCATGCGAGGGCTGTCATTTTCAAACTGCCCCATCGCTCCGTTGACCATATATCCGACACAGTC
>CAYJAS010000009.1:8533-27162 GCA_964367895.1 uncultured Oscillospiraceae bacterium | reverse complement strand
AATTTTTTTATTTAGGCTATTATACCACAATTTAGCGACAAAGTCGCAGGTGGCATAGCCACCGGCTTGCGGAGCAAGGCAAATTGCGATTCAATGTTCTCGCAGCGGTCAAAATCTATGATTTTGGGTACCGTAGAGATTATTATACCACATTGTAGCAACATCAGGCAATACAAAAAAATCACGCAGCCGAGCTTCAAGCCATATTATGATGTAATATTGCACAATAGGACAAGCAAAAAAACCATCGTTCTTTGGCAAGCTATCACCAAAAATGTATTTTTTATCATTTTACTCTTTACAAATCGCAAAATTCATGTATAATAATACTTACAAACTAATAATTAACCATTTGGAGGAAACAACAATGAAAAAACTAATCGCACTTATGATGTGCACCCTAATGATGCTGACTTTCGCAGCATGTGCCCCGGCAGACGAGCCCGCAGAGGGCGATATCGTAGCCCAAATCAAAGCAGATGGCAAGCTTGTCATCGCAACCGAAGCACAATACGCCCCCTTTGAGTTCAAAGATGCCGATGCAAACATCGTCGGTGCCGACATCTGGCTGGCAGAAAAAATCGCCGAAAAGCTCGGTGTAGAACTCGAAATCGTCGACATGGCATTTGACGGAATTATTCCGGCAATTCAAAATATGCAGGCTCATGTCGGCATAGCCGCCTTCACTAACACAGCAGAACGTGCCGAAATCATAGATTTCAGCGATGTCTATCAAAAAAATGAGCAAACCATCGTCGTCCATGTAGATGAAGTGGACAATTACCATGAATATTCCGATTTTGACGGTCTGAAATTGGGCTCACAAAAGGGCACCTTCCAGTCGACCCTTATCACCGACCTGTTCCCCAATGCAGAGCTTTTCGAGCTTGCAAAATACCCTGAAATCGCACTTGAAGTGGCAAACAAAAACATCGCAGGCTTTGTCGTTGACCTTGAGGTAGGACAGTCCTTTGTCGATGCAAATGACCAACTTGCAATTTCAAACATCAGCTTT
The DNA here is from genome assembly GCA_964367895.1 of uncultured Oscillospiraceae bacterium. Taxonomy (GTDB): domain Bacteria; phylum Bacillota; class Clostridia; order Oscillospirales; family Butyricicoccaceae; genus CAYJAS01. The sequence continues at coordinate 26,147 of CAYJAS010000009.1, read as the reverse complement.
GGCGACGAAACCATGGACTTTGGCAAGGCTTGCGTGCTCAACCAAGAGCATGATGCCCTTAAAGAGGTCATAAATGAAGTCATCGCAGAGGTACTTGCAGACGGCTCATTTGAGGTTGCTTACCAAGAGGCAGTCGAGCTGGCTAAAACTCTCGGAGTGTAAGCAGCGATAATTTATGGAGTTTTTAGAAACCTGTATAGCACTTCTCTCAAAGTACGGTTCCTTCTTTTTAGACGGCGTACAAAACACCTTGATCCTCTCATTTTTCTCGGTGCTTTTAGGTAGTCTTGCCGGCACGGTAATGGGCATGATGCGCATGAGCAAAAGCCCTTTGCTCCGCTGGCCGGCGAGTGCTTATATCGAGTTTATCCGCGGAACACCGCTGATGATTCAGATAATGTTCTTGTGGTACGGTCTGCCCGAGCTTGGCATAACCTTCCCCGAAATCTTCGGTATTGACGGCTCTGACCGCATGTTCGCCGGAATAATCGCCGTCGCTATAAACAGCTGTGCATATGTCGCCGAAATTGTTCGCGCCGGCATTCAAGCGGTTGACAAAGGCCAGATGGAAGCGGCACGTGCAATGGGCTTTTCTCACACAAAATCCATGATTTTAGTGGTGCTTCCGCAGGCGATTAAGAACATTTTGCCCGCCATCGGTAACGAGTTTATCACAGTCATTAAAGAGACCTCGGTCGTGTCGGTCATCGGCATAGCCGACCTGACCTTCAGAGCGGGAGATGTCAGATCTATTACCTGGCGCAATCTTGAAACCCTCGCAATTGCGGCGGTCATATATTTCATTTTGACCTTTACCACCAGCAAACTTGTCGGCAAGGCCGAGAGGAGGATGAATTATGACAAACGCTGATTACATCATCGAAGTCTCAGATCTTCAAAAAAGCTTTGGCAAACTAACCGTGCTAGATGGTATCTCCGCAAAGTTCAAGCGTGGCGAAGTGGTTTCGATAATCGGCCCTTCCGGCTCGGGAAAAAGCACATTTTTGCGTTGCCTCAACCTGCTTGAGCAGCCGACAGGTGGACAGGTCATCTTTGAAGGTGAAGACATAAGCGATAAAAAGAGCAATATCAATTTGCACAGACAAAAAATCGGCATGGTCTTTCAACAGTTTAATCTGTTTAACAATATGACTGTGCTGAAAAATATCACAATTTCTCTGACACGGCTGAAAAAAATCTCCCCGCAAGCGGCACATGAAAAGGCAATGGAGCTTTTAAATCGTGTCGGACTGGAGGAAAAGGCAAACGACTTTCCTGCAACCCTTTCGGGCGGACAAAAACAGCGTATAGCCATTGTGCGTGCGCTGGCAATGGACCCCGATGTCATGCTTTTCGATGAGCCGACCTCCTCACTTGACCCCGAGATGGTGGGCGAGGTGCTCGACATCATGCGTGACCTTGCAAAAGAGGGCATGAGCATGATAGTTGTCACCCATGAGATGGGCTTTGCCCGTGAAGTGTCAAACAGGGTTATCTTTATTGATGAAGGCAAAATTGTCGAGGACAGACCTCCGCAGGAGCTGTTTGACTCGCCAAACAGCCCAAGACTCAAAGATTTCTTGGCAAAAGTACTGTAAATTTAAAGCCTACTGCAATTGTTGCAGTAGGCTTTAATAGTGCATTGTGCCACTTAATCATCAATACGGACGCCGATTTCATCTACCCACGGCTGACTTTCGTTTGTAATGGCTATCTCCCCGGTGGAGGTATGAATTTGGAATATAAAATCATCACGATTTCCAACCGCCGACTCGGCATCTTCTATAAAGGAGACAAAAGCATCATTTGCCCCTCCGCTGTTCTCAGTGCCTTCGGTTCCGCCCATTATAAAGGAAATGCTCTCGTCTATCTTTGCAAGGCTGGGATGCCCCAGCTCTATGCTGACAGCACCCGGCTTGTTAAGCGACGATCCAACCAACATCGGTCGAACAAAAATCGCACCGTCTATAGAATGATTACCATCTGTCGCCCATGCAATTTCAACTATAACTCCGGCCGGAACTCCGTTTTCCGGATCTGACACGGCAATAATTGCCGCCTTCATAAGATTTGCAGCTACCTGCAAATCATTTGTCTGCCTGCTGCGCTCAACATATTGAATATATCTCGGAGCAAGCACGGCCGCTAATATTGCAATTACCGCAATAACAATTATAAGCTCTACAAGGGTAAAACCTTTATTTTTTGTCGCTACACGATTTTTCATAAAAGCAAATGCACCCCCGCTTTAATCAATTTGCTGTGCAAGCAGACTTTCATACTGCTTATCTATCAGTTCTTTTGCCGCATTGTGCCCCATTTTTTTATTCCTGTTGTTCATGGCGGCAACCTCAATAATTACGGCAAGATTTCGCCCCGGTCGCACCGGAACTTCAAGCGAGGGCACGTTAATGCCCAAAATATCGGTCATCTGGTCATCAACACCAAGTCGGTCATAGGGTTTGCCATCCTCCCACTTTTCAAGATGGATGATCAAATCAACCTTTTCGGTAGGTTTAACGGCACCCATACCAAAAATGCGTCGCACATCAATGATACCTATACCTCTCAGCTCAATAAAATAGCGTATAAGCTCGGGCGCAGAGCCAACAAGCGATTTTGCCGACACTTTTTTAATGTCGACGGCATCATCGGCCACCAAGCGATGTCCACGCTTGAGCAGTTCCACCGCCGTCTCACTCTTCCCTATTCCGCTGTCACCTAAAAGCAAAATGCCCTCACCGTAAACCTCAACAAAAACGCCGTGCATGGTGATGCGTGGGCCGAGCGAAACTTTAAGCGAAGCCGTCGCCGCCGCAATAAACTCGGCAGTTGTCATCTGGCTTGTTACAAGGGTCACCCCATGTCGTTTGGCCGCTTCAAGGCATTCATCAAATGGCATATGCCCCTTTGCTATAACCATCAGCGGTATGTCAAGGGCAAAAATCCTGTCAAATGCCTCGGCACGTTGCTCCGAGGTCAGCTGATTTAAATAGGCATTTTCAACATTTCCGATTACTTGAATGTTGTTGTCATTAAAATTGCTCAAAAAACCTGTCAGCGGCAGTGCCGGACGGTTGATGTCATCGCTTATAATGCGCTTTGTCATGTACCCTTCGGGGCCGTGTATTACCTCAAGCTGAAACTCGCTTATAAATTGATGTAGATTTACCACCTTGTCATTTAAACCCGGCATCACAATCCACCTCCAATAAAATTTTTCTGAATTTTAAAGACATTATACTACCGCTCATCTCAATTATCAAGCCTTTTATAAAAAGGGCATCATAAAAGCCTACAATTCTAAAATCGATCCGATAAGTAGCTTAATCAGCTGTTCTCCTGTGACATTTCCGAGCGGATCGCAGCGATTGTCACCCACACCGTCCAAAACAGAAAGATAGCTCAAATAATAAATACTCTCTCGATACCAGTGCTCAATCAGCCCATCATCGGCAAAAAGAGGATGTTGCCAGCTCAGCGGAAACAGTGCATCATTTTCAATAGTCCATTCGGGCATGGTTGCCGCCTTAAATGCACGCACCAGCATGGTCGCCGCCTCTTGGCGGGTCAGTTCGGCATTGGGCAAAAACAGCAAACCGCCGTTTGCATCATAGCCGGCACCGACTGTGATAGACAGTGCGGCGGCATTGACAGCATCGGGGTGCGCCGTATCGGAAAAGGGATTTTCACTGCCGCTCGGCAGTTGTCCGCCCAGTCTTTCATAAAGCTCAAGTGCAACCGAGGCACACTGAAGCCTTGTGGCATTTTGTGTCCAATCGCTGCCCAGCATAGTGTCGGGCGTTACCGCAAGAGAAACGGCCAACTCACTCCACCCGCCCGAAATCATCCAGTCGGAAATATCGCTCCACGGCAAGGTGCCGTATTCAATAACGGTCGCCCACGGCGAAGTGAGGCTCGGACTGATTGCACCGTAATTGTCCGGCGCTTGTCCGTCATACCATTCAAGGCGGATGCGAAGCTTTGTGTGCTCGGCTTGCTCAACCGGAACCGAAACCTGCTCGTTTAATTCCGAAAGCTCACCAAAAGCAAGGTAGGCAAAAGACCCACCGTCAAAGGCACCTTCAATAAGATATCGCATCTGTCCGCCCGGCATGCTGTCTGCCTGCTCGGCATGTTCGGGAAGCCGTGCCGAAAATGTGACAACTCCGTCTTGCACCGACGGTGATAAAACGGCCACCGCCTCAGGCAGTGAACTGGGCGAAATCTCCTGTGCATTTGCGCCGTATTTTGCCGTCTGCGACCATGTGCCGTATGATATAACACCTTCCGGGTCACGATATTCATAGCGCAGTTGCGCCTCAAACAAATAGTTTTCCGTGTCGAGCGCATAATATCCACTGCCGACATAAATCAGCCCGTCGGAAATGGTAGCCTGCAGTGTTCCGCCGATATTCCCCCCCGGCGTCATGGTAAACAGGGCAAAAAGACCTGCCGATGACGGCACAACAGCCTGCGCCGAGGTGAATGCACCGCCCGAAAAGCTGTACCAATCTCCGCCTTCTATGCGCAATCTTGCCGATACACGCACAAAATACCCCGCCTCAAGCTCCAGCAGGTCGCTGTGTTGTGTATATCGCAAATCAAATCCCGAGATAAAGTTCTCACCGCCATTATAGCCGTCAAGCCAACTGTAATACGGCAGTAGCACAGGTGACTCGGGTGCCGCCTCATTTGTGACGGCAAAACCGGAAACCGACACCAAGGCGCAAATCAAAGCAATTGCCACAAAAAAAGTCGCAACCCGTCTTAACCTCATAATCTTATTTCCTTTTGGGTATTACTTCAAGCCAATAATCATCGGGATCTGTGATAAAATAAATCCCCATATCTTTGTTCTCATAGCAAATGCATCCCATCTCGGTGTGCAGTTTGTGTGCCGCCTCAAAATCGTCAGTGACAAAGGCAAGATGCATCTCGTTGTCGCCAAGGTCATAGCTTGGCTTTTCCCAATCCCTCAACCATGTCAATTCAAGCTTGTGCTCGCTGTGCCCGTCGCCCAAATAGGCGATAATAAAGGCACCGCTCTCGGGCTCTATCTTGCGTACCACCTGAAGTCCGAGAGCTTTTTGGTAAAACTCTATAGAACGGTCGAGATCGATGACATTAAAATTGTTGTGTGCAAAGGTAAACATAATTGCGCCTCCTCATTTTTTGTGGTATAGTTAGTGTATTGGTTTTTAAACACGGGAACTCATTACCGGTGTTCGCTATAGGGGCAACCCTAAATGATTGTCTGCGTTTAAACTCAATGTAATTATATCATAATTTAGCGACGAAGTCGCTGTGGCGAGGCCACAGCAAGCACAGCTTGCAAATTGATGATTCAATGTTCTCGGGTACCCACTCAAAATCTTTGATTTTGTTAGTGGGTAAGGTTATTATAGCACAAAAACGCTGGCTAATAAAGCACTAATTTGACAAGTTTTTTTCATCAAAATTATTTAATATAAAATAAGAGAGGTAATATCAATGAACTACGGTTTTGTCAAAACAGCGGCACTGTCGCCCCCTGTAAAATTGGGTGACTGTTCTTTTAACATTGAAAACATACAAAAATCGCTTGAAGCAGCCGCCTCAGACGGTGTTCGCCTTGCAGTTTTTCCCGAACTTTCGGTAACCGGATACAGCTGTGGCGATCTGTTCTTCCAATCAACGCTGATTGAGGGAGCAAAAGCCCATCTGCTCATGCTCACAGAGCGCACCGCACAGCTCGATATCGTAGCGGTTGTCGGTCTGCCGATATCCCTTTCGGGCACACTTTTAAACTGTGCCGCCGTCTTATATAAAGGACGCATTTTGGGCATCACCGCAAAGTGCAATATCGGCTCGGCACAGGCTCGTCATTTCCGCTCGGGCGTAGGTATAAACACTAATGTTCAGATAGACGGCAACCACATTCCGCTGTCGTCAAAACAGCTTTTCTATTGTTCTGACATGCAAAACTTCCGCTTTTCGGTGGAAATCGGGGACGATGCCCAAGCTCTCTTTCCACCTTCCACCGAGATGTGTGCCTCAGGCGCAAATATAATTGCAAATCCAAGCGCACAGCCACAGCTTGCCGGCAGAGCAGACAAACAGCGTGATCTTGTTTGCGCTCTGAGCGCACGCAATATTTGCGCATATGTTCGCAGCAGTGCCGGTTTGGGCGAAAGCACCTCTGACGGGATCTTTGCCGCTCACAACATCATTGCACAGCACGGCTCTGTGCTAAGCGAGTGCCTCCCCTTCGGAAACGGAAAGACATGCGCCCCGATAGATGTCGACCTGCTCGCCCTGCAGCGTGCCAAGCACAGCGATTTTCCGCTTATCCCCTTTGATGGCATAGCATTTTCAATGACAAAAAAGAACTGCTCACTTGTAGGCACGGTGGACAAATCCCCCTTTATCCCCTTAGACATCGCTCGCCGTGCACGCCATTGTGAGGAAATATTTGCGATACAGTCGACATCACTGGCACGACGCACCGAGCAAATCGGTGCAAAGTCCATGGTTATCGGCGTATCGGGCGGTCTTGACTCCACCTTAACTTTGCTGGCGGCGGTCGGTGCGGCAGATGCAATGGCACAGCCACGCACAATTATAAAAGCTGTTACAATGCCCTGCTTCGGCACTTCGGAGCGCACCCGTGACAATGCACAGCTTCTTTGCACCGCCCTCGGTGTCGATTTTAGGTGTATTGACATCACCTCTGCGGTCACACAGCATTTTTCCGATATAGGTCATGACATAAATGTAAAAGATGCCACTTTCGAAAACAGCCAAGCCCGTGAACGCACACAGGTACTCATGGATTTGGCGGGCGATTTGGGCGGATATCTGGTCGGCACGGGCGACATGTCCGAGCTTGCGCTCGGTTGGGCGACCTACAACGGCGATCATATGTGCATGTACGGCACAAATGCCGGCATACCCAAAACCCTTGTGGCTCAGCTTGTCCGTCACTATGCAGACACCTGCTCAAACGACCAAGTTTCAGCCGTGCTGTATGATATTTTGGACACACCGGTATCTCCCGAACTTCTCCCCCCGACAGACGGTGAAATTGCCCAAAAGACAGAGGATATTGTCGGTCCGTATGAATTGCACGACTTTTTCATTCACAATGCAATACACCTCGGATTTTCACCAAAAAAAGTCCTTCACCTTGCCCTTTGCGCCTTTGACGGGCAATACAGCGCACAGCAAATCACAAAATGCCTACGCACATTTTTAAACCGCTTTTTCACACAACAATTTAAGCGTTCCTGCTCCCCCGAAGGGCCTGCGGTGCTCGACATCAGCTTTTCACCGAGAGGTGGCCTGCAAATGCCGAGCGATGCCGTCTGCGCTCTTTGGCTTGCCGAGCTTGAAGCGCTGTAAGAAGGTGCAAAATGGATAAACTGCGCACTGCCCTATCGACTTTAATATCCCAAGGTGCGGTAATCGCATTTTCCGGCGGAGTGGACAGCAGTCTACTGCTAAAATTGGCCTGCGAGCAGGGCAATTTGCTCGGCAAGCCTGTCTACGCCGTCACCTTTAATACACGCCTTCACCCCAAGGCAGATGCAAAAATCGCCCGTGATTTTGCCCTGTCGGTCGGCGCTCAATACTATGTAATAGATATTGACGAGCTGCAGCATCCGAGCATTATAAACAATCCGACCGACAGATGTTATCACTGCAAGCATTATCTTTTCAGCACCTTGCGTGATTTTGCGGCAGAGCACAATTTACGCCACATAATAGACGGCACAAATCATGACGATTTGTCAGAGTATCGCCCCGGGCTAAAGGCTCTTTCCGAGCTATGTATTCACAGCCCGCTCGCCGAACTGGGCATTGGCAAAGACCGTGTGCGTGAAATGGCGGCACAGCTTGGCCTTAAAGTTTCCAAAAGACCTTCCGCCCCCTGCCTCGCCACCCGAATACCCTATAATACCCCTCTCGATTTTGACACCTTAGCACGGCTTGAGCAAGGGGAAATCGTGCTGAGCAATCTCGGATTTGCCGTCAACAGAATACGCCTTCATGGCGATATCGCACGCATAGAGGTTTTGCCCGATAAATTACCTGAGCTTTTAGGCATGAAACAGCAAGTCATTTCACAGCTCAAATCGCTCGGTTTTTTATACATTACCATAGACCTTGAAGGCTTCCGAAGCGGAAGCATGGACATAAAAATAAAGGGGAACAAAAATGGACTTGAGAAAACTTCTTGAGCAAATCAAATCGGGCGACACCGATATAGAGAGCGCCCTGCAATCACTCAAAAACTTGCCATATGAGGACATGGATTTTGCCAAAATAGATCATCACAGGCGGCTCAGAAGCGGTGGATTTTCCGAGGTAATCTTCTGTAGTGGCAAGTCGGACGAGCACCTGACAGAGATTTACCGCAGACTATCTCAAAACGGAACCGATGTTTTCGGCACAAGGGCGAGCTATGAACAATATCTTGCCGTGTCGGCCGTTGTGCCCGAGGTAACCTATGACAAACTGTCCCGTGTGCTCAAAATCGTAAAAAATCCGGTTCCAAAGCAAGGCCTTATAGCGGTGTGCACCGGTGGCACCTCTGACATTCCGGTCGCCGAGGAAGCGGCACAGACCGCCGAGTTTTTCGGTAGCACAGTCGAGCGCATTTTCGATGTCGGTGTGGCCGGAATACACAGACTTTTTTCACGGCTTGATACCATAAAAAGCGCCAACTGCATTGTCGCCGTCGCCGGAATGGAGGGTGCACTCCCCGGCGTTTTGGCCGGCCTTGTCGACAAGCCTGTCATCGCTGTCCCGACCTCCATTGGATACGGTGCAAATTTCGGTGGTCTTTCATCACTACTGACTATGCTCAACTCCTGTGCAGAGGGCATAACCGTCGTCAATATTGACAACGGCTTTGGCGCCGGCTACAGCGCAACGCAAATTAATAAGCTTATAAATAAGGGAGAACTAAAATGAAAAAAACACTTTACTTTGAATGCTTTAGCGGCATCAGCGGTGACATGACAGTGTCGGCATTGCTCGACTTGGGAGCCGATAGAGCGGTGCTCGAGCAGGCACTTAATAGCTTAGGGGTAGACGGATACCACCTTGAGTTCGGACGCAGAAAAAAATGCGGTATCGACGGCGCCAGCTTTGATGTCATACTTGAAAACACCACACCACACCATGATCATTCCCACGACCACGATCATTCTCACGACCACAATCACTCTCACGACCACGGACATTCCCACGACCATGGGCACTCTCACGACCACGGACATTCCCACGATCATGGACACTCTCACGACCATGGGCACTCTCACGACCACGGACATTCCCACGACCACGGTCATTCCCATGCCGGTGAACATCACCATCGAAATCTCGATGATATACTTAAAATCATCGCAAACAGCGGCCTAACTGCAAACGCAAAATCTCTCGCCGAGCGCATATTCGGCTTTGTTGCGCGTGCCGAGTCGGCAGCTCACGGTGTTGATATGTCCGAAGTGCATTTCCATGAAGTGGGCGCAATCGACTCGATTGTGGACATAGTGGCCACCGCCGTCTGCATTGACAATCTTGGCATAGACAGCATAGCGGTTTCGGCCGTTTACGAGGGCCAAGGCTATGTTAAATGTGACCACGGCCTGATGCCTGTTCCCGTACCTGCCGTTGTCAATATTGCAAAAGAGAGCGGAATTTCCATTAAAATCACCGAAAATCGCGGTGAAATGATAACTCCGACAGGTATGGCAATCGTTTCCGCCCTAAAAAACACCGATAAATTGCCCGATAATTTCTCAATCTCGGCCATCGGTGTCGGCACGGGAACAAAAGACTTCAAAAATGCCAACATTCTGCGCGTTATGATACTTGAAAGCACAGAGCAGACAGAGCAAGTTTGGGAACTGCGCACAAATATTGATGACAGCACCCCCGAAGCACTCTCTTACACAATGGAAAAACTGCTTGAGCTTGGCGTAAATGATGTGTTTTTCACACCTATATTTATGAAGAAAAACCGCCCTGCAACCATGCTGACTGTGCTTTGCACCGATGACAAAATACAGGCGGCCGAGTCGATTATTTTCAAAAATCTTTCAACTATAGGCATACGCCGAAATAAATGCGAGCGCACCGTGCTTGACCGCACAATGCGCAAACTGCAAACTCCGTATGGCGAGTGCACTTTTAAAGTGTGTGAGCACGATGGCACAACATATTTCTACCCCGAGTATGAAGATGTCAGGCAAATCGCAACGGCGCAAAACCTGCCCTTTGACCTTGTATACAGCACTTTGAAATCCATCAAAGGGTAGTGTGATATTTCCGCTATTGTTTGTAGGGGCGATTCCCCCGTCCTGTAGGGGCGGTCATTGGCCACTCACCTCACGGCATTTGCCGGTATTCATTGTAGGGAGCGACGCCCTCGTCGCTCCGAGTGAGAAGGACGAAAGAGGTTTTAGACGGGAGTTTGCAGCTATGGAGCCGCCGCCATACGGCAAGAGCAGAGCCCTTGCCCTACATACCCCAAAAAGTATGCAAAAAGTGTTGGGGGTAGCGTTTCCCCCCCCAACCCCCCTAGCGCTTTTGCCTGTAGCAATGCGAGGGATTGTGCCACTGTGCCTGATATACGTCGCCTTCGGGCGAAAGGTATTCAGCTCCCGTCACCTTAGGGTGTCACACATAACCGCACCTATCGGATTATCCGATAGGTGCGTTGTGTTTTTTGTACTTGTTTTTTGTCGCCTCTCCGCCCCTAATATGTCGCACGCTCTTATTTTGTGCAAGCACCTTCTGCACCTGATGGTAAAGCGACCGATTTATATTGTAAAGCCTCGCAGTAACATCTTTGTGTACCGTAGATTTGGAAACATCAAACTTTTTTGCGGCACTTCTCACAGTCGCCCCTGTTTCGATAATGTAAAGCGCAAGCTCAACAATGCGCTCTTCCGGTTGCCCTTTCACAATCTTATCCCCCCTCTTTTTTAAAGGCAGTTTATTGCCCTGATTAAAGATATGTATAAATGGGATAAAATATTATCAGCTTTTTACGCTCCCCCGCCTCGTAGGGGTAGATTTCATGTATGCCTTCCTCTCCTCCTAAAACAATCAAAAAAAATTAATAATATTTAACCATTTTCGTCAATTTTCCCAAAAATACGTTTTTTACTACTTTCTTTCACAAAATTGTTAAAGTTAGATTTGACTAATAAGCAGGAATAGTATATAATAAAAAATGCAAGTATAGCTCTTCCAACTAAATACCTCATAATCTTGATAATATTTAATTGGCGAAGCAATAAACACAATTGAAAGGAATATTTCACATGAAAAAAACAATTATTTTGGTATTGGCATTGGCGCTTGTCTTCTCACTCTTTTCCGCTTGTGCTCCTGCGGATGACGATTTGATAGATGTTCCTGACTCGCCTTCTCCCTCTGAAGGTGAAGACGTAACCCCCGAACCGGAGCCTACCCCCGAACCCGAACCGACACCCGAACCCGTCGCAGTAAATGTAACGGCACTCAAAGGACCTACTGCCATGGGCCTTGTGCAGCTGATGGATGCCTCCGATAACGGTGAAATTGAAGATATCGATTACAATTTTGAGCTTATAAGCGCCGTCGATCAAATTGCCCCGGCTATCGCAAAGGGCGAGGTTGACATCGCCGCTGTTCCTGCAAATCTCGCCTCTGTGCTGTACAACAACACCGATGGTGGTGTGCAGGTCATTGCGATAAACACATTAGGTGTCATTTACATGCTCGAAAAGGGTGACAGCGTTACCTCCTTTGCCGATCTTGAGGGCAAGACAATTTTTGCCAGCGGACAAGGTGCAACCCCCGAATATGCCCTTAATTATCTGCTTGAGCAAGCAGGCCTTGATCCTGCCACCGATGTTGACATCCAGTGGAAAAGCGAGCATGCTGAATGCTTGACCGCACTGCAAGCAGACAACACCGGTGCTTTAGCAATGCTTCCCCAACCTTTTGTCACTACTGCGCTGATGAACGATGACACATTAAATGTCGTTTTAGATTTCAATGAGCAGTGGCTGTCGGCACAGCAAGGCTCTGACAATCCCTCGGCCATGATAACCGGCGTTATGATAGCTCGCACCGATTTTATAAAGCAAAATCCGGAGGCGGTTGCAACCTTCCTTGAGCAGTACAGCGCTTCTGTTGAGTTTGTAAACGAAAACATAGATGCGGCGGCCGCTCTAATCGGCGGATATGAAATCGTACCCGAGGCGGTTGCTAAAATCGCCATACCCGAGGCAAATATTGTCTTCACCGCAGGTGAGCAGATGAAGCAAGACCTTTCCGGCTATCTTGCCGTTCTTGAACAGGCAAATCCGGCATCTGTCGGTGGCGCATTGCCCGGTGATGATTTCTACTTCATCGCTGAATGAAATACTCAAAGAAAACATTTGCCATAGCGGTAGCCTTTTGGCTACTGCTGTGGCAAATTGTGGCATTAGCCATAGACAGCAGAATAATATTGGTGTCGCCACTCACTGTTTTTGTCCGCTTCTTTGAGCTTGCGATAACCTCTGATTTTTGGCTTGCCATCGCCTTTAGTACCCTTAGAATTGGCGTTGGCTTTATTTTGTCTTGCATTGCGGCCATCGCCCTGTCGGCCCTTTCGGCACGTTATCGCACGGTGCGAGTATTGCTTGCACCTGTTTTGCCCGCTATCAAGAGTATCCCTGTTGCCTCTTTTGTAATTCTCGCTCTTTTTTGGTTTTCACCCGACAATCTTGCTGTTTTCATATGTTTTCTGATAGTTTTCCCGATACTTTACACAAATTTATTGCAAGGTATTGAAGCTACCGACCGTCATTTACTTGAAATGGCAAAGGTTTTTCGTTTGCCAACCTGCAAAACGGTGCGCTACATCTATGTATCGCAAGTAAAGCCATATTTTATCGCAGGATGTAAGGTGGGCGTTGGTCTCAGCTGGAAATCGGGAGTTGCGGCAGAGGTTATTGCCGCCTCCGCCGGCTCACTCGGATATCAACTTCAACAGTCAAAAATCTATCTTGCGACGGCAGATCTTTTCGCTTGGACGGTTGCCATTGTACTTATCAGCCTGTTGTTTGAGCGTGTTGTCTTCAAACTGCTCGATTTGATTTTTAAAGGTTTGGAGGTGATATAAGCATGAGTGATATAATCATTACAGATCTTTGCAAATCCTTCGGCGATAAAAAAGTGCTCGACAATTTCAGTTGCACTATAGAAAACGGGCAATTTTCCTGCCTTATGTCACCTTCCGGGTCGGGAAAAACCACTTTGCTCAGAATTATGCTCGGCCTTGAAAATGCCGATAGCGGCAGTATCAGCGGACTTGAAAACGCAAAAATCAGCGCTGTTTTTCAGGAAAATCGCCTGCTTGAACATTTGAGTGGCAGTGCAAATATTCGTCTTGTCTGTCCTGAGCTGAGCGAGCAAGCAATTTCTCGTGCCATGTCCGATTTTGGCCTTAAAGACAGTATAAATCAGCCTGTATCCCAGCTTTCGGGCGGAATGAAACGCCGTGTATCACTGCTTAGGGCACTGCTTTTTGACTGCGATTTACTGCTGATGGACGAGCCGTTTAAAGGGCTTGATGAAACTTTAAAAAAGCAAATTATACAGTTTGCCAAAGACTGCTGCATCGGCAAAACAGTGCTGCTGATAACACATGATGCCGAGGAAGCACGAGCTTTTGGAGCTACAAAAATGCTGAAACTATAGCTTTCAAACATATAAAAAAGCCGTGGGATCTGACCTCCCACGGCTTAAAATTTATCCAAAACGGGCAAAAAAGTGCTGTCAAAATGGGCAAAAACCACTTCCGTCCTTCGTATTCGGAGCGACAAGGGCGTCGCTCCCTACAGTGAGGGCGACCGACGACCACAGGTCGCCCCTACAGGAGAGTGAGCAACGGCGGGCGGCCAATGACCGCCCCTACAATGAAAAGCGGAAATATGACGATGGGTTCAAGTCTAACCTAAAAATTGTATCCGTCGGTGTCTCCGTTGTTCTCCGAAAGGACTATTTCAGCATTGTAATATTGACCGCTTCTGTAAATTGTCAGCTCAACGGTTTCGCCAACGGCATAATCATTTCGAGCGGAACATGCGCTCTCTATATCAATCACCTTGACATCGCCCACAGCGGTTATAATATCGCCCTCTCTTATTCCGATTTTATAGGCACTTGAGTTTTCATCTACAGCTGTGACATAAAGACCCATTGGAACTCTGTTAAATGCCGCCGCCATTTGGCTTATGGTGTTGACATTGAGCCCAACAAAGGGGCGCCCTGATATATACCCTTGATTTATTAGCTGTTCCACTATCGGAATTACACTGTTTATCGGTATAGCAAATCCCAGACCTTCATATTCCTCTGCCGATATTTTTATAGTGTTCACCCCAACGACCTGCCCTTGACTGTTGAGCAAAGGGCCACCGGAGTTTCCGCTGTTAATTGCGGCATCGGTTTGAATAAAAGTCATTTGATTGCCGTCCACCTCAATATTGCGGTCAACTGCAGAAATTATCCCCGCGGTGACCGTGCCCATCAACATTCCCGTGGGATTGCCGATGGCTATCGCCGCTTCGCCGGCTCTCAGTTCATCCGAGTTGCCGAGTATGGCATAAGGCAGCTCCTGCGCCTCTATCTTGAGTACCGCAATATCTGTGAAGGAGTCCTCCCCCACCAAATATGCGCTATAGCTTTCGCCATTGTCGAGATTTACAGTTATACTGTCTCCGTCTTCAATTACATGCTGATTTGTGACGATATATCCGTCATCTGTCATTATAATACCACTGCCCGATCCCGACGCTTCATAGCGGCTATAGCTCTCGGTTACAATTCCGACGACCGAAGCTCTTGCCCTTTCGACCATATCGCTTACATCGGTCACCACCACCATTGGCATGTCGGAGGTATCTTGGCTATTACTTGAGAGAGAAAAGTTTCCCTCTACCTGCTCTGCCTGACTTCCTAAAAAATCGTCTGTCATGCCTGAGAGTTTGCTGACTATACCGTCCGCCGAGGCGCCCGAGCGAATAAATGTTGCCACTATAACGGTCAGCCCCACTATTGCTACTCCGAAAACACAGCTTTTGCAAATGAGTTTTTTACGCTTTTTTTTGGCCATTTTTTGCTCATAACTTTGAAAGCAATAATCTGTGGCGTTGATTTGGTCATTGTCATGCGAGTTCATTTTTCTGTTTGCCCTCCTTTGATTTTGGCGGTGTTGTTGGGATTTCAAAGGAAAACTCCGTCTTACCCTGTCCGCTACTTGCATATGTTTCTCCGCCGTGCTTGCGGATAATTGTGCGCACTATATAAAGTCCGAGACCTGAGCCGCTTTGACCGTCTGTGCGTGACTGGTCAACCTTATAAAATCTATCAAAAATATGTGTCAGGCTCTCTTTTGGAATGGTCTCGCTTGCATTTACAATATGGAAATCAAGCTTTCCGCCCTTTTCCGACATATAAATGGTTATTGCCTGACCTTCTGCTGTGTATTTTATCGCATTGTCAAACAAATTATATACTACCTGGAACAGGCCATCATGGTTTGCCGTTATCGGCAAGGTTTCCGGTATTTCAAGAAGAAGTTCAAGTTTTTTATCGGTTATCGCTCGCTCAAAGCTTATGACCACTCGGCGAACAATTTCGCTCATGTCCATTACTCCCATGGCGAGCTGTTCATCGTTTGCTTCCAGTCTTGAAAGTTCAAGCATACTGTTTGCCATGCGTGACAGGCGCTTTACCTCATCCGAAATTATACGCAGATAATGCTCCCATTTGTCTTGTTTTATCGTGCCGTCTGCCATTCCGTCTACAAATCCGGCTATTGTGGTCATGGGGGTGCGCAAATCATGCGACACATTTGCTATCAGCCCACGCCTGTTTTGCTCCATATTTTCTATGGCATTCGCCATATTATTAAAGCTTATGGTCATGTCGTAAAGCTCATCTTGGTATCTTGGCAGAGGTACTCTAATGCCGAAATCACCACGGGCAAATCGCCGTGTTGCCGCCGCCATTTGCTTTAGCGGGTCAAGTGTTCTTCTTGCAACTATGACGGTTGTCAGCAAGGTGAAAAAGAGTATGGCACTGGTCAAAATCAAAAAGGTTTGTGACATACCCAAAAATAGTGCCGTCGCCTCCTCCGAAGGGACACATACGAAAATCATACCGGCCATCTGACTGCCTATCCTTATGGTCTCGCCCTTGATATAATGCGGTGTTGACAGATATCCGTAAAAGTTTGAGTGTGCACTGTACTCGCCCGTTGTAAGCAATTGCTCACTTGCCTGCTCGGGGATTATGCCACCCTCTTGCATATAGCAATTGTCTTCGTTTGCTACAAAGGCGAGATTTCCATTTGCATCGGCTACATATATTATACCACCGCTATCCTCGGCCAGCTGACTCATATTTACCAAATAGCCGTCCACAATCAATTCGGAGGCTTGCATAGCCGCCGTTATTCCAAGCAGATATATCCGTGTACTGTCGGCGGCACGCTCTGCCGTTATGTCAAGCACAGCTTGCTTTTCCTGCTGTGCATATGTATCGACCTGCCTTGTAAAAATACCGGCAAGTAGCACAAAGCCGAGCATTATTATCATTGCATAAGACATGAAGTTGCGCATTACCAGGCTTTTCAAGTGCTTTACCCCCGTGTAGTTTTTCTATTTTTCCAGCAGTTCGAACTTATATCCGACACCCCAGACCGTCTTTATCTCCCAGTTATTTGACTCGCCCAGCTTTTCACGTAGGCGCTTTACATGAACATCAACCGTTCTGGTGTCGCCAAAATAGTCAAAGCCCCAGACATCGTCAAGCAGCTGTGCTCTGGTAAAGACACGGTTTGGTGAACTCGCCAAAAAGTACAGCAGTTCAATCTCTTTGGGCGGTATTTCAAGCTTTTTGCCCGAGACTGTAATATTATATGAGTTTTTGTCTATTACCAAATCGTCAAACTCAATTTTTTGCTCGCCATCTTCCTGCTCATAGCGACGCATTACGGCACGGACACGGGCAATCACCTCACGCATTTCAAAGGGTTTTGTGATATAATCGTCTGCCCCAAGCTCTAAAAGTGCGACCTTGTCAAAGGTTTCGCCCTTTGCCGTCAATACTATTACCGGTGTTTTGGAGGAGGAGCGGATTTCACGAATTGCCTGGGTTCCGTCCATTACCGGCATCATCAGGTCGAGAAGTACAAGGTCGGGATGTACACGCTTAAAGGTGCGCACACCGTCCATTCCATCCTGCGCTTGTTCGATATTATACCCCTCCTGCTCAAGATACAGCCTGAGCAGTTCCCGTATGTTTCTGTCGTCTTCTACTATTAAAATAGTCTTTGCCATGTCAAAAACCTCCCAATTTTTAATTTATTATCGTTATTATACCTTTTTTTACCCTTGAAATGTTTAAAAAAATGTGAACAAGTTAAAAAAAATGGGTGAATTGATATTTTTCTTTACCAAATGGGTGGTTTCGTGTATAATGTTTGGAGGAAAGTGACGCCCAGATGACGGGGACGGGGATTTTGGACGACCACAGGTCGCCCCTACGGGATTGGATAATTTAAAGTAAATATATAATA
>CAYJAS010000009.1:0-8433 GCA_964367895.1 uncultured Oscillospiraceae bacterium | reverse complement strand
GGACGACCACAGGTCGCCCCTACGGGATTGGATAATTTAAAGTAAATATATAATAAACACCCTCGCCCGTAAACAGGCGAGATGCCAAAAAAATCTCCATTCTTTCGGAGATTTTAACAAGATATTTAAAAAACACAGAATGGAGATTTTTTATGAAATTAGGTATTGTAGGTCTGCCCAATGTTGGCAAGAGCACCCTTTTTAATGCGATTACAAACGCCGGTGCAGAGAGTGCCAACTACCCATTTTGCACAATTGAACCCAATGTCGGCATGGTTTCGGTGCCGGATAGCAGGCTTGACAGGCTTTCAGACATTTATTCGCCCAAAAAGTACACCCCTGCCGTCATTGAGTTTGTCGACATCGCCGGCTTGGTCAAAGGCGCTTCTAAGGGTGAGGGTCTTGGCAACAAATTTTTGAGCAATATCCGCATGACCGATGCAATCGTTCATGTTGTGCGCTGTTTTGACGACGAAAATATTGTGCATGTGGAGGGTAGTACAGATCCTTTGCGTGATATTGAAATTATCGAGCTTGAGCTTGTTATGGCCGATATGGAGATGGCTGAGCGACGCATTGATCGCTCAAGAAAGGCGGCAAAGAGCGGAGATAAAAAGATTATCGCCGAGATCGAACTGCTTGAAAAGCTTATCGTACATCTCAATGAGGGACGCTCGGTGCGCAGTTTTGATGTAAACGACAGTGAGCGTGAAATTGTTCAGCAAAGTGAGTTTTTGAGCGCAAAACCGGTCATTTATGCCGCGAATATGGACGAAGCGGCATTTTCTGCCGGCATTGAGGGCAATACCTATTATGCCGCAGTCGCAAAATTGGCCGAGAGCGAGGGGGCACAGGTACTTCCCATTTGCGCACGCCTTGAGCAGGAAATTGCCGAGCTGGAGGGCGAGGAGCGTGACATGTTTTTGTCAGAGCTTGGGCTTTCCCAGTCGGGTCTTGATCGCCTGATTACCTGCTCTTATGCTTTGCTTGGGCTGATTTCATATCTCACCGCGGGACCTGAGGAGGTCAGGGCGTGGACCATTGAAACCGGAACACGCGCACCCCAGGCGGCAGGCAAAATACACAGCGATTTTGAGCGTGGATTTATCCGTGCCGAAGTGGTCGCTTTTACCGACCTCGATGCCTGCGGTAGCATGACGGTTGCCAAGGAAAAAGGGCTTGTGCGCAGTGAGGGCAAGGAATATGTCATGCAGGATGGAGATGTTGTTCTCTATCGCTTTAACGTGTGATGCAAAGGCAACGATATTATGCTCTTGATCTGCTGAGAGGGCTATCTCTCCTTCTTATGGTTTGCCACCATTTCGGGTATAATTTGGTCTCTTTTGGACTTGTCGGCCCAGGGCTTATAGACAATATTGCACTTGATATACTTCAGCCATTTTTTGCTTCATGTTTTATTGCCATGTCGGGCGCATCGAGCAAGTTTTCAAGAAATAATGTAAAGCGTGGGCTGAAAATCTGTGCGGCGGCGCTCGCCGTCAGCGCCTTTACCTACGGTTTCGGCAAGTTTTCAGGCCTGAATATGTTTATCGGCTTTGGTATACTTCACTTTTTGGGAGTGAGCACGCTGATTTATACGGCGGTGCAGCCTGTTTTAAGCAAAATTCGCATACACGGTGTGGTATGGCTTGTTGCCTTTTTTGCCGCATTTTCGGTTTTTCCCATCACTTCAAACATTACTTGGCTTTGGCCTATTGGGGTGTATTATCCGGGGTTTTCCTCTGCCGATTACTTCCCTCTTTTGCCGTGGATTTTTATGTATTTCTTCGGTGCATGGCTTGCCGATCCGATAAAAGACGGCAAAATGCCCGATTTTTTCTACAAAATGCGCTGTGCACCGCTTGAATGGGTAAGCCGACACAGCTTGTGGGTTTATCTGCTTCATCAGCCGCTGATTTACGGCGGAATGTATTTGATTTTTTCAATACTTTGACAATTTTATTTTTGGGACAAAAAAACTCATATTTGTGTAGTTGCACAAATATGAGCTTTTGTTTTAGTAATTGTATTTTGCTTTGTTTTTTCTATAAAACCAGAGCGATACGAGGACTGCTAAAAACTCCGCTACCGGCACCGCTAACCATACGCCATTTAGTTCAAGTAGTTGTGGCAGAACGAGCATTGCAATGACTATAAATACCAGCGTTCTGAGCACCGAGATTGTTGCCGAGACCTTTCCGTTTGAAAGTGAGGTGAACATGGCAGAGAAAAAGATGTTGAAGCCCATAAACACATATGCCGGCAAAAACATCAGCAATCCGTTTCTTGCCATTTCAAAGGTGTCACTTTCAGGCGATATGAAGATGGCAACCGCTTGATGCGAGAAAATCAAAGTGACGGCGATTACCAGTGCCGACGCTACCGCTGTGATTTTAAAACTTTGAAGGATTACCCTTCGCAAGCCCAAATGATTTTGCTCGCCGTATTTGAAGGCAATTATGGGCGACACGCCCATAGTATAGCCGATGTAAATTGCGCTTTGGAACATCTGTATATATAAAATAACGCTGATTGCCGCTACACCCGAGTCGCCTATCATATCCATTAGAATAAAGTTGAACATCATAGTGGTAATGGACATTGCGAGTGATCCGACAAGCTCCGAGGCGCCGTTAAACATGCTGAGTATCAACGTTTTTATGTTGAGCTTTGGTTTTACAAAATGCAATATGCATTTTCTGTTGAAGACAAAATAAAGGAAACCCATTAAGCCGGGCAGTGCATTTCCCAATCCGGTTGCAAGTCCTGCTCCGGCAATTCCCAAATTGAGCAAATCAGGCGATATAAAGACATAGTCAAGAAGGATATTTGTAGCTCCGCCTGCAAGGCTCAGTGCAAGCCCCAGCCCCGGTCTCCCTGCTGTGACCATGAAGGACTGTATAAAAACCATAAAAAATACAGGTATTGAAAACCCGGCTAAGCTGAGCAAATAATCTTTTGCGAGCGGATATAGATTTTCGCTTGCGTTTAAAACAGACAGCATTTGGTCGGGAAATGCAAATGCGGCGACAGTCATTGCTCCGCCGAGCACTGCACCTATAATATATATCACCGTCAGAAACTCACGGGCTTCTCTATCTTTGCCCTCACCCAGCAGTTTTGCTATTACGGCATTTGCACCGGTTGCAAACAACAGTCCGACGGCCATTACCACTCCGAAAAGCGGTAAAACGATATTAACTGCCGCCAAGGCATTTTCTCCGACAAGTTTCGAGACGAACACACCGTCAATGATTGTGTATGTGGACATAAACACCATCATAAACATGCTGGGAAGGGTGTATTTCAGCAGGTCTTTCATGCTAAAGTTTTTGGCTAAGGGGCTATTCATATTTTTTTCTCCTGTTTAATTTTATCTGATAAAAGATTTGAGTATTCTTCAAGCATTTGGCAGAAGATGTCTATATTTGTGCTTCCGTATTTTTCAAGTAAAACTCCTTCGATTACCGCCTCAAATTCTCGGCTTACATCGTCAAACCTCGGGCTACTTGGGTTTATCGACAAATAGTATGCCCTTTTATCGGTGGTGCTTTGGGTTCTTATCACATACCCCTTTTTGCAAAGTTCATTTATTTTTTGAGTTACCGAAGGACGAGTTATATTGAGCAGATCGGCAATTTGCGAGGAGGTGTACTCGTTTGGGTGTCCTTCTATGATATTTAGATACAATGTGTCGTGATAGGATAAATCACTACTTTGGTTTTGCGAATAGGCGTGTTTAAGTTCGACAAGGGATAAATCGTGATAGATTTTATCAAGTGTTCGGGTCAGTTTTCCTTTCATTTTGTCCTCCAAGGCAAATAGATATTTTAAACTAATTAAGTTTATATAGCTATATTAGCTTAATTGGTTTTGTTTGTCAAGAAGTTTTTTTATGGGGAGGACAGGGGCGAGGAAGGACGGAGCGACGGGCGGCCGATGACCGCCCCTACAATAGATATCGGCAAATGCCGAGTTCGGGCGATTCATGAATCGCCCCTGCGCCGTTGACTTGACATTGTGCGAACATGGGCGGCCGACCAAAGGTCTCCCCTACAGGCGAAGGACGATGGACGGGGGACGGAGGGCGGAGCGACGAGGGCGTCGCTCCCTACACGGCAAGAGCAGAGCCCTTGCCCTACAATAGATATCGGCAAATGCCGGGTTCGGACGAGGGGTGTTTGGGGTAAAAATACAAAAAACCGACGGGTTGCCATTTTGTCTTGGCACCGTCGGTTTTGTCTTATCGTTCGCTGACATATGGTAATTGATCTGCAAAAATCAGTTCGTCTATGTCCTCTTTGTGGATATTTGCCTCCTTTTCGGGGATTGGCTTGATTTTTTTGTCTGCCATCGTTTTTTCCTCCTGTTTTGTATAAAAACAGTTTATGCAGAGATGTGCGATTTGATGACAGGTAATTTTTTGTGTAACTTTGCCCTATCGCTTACATATAATGAGGTATAACAAAAAATTGGAGGTACTATTATGTCTAATGACATTGAAAGCGCCGCTCGTTCGATGATGGCATCGCCACAAGGTCTGAAAATTATCAAAGGGCTTGACAAGTTTAACACTGCTATAAGTGGCGAAAGCGGAACTCAGCTGTTACATATGCTGTCCGGCGAGGGTGGCGACGCACTTAAAGCGGCGGCAAAGGCGGCGGCCGATGCGCCGAAAGATCCCGGCAGAGCTTTGCTCTCATCTCTTCTTTCAAGCAAGGACGGCGCATCACTGGCGGCAAAGATTATTGAAATAATCGGGGTGTAGCCATGGCCGAGCTTGACGAACGCTTAGAGCAATTGCTTGCCGACAAGGAAACTTTGAAAAAGGTTGTTGACATGGCATCTACCCTGAAATCGGCACGCTCTGAGCAGTCGTCCGTAGCTGAAGAGGAGCCACCGAAATCGGGCGAGATTGTACAGCCCGGCACCGATGCCGCCGAAATGCTTAGGCAGATTATTGCAAATACCTCCCCCTCAGAGGGGGGCGAGGCGAAAGGCGAGCAAAATAGCACCGCCCAAAGTGCCGCCGGGGCGGCCGGCATTGCCGCAGTTTTACCGCTTTTACTGGGTGCTATATCGGGCAGCAACGACCTTGTAAGCGATGAACGCCTCAATCTTATACGGGCGATGAAGCCCTATATGGCAAACAAGCGACTTATGGGAATTGACAGAGCTATTCGCATGGCGAATATGGCGGTCGCGGCAAAAACCGCCCTTGGTATCTTGGGGAGGTAATATTCAGCTATGTATAATCGTTATATAAACGGCGGTGAGTTTGACGATTTGTTCTCTGATAAAGAGGATAAATCTCAGCCTACGCCCGAAAATACCCCTCCCCCCGCACAGCCCGAGGGTGATTTTGAGCAAGTCACCGATGAGCAGGAGGCACAGCCCGATGCGGACAGTGAAAAGAAGGGCAGCGTTCTTAAAAATCTGCTGGGCGGAAATATTAAGATGCCCGACCTTGACACCGACACAATTTTACTGCTTGTTCTTGTGTATTTTTTGATAGCCGATAACGATGGCGGCGGAAATATGACCGACACTCTTTTGATAGTCGGTGTTCTGCTTTTGCTTGGATTTTGATCGGATAATGGGAGCGTAGCAGTGAACAGCAAGAACAAAAAATCCGCCCGAAAAGGCGGATTTTTATGTTTGTAGGGTTAGTTTGTGGCGGTGGAGCCGATGTTTATCGCATTAAAAACTGCCTTATAACTAAGGCCATAAGTGATAAAACAAAGAAAACTATGGTGACGATTTTTGCCGGAAACCTTTTATAGGCTTGCTTTCTAAATATGTAATATATCAAGCCGGATACGAGGCCGAGGGTTAGGGGAATCATTAGAAACAATATCATTTGAATGATAAAAGTGGGATCGTTCATATTGCCTTCCTATATCTGTGGGGGTAGCGATATTTTGCCGAGTATTGCCTGCCCTCTTGCGCCGGTGACGGCAGGCAGTGAATTGCCCAGCCCCAGTGCCGTTCTATCGGCCAGCAATGCAAAGGCTATCGCCTCCTTTGCATCGCTACTGTATCCCAGTTGTTCTTGGGTCAGCACCTTGACCTCATGCTGTGCCATAAGCTCGGTTAGCCGTGCAATCAACGTGCTGTTATAGCTTCCTCCGCCGCCGATAATCATTTCACTTGCCGTGATTTTCGGTGCGATATATCGTGTATAGCTGTCTGCAATTGTGCGTGCCGTCAGCTCTGTGGCGGTGGCGACCATGTCTGCAAAGGAAATTTTGAGTTGCTCCGATCGTTTGATAATTTGCTGTGTATACTGCTCGCCAAAGCGCTCTCTGCCTGTCGATTTTGGCAGTGGGGCGTTGTAATAGGCATCGGCTGTCAACTCGCTCAGCAAGGTTTCGCAAACAGTGCCCGAACGTGCAATTTGCCCGTCATAATCATATGCTTGTGCGCCCTCTGTCATGGCGCAAACGAGAGCGTCTATAATCATATTTCCCGGCCCTGTATCAAAGGCAAAAATCTCGCTGTTGTCACCGGGGAGCACGGTGACATTGCTGATGCCACCAATATTGAGCAGCAGACGGCAGTTTCCGCTTTCGCTGTACAAAAGTTGCTCTGTAAAGGGCACAAGCGGTGCACCCTGACCGCCGAGCGCCATATCTGCGACACGAAAATCCGACACCGTAGTGATGCCTGTGCGATTTGCGATTACTGCCCCTTCACCGATTTGCACGGTGTACGCAATGTCAAAGCCATGCCGATTATCTGCCTCAGGACTGTGCCAAATTGTCTGCCCATGGCTCCCAATTAGGTCGATTTCAGACATTGCGATGCCGTGCTCTGCCGCAATGTCGTGCGCCGCTTTTGCATATAATTCGCCGAGCAGAAAATTGAGATATCCCACTTTTGTTACCGTTGCCTTCTTGGGGTCAAAAAGCTCGAAAATCAACTCTCTAACCTGCTGTGGGAAGGGATAGTTTTCGAACTTAAGTAGCTTTACCTGTGGCTGATGCATATCTCCCGATATTTTTACAAGTGCCGTGTCTATGCCGTCTACCGAGGTGCCGGACATCAGTCCGACTACAATTCTGGGGCGATCTGCCGAATATTTAACAGCCATTGCTTGCCTCCTAACATGCCGAAAAGACGCTCTGTCTAAAGAGCGATCAAATCGGCTTTTTTATTTGTTCCTAAGCTTTTCCGCCTCTTGCTTGTCGCTCGAACTATCGCCCTTGCGTTTTTTGACACATTCGGTCAGTAGGTATTCGATTTGCCCGTTTACCGAGCGAAAATCATCCTCTGCCCACTTCGCTATGTCCTCGTACAGCTTTTTTGACAGCCTGAGCGGAATTTGCTTTTTTGAGGAATCATTCATGATTAATATAAACTTCCCGAATTAACTATTGGCTGAGCGTCTTTGTTTCCGCACAGCACAACAAGCAGATTTGAAACCATTGCCGCTTTGCGCTCTTCATCGAGATTGATGGTTTGATTTTCGCTCAACTTTTGCAGTGCCATTTCGACCATGCCGACTGCGCCGTCAACTATCATTTTGCGTGCGTCTATAATTGCCGATGCCTGCTGACGTTGCAGCATGACGGCGGCGATTTCCTGTGCATAAGCAAGATAGGTTATGCGTGCTTCGATTACCTCAATACCTGCCTCGTGAACCTTGCTTTGTATTTCTTCTTTAATGCGTGCCGCAACCAATTCACTCGAACCGCGAAGGCTTCCATCGTCCGACATTCCGTCACCGGTAGTGTCAACATTTGGCGCTACATCATATGGATATAGGCGCACGACATTGCGAAGTGAACTGTCGCATTGAAGGGATAGATATTCTTTGTAGTTGTCGACATCGAACACAGCTTTTGCGGTGTCCACAACACGCCACATGACCGCAATGCTGATCTCGACCGGATTTCCGAGACAGTCGTTTATCTTTTGCTTTTGATTGCTCAGTGTCATTATTTTCAGTGAGATTTTTTTGTTTGTAAGCTCTACAGAGGTACCCGCTCCGCTCAGGCTGATGTTTAAAGGCGAGGTCGGCGTTTTGATGTCGCCACTTTGGCTGAGCTTGGTTTTTGCCGCCGGATTTACCGAAGCACAAAACGGGTTAACAAAGTAAAATCCATGCTCCTTTATTGTGCCTTTATACTTTCCGAACAAAGTAAGCACAATGGCCTCCTGCGGATTTACCACTTTAAGACCGCAGAAAAATATCCAGCCGATGGATACCCATACGATGCTGATTATCAGAAGTGGTATTAGCTCATAGCTTGCGGCGAAGATGATGCCGGCAATCGCCGCTGCATAGCTAAGTAAGATTAACAGTAGCATCGGCATACCGAGTTTGGACTGTGTATAGATTTTTTCTTTCATGATGATATCCCCTTTTGTATTTGATATTAAAATGATATCATAAACAAATCATATTGTCAACATAGAAAATGAAAAAAA
>CAYJAS010000008.1:0-29606 GCA_964367895.1 uncultured Oscillospiraceae bacterium | reverse complement strand
TTTAATCAAACCCAAAATACGGAGGAAATATGAACGAAAAAATTGCCGCATGTCTTGCAAATGTGCGAAAACCGGCACGATACTCGGGTGGCGAGTTTGGCAGTGTGATCAAAGACCCACAGCAGTGCCACACACGCTTTGCCTTTTGCTTTCCCGATCTTTATGAGATAGGCATGTCCCATTTGGGATCTAAAATCCTATATGGACTACTCAACGATATGGACGGCGTGCTGTGCGAGCGTGTATACCTGCCGGCTCCCGATATGGAACAGCAAATGCGTGAGCGCAATGTTCCGCTTTTTACCCTTGAAAGCAAAAGCGAGGTCTCGGGTTTTGATATATTAGGCTTTACTCTGCAGTATGAGATGAATTACACAGCGGTGCTCAACATGCTCGACATGGCCGGTGTGCCTAAGTATGCACACGAACGAACCGATCTAACACCGCTTGTAATCGCAGGTGGACCTTGCGTCTACAATGCAGAGCCGATAGCACCATTTTTGGACATTATCGTTATAGGTGAGGCAGAGCAGTGTCTGCCCGAAATCGTTGAGCTTTACCGCAAATCCAAGGCGGAAGGTAAGAGCAAGCTCGACTTTTTACGCCAAGCTACCGGCATAAAAGGGGTATATGTACCGGAGTTTTACGATATTACATACAAAGAAGACGGCACAATCGACGCTATCACCGCTAAAGAAACTGCTCCGCAGGTGGTGGACAAGTGTATAGTGCAAGACCTTGACGGCGCCTATTATCCCGAGACTTTCATCGTACCCTCCACCGAGGTGGTTTTCGACAGGGCAATGGTTGAACTCTTCAGAGGCTGTCGCCGTGGATGCCGTTTTTGCCAAGCGGGGCACACCTACAGGCCTATCAGAGCCAAATCGCCCGAAACCCTTGAAAAACAGGCAAAAGGGCTGATTAAAAACACCGGATGGGATGAGGTTTCGCTGACCTCGCTCAGCTCGAGCGACTATCCACATCTTGAAAGCTTGTGTGAGCAACTTGTCGCAGATTTTGAGCAAGATCATGTAAATCTTGCCTTGCCCTCACTCAGAGCAGACAATTTCAATCTCGGACTGATGGAAAATGTTCAAAAGGTTCGCAAAAGCAACCTCACATTTGCGCCGGAGGCAGGTTCACAACGGCTCCGTGATGTTATAAATAAGAACCTGTATGAGGAAGATTTGCTAAACGCATGCCGTCTTGCATTTGGAGCGGGATATAACGGTGTTAAACTGTATTTCATGCTCGGTCTGCCCACCGAAACCGATGAAGACTTGCTCGGTATAGCACAGATCGCCAAGAATGTACTGCAAGAGTTTAAGAAATTTGCAAAAAACAAAGCTCGTGGCGTTCGCATTTCGGTCAGCGTTGCGACCTTTGTACCCAAGGCACAAACTCCGTTTCAGTGGGAAGGGCAGGCAAGCAAAGAACAGGTACTACACAAACAAAACCTGCTAAAAGAGGCTCTCAAAATCAAAAATGTCACCTTCAGCCTGCACGATTATGAAGTTAGCTCATTGGAAGCAGTCTTTGCAAGAGGTGACCGTCGTCTTGCTCCGGTTATACACAGAGCATGGGAGCTGGGTAGTCGCCTTGACGGTTGGGACGAGCATTTTGACAAAACTCAATGGGAGCAGGCATTTGCAGACTGCAAAATAGATCCGCATTTTTACGCAAACCGTCTTTTTGGTTTAGAGGAAATATTGCCGTGGGAGCATATATCTTCGGGAGTCCAAAAATCATATCTTCAGAATGAGTATCAAAGCGCACTTGAAGGCAAAGCCACGCCCGATTGCAAATCGGGGTGCAGAAATTGCGGAGCACAACATTTGATGGGAGGGCCTTGCCATGTATAAAGTCAGACTGTGCTTTTCTAAAACAGGCGCGGCGGCATTTACCTCTCATCTTGACCTGATGAAGGTGCTTCAACGCTCCTTTAGGCGTGCAAAACTTCCTGTCAAATACTCGTCGGGATTTAATCCGCATATCGTACTTTCCATTTTAGTGCCTCTTTCCACGGGATATCAGAGTATTTGCGAGCTGTGCGATTTTGAGTTGCTTACCCAGCAAACGCACGAGGAAATTGTTGAAAAGCTAAACGATGCATTGCCTGTCGATATACGAGCAATTCATGCACAAACAGCGGTACGCCCCGTAGCGCAAGCACAAAATAGTCGCTTTGAAATCACTATGCACGGTGACGCTGAATTGTGTCAACAGGCGCTCCAAAATCCCCTTGTGGTTGAAAAGCGCTCCAAGCGAAGCAGTAAGCCTGTCGATGTCCGAGATTATATCAAAGAAATCGCCTTTGAGCAAAAGGGAAGTGACCTGATTTGCCGCTGTGTACTGTCGGCAGGAAACGACCCACTTAACCCAAAGTATATAACAGAGGCCTTTTATGCCGCCAATGCCCTCACTTCTATCGACGCAGAGTATATGCGTACCGCAATTTTAGATGAGCAACTAAAGGACTTTTTTGAGCATGAGTAAAGTCGAGAACAAAGCTTTTTTGACAGAGCAGATTATAACCTATATAGGCAACAAAAGAGCACTGCTTGCTTATATCGAGACTGAGCTGGTAAAAATATGCAACGCACTTCAAAGAGACAAACTTGTCTGTGTAGATCTGTTTTCCGGCTCGGGAATTGTCGCAAGGCTGATGAAAAAATACAGCTCTCATATTTTCGCAAATGATTTGGAGCCTTACAGCGCCATTATCAACAGGTGCTATCTTACAAATAAAGAGAATTTCCCGGAGGAAGATTTTGCTCGCTATTTTGCACAGCTTCAAATAGCTTTGCAAAATCCCAAACACGGTTTAATTTCCGAGCATTACAGTCCCTCGGACGATCAAAACATAAAATCGGGCGAGAGGGTTTTTTACACCTCGGAAAATGCACGGATAATCGATACAGTTCGAAGTGAGATAACCGATTTCCCCACACATGTGCAAGATTTTTTCCTCGCGCCACTGCTTTATGAAGCTTCGGTGCACAACAATACAGGTGGGGTATTTAAGGGCTTTTACAAGGATAGTTCGACCGGCATCGGTAAATACGGTGGCAACGGGCAACATGCGCTCACCCGCATTTTAGGCAAAATACAGCCCCAAAAACCCGTTTTATCAAACTTCAGTTGTGACTTTACAGTGCTAAGCAACGAAGCAAATGCACTCGCGCCAAGCTTGCCACACAGCGATGTCGTATATATAGACCCACCCTATAATCAGCATCCTTACGGCTCTAACTATTTTATGCTAAATGTTATCGCTCAAAACGCAATAACAGCGCCGATAAGTGCCGTTTCCGGCATACCGGAGGACTGGAACCGCTCCGATTATAACAAAGCCGGCAAAGCGAGAGCGGCATTTGAGCGACTTTTACACTCGCTCGACAGCAAGTTTATTATTATTTCTTATAATAATGAGGGCTTTATCGCTTATGAGGATATGAAAGAGATGGCACAGCAGGTCGGTAGGGTTTCGGTGAAAGATATTAACTACAACGCATACAGAGGCAGCCGAAACCTATCGGCGCGCAGCATCTACGTCAACGAATACATTTTTGTTATCGACAGGAGGTGAAGTTATGAGCTCGGTTGTAAGCCAGTCGGATCTGCTGCGTGAGCGTGTTGAGCAGCACAAGCCGAAAAATGTAAACTCAAAGCTCGATGACAGATCTGTTTATCAGGCGATGCAGCAGGTCATAGAGTATTTGCAAGGCAGATTTAAGCTTGAAACAGACTTTCCGGACATCGATATTGTCTTTGAAAAAGACATAAAAGTGGAGTATATGGTAGACTTTATCTCTCAAAACGGTTCGCGCAGAGAGTTTGACTTCTCGTTTATCGGAAGAAAAATCAAGCCCGATGGGGGAGTGCTCTTTTTGATTCAAAAAGGTGCTACTGACAAAAAACCGAGTAAAAAGCCGATACTGATAGCG
This sequence comes from uncultured Oscillospiraceae bacterium, assembly GCA_964367895.1. Lineage (GTDB taxonomy): Bacteria > Bacillota > Clostridia > Oscillospirales > Butyricicoccaceae > CAYJAS01. Next base: position 25,659 of record CAYJAS010000008.1, on the reverse strand, counting down.
GAGGTCAAGCGGCAGGGCACAAACGACAAGCGACGGCAGGAGGGAAAGGCACGCCAAGCGACCGGCAATGCCATCGAGCGCCTCGGCAAAAACCTCACCGGTATCAGGGCGATGATGAACCACGAGAGCATAACTCCATTTGTCTGTTTCGGATCCGGCTGTGATTTTGCTGAGAGTGAAAAAACCGTTCTTTCGAAAGTTAGTATGCTAAACGAGTTTTATCCGCTGAATAAAACCTATGTCTATAAGCGTGACGGCAGCGCCGACAAAAACGATTATGCACCTGTTTCGATGTATTTTCGCGAAGAAAATTGGTCGACGGAGGAGATGTTTGACATCATGAAAGAGATCGCCGAAACGGCATTTAGGTACTATATTTATTGATTTTGTAAAAAACTCTTGCTTTTTATACATTTTCATGTTATTCTAAGTAAGCATGTAATACGGGTGGTCCTCTGCCTGGTCAAGGCACGAACTCCTAAGTGAAAGGAAGATACATTATGGATCTTATCAAACATCTGACGCAATCGCAAATCAAAGAAGATGCAGGCAAGTTCGGCATCGGTGACACAATTCGTGTCCACGCAAAAATCAAGGAGGGAACACGTGAGCGTGTCCAGGTTTTTGAAGGTACTGTAATCGCAAGAAAGCACGGCGGAATTGCTGAAACAGTAACCGTTCGTCGTATGTCTTACGGTGTCGGCGTTGAAAAAACCTTCCCCATCCATTCCCCCAACATTGTAAAGTTTGAGGTAGCACGCAAAGGTAAAGTGCGCCGTGCAAAACTTTACTATCTTCGTGACAGAGTCGGTAAAGCGGCCAAAGTCAAACAGGATATCTAATCCTGCGACATGTTGCATTTTTACCGCCACTTGGTCGGAGGAGCAACTCAAAAAATCTGAGGGACGCTCGTCGTCCCTCTTATTTTTCTTTTTGAGAAAGCGTGATTATTATGAAAAAAAACAGGGCCAAACCGCCAAACGGGGTGCTTGAGTTTTATTTTTGGGCGCAAGCACTGGTGATTTCAATCATAGTGTTAGTGTTAATAAATGTCTTCTTTTTCCGCATTTCGGGCGTCAGAGGGTCATCAATGTACCCCACACTTGAAGGTGGAGATCAGACTATAATGCGTGTATTTAACTACGATGAACCGGAAAGAGGGGATATTGTAGTGCTGATGGCGTATGACTATAAATCGACAGAACCGCTTGTCAAGCGTGTAATCGGCATCGGTGGAGATGTTATAGACATATCCTCGGGCGGTGATATTATATTAAACGGTGAGGTTTTGTATGAGCCGTATATAAGCGAGCCGATTGTCAACCGTGGAAGCATAGATTACCCTTATGTCGTGCCTGACGGGCATGTGTTCGCCGTTGGCGACAATCGAAACGGAAGTACCGACAGTCGCTCTACAGATATAGGGAGCATTCCTTATGAGGACATCATCGGCAAAGTTGTTTTCCGTATTTGGCCGTTTACTTCAATAGGATCTTTAGCGTAACGAGCGAGATGCCCAAAAATCCCATTCTGTCGGGGTTTTTAAATAATATTTGTGCTATTGCACAGAATGGTGATTTTAATGAGTATAAACTGGTATCCGGGGCATATGGCGAAAACCAAACGCCTTATGCTGACCGATTTGAAAAACATAGACATAGTTTGCGAAATCATAGATGCGAGAATACCTCAGAGTTCTCGCAACAAGGAATTACTCGAGATATTCAAAGGCAAGCGCCACATGCTTGCAATAAACCGCATAGACCAGGCAAATCCCGAGCACACGGCAAAATGGGCGTCCCATTACCGTGCGCAAGGCTATACTGTTATCGAAACAGACAGTCAAAAGGGCGGATTTCTCAAGCGCTTCACCGATGCTGTAGCACACGCCTGTGCCGATTTGATAGAGCGCAGTGAGGCAAAGGGGCAAAAAAAGACCATAAGAATTATGATAATCGGAATACCAAATGTCGGAAAATCCTCCTTTATCAACCGTTTGCTCGGAAAAAAATCGGCGGTCGCCGCCGACAGACCGGGTGTTACAAGAGGTAAGCAATGGTTTACACTTGAGGGTGGCTTTGATTTTATGGACACTCCCGGTATGTTGTGGCCGAAAATTGAGGACGATGCAACCGGATATAAACTGGCTTTTACCGGCACAATTCGTGACGAAATACTTGATATAGAGGATTTGGCGTGCCAGCTGATAACAACTTTGCATACAGTGGCGCCCAATGCGCTGAAAACACGATACGGCATAGATTCTATACCCGATGAAATACCATATGAAACACTGGAGCGCATGGCAAAGGCTCGTGGATTTCTCATGAGCGGCGGCCATGTCAATACCGAGCGCATGAGCCGTGTGTTTATAGACGAATATCGTGGTGGCAAGCTGGGCAGAATTACCCTTGAATTGCCGGTTAAAGCAAGCGAACATGATGTATGAGCATGAAAACCAGATGCTCGCTCAAGGCTTTACCGCAGTTTGCGGCATTGATGAAGCGGGCTGTGGCCCACTCGCAGGTGCGGTATATGCCGCCGCCGTCATTTTAAATCCGAACGATAAAATTGACGGTGTAGATGACTCTAAAAAGCTGTCAGACAAAAAACGCAGAGCACTTTATGAGCAGATCACCTCCCGTGCTTTGTCTTTTGCAATTGCAAGCGTAAGTGCCGAGCAAATTGATGAAATCAATATTCTGCAGGCCAGATTGCTTGCTATGCGAATGGCTGTAAAGCAATTGCACTTGCCATGCGACTTTGCCCTTGTAGATGGAAACAGAGACCCACAGCTTGAGATTCCAACTTTGTGTATTATAGGTGGAGATCGAAAAAGCGCAAGCATTGCGGCGGCATCTATACTTGCAAAAGTTGCACGTGATGATGAAATGGAGCGCCTTGACAAGCTGCACCCCGAATACCTATTTGCAAAGCACAAAGGATACCCGACCAAACTACACCGGGAACTGATTTTAAAGCATGGCGCTTGCCCTGAACACAGAGCGACCTTTTTGACAAAAATCTTAAAGGGGGAGCCCAAATGAGCACGTCACTTTCAAAGGGCCGTGAAGGAGAGGCGCTTGCCGCCGAATATCTGCGAAAAAAAGGGTATAAAATCATTGCGGCAGGCTACAGAAGTCGCTTTGGTGAGATAGATTTAATAATACAAAAGAAAAAAACAATTGCTTTTGTTGAAGTTAAGCGCAGAAAAAACGCCGATTACGCACCGGCCTATGCCGCCGTCACACTTTCTAAGCAAGAGAAAATCAAGCTGACGGCAAGCCAGTGGACGGGTGAGTACGGTGACAATTTCTGTTTTCGCTTCGACATAGTTGAAATCTATACCGAGTCGGGGCAAATCACACATATTGAAAATGCATTTATTTGAGGTTTTTTATGGCGTTATATGCAATCGGTGACACACATTTGTCGGAAAGTTCTAACAAACCAATGGATATTTTCGGCGGAGCATGGCGTGGTTACAGACAAAAACTGCTTGATGGGCTTTCGGTGCTGACAGAGGAGGATACTCTAATTATCGCCGGCGACTTTTCTTGGGGAATAAACCTAAAAGAGGCGCTGCCCGACTTTCAATTGCTCGATAATTTCCCGGGCAAAAAGTTGATTTTAAAGGGAAATCACGACTATTGGTGGGAAACAATGAGCAAAATGAATCTTTTTTTCTGTGAAAACGGCATCAAAACCTTTGATTTTTTGCACAACAACAGCTTTTTACTGCAAAACAAACGCATTTGCGGAACAAGAGGCTGGTTTTATGATAAAAAGCTTGGTGACAGTCAAAAAATGCTCAATCGAGAACTTATGCGACTTGAGCACTCACTCAAGTCGGCACAACAAGCAGACGACTGCTGTGAATTGATTTGCTTTTTGCACTATCCTCCGCTTGCGGGGGATGCACAGGTAAAGCCGCTTTTGGACCTGCTTTCACAGTACAATGTAAGCCGTTGTTTTTACGGTCATTTGCATGGGGAAGGCCTGCAAAGCGCCTTCAATGGACAGTACAATGGCATTACTTTCGAGTGTATTTCGGCCGATGCTATAGATTTTAAGCCGATTTTAATAAAATAATTCAATTTTTACCCTATAAAAAGCAAAATAGGGTATTGCAAAACTCAGTTTTGTGTTATAATGTTTTGAGGCAATATTTTATAATTTATTATATCGTGGGAGGACAAACAGTGAAACTTACAAATGTAGAGAAAAAAGAAAACAACCAGGTGGAGCTTTCAATCACCGTATCCAAAGAGGAGTTTGAAGACGCTTGCCAGCGTTCATACCGCAAAAATGTCGGGCACATTCATCTTCAAGGCTTCCGCAAGGGCAAAGCCCCTCGTAAAATGATTGAGCGTATGTATGGCGCAGAGGTTTTCTACGAAGATGCAATGGACTTCTCCTTTGCCGATGCATATCCCAAAGCTCTTGAGGAAAGCGGCCTTGATCCGATAGATCGTCCGAGCGTTAGCGACCTCAATGTCAGCGACGAAGGCGAGTTTACCTTTAAGGTCACAGTTCAGCTCAAGCCTGATGTTGAAATCAAAGAATACAAAGGTCTTACCGCACCCAAAGAGAAGGTAGAAGTTACAGAGGAGCAGGTAAATGAAGAGCTCGATCGTCTGTTGACACGCAATGCCAGCATGGTAAGCGTGGAGCGTGCCGTGCAAAACGGCGACACAATACTGCTCGATTTTGACGGTTCGGTTGACGGCGTTCCCTTTGACGGCGGTAAAGCGGAAGATTTCAGCCTTCAAGTTGGCTCAGGCTCATTTATCCCCGGATTTGAGGAGCAAATTGTCGGTCAAGAAATCGGCGCAATGTTTGATGTAACTGTGACCTTCCCGGAGGAATATCACGAAAAATCTCTTGCAGGCAAGCCGGCAGTGTTTAAATGCAAGGTTAACGATGTTAAAGAAACACAAAAGCCCGAGCTTGATGATGAGTTTATCAAAGATATTTCCACCGATTTTGAAACGGTCGAAGAATATAAAGCAGATTTAAAGAAGAAAATAGAGGATAGCAAAAAGGCGCAAGCCGACTCGGCATTTGACGAGGCTATAATGGACAAACTTCTTGAAAACATGGAGGTCACAGTGCCTCAGGTGATGGTCGAAAGCCAGCTTGACAATGTCGTTCAAGATTTTGGCTATCGCATTGCCATGCAGGGAATGGATCTTGACAGCTACCTCAAAATGCAGGGCATGGAGATGTCCTCCTTCCGCCGCCTTTTTGAGCATCAGGCAGCTCGTCAGGTAAAAATCAGACTGGCTCTCGAAAAAATTGCTGAGCTTGAAGGTTTTACCGTATCGGATGAAGATCTTGAAGCAGAGTTCAAAACCCTTGCTGAGCAAAACAACTTAGAGGTTGAGCGTGTAAAACAGCTTATTGAGGCTAAAAATCTACGCGCTGATTTGATTGTGCAAAAGGCTTCTGACCTTGTGAGAGAAAACGCAGTGGCAACAGAGCCCGAGGCGCAAGAAGAAAAAGAGAAAAAGACACCTGCAAAAAAAGCGACTGCAAAAAAGGCAGAACCCAAGGCTAAAAAGACAGATGGGGAAGAAAAAAAGCCGGCTGCAAAAAAATCGACAAAAAAGAGCGATAAAGCAGAGTAAAATATCAGCATACTATGTAACCTGAAAGGAGCAATTAAAATGCCGTATATCCCAATGGTCGTAGAGCAAACAAACAGAGGTGAACGCTCTTATGACATTTTTTCAAGACTGCTAAACGATAGAATTGTAATGCTTTCAGATGAGGTGAACGATGTTACCGCCAGCCTTGTCGTGGCACAATTTCTATACCTTGAAGCGCAAGACCCCGATAAGGATATCCACTTTTACATCAACAGTCCGGGTGGCTCTATAACAGCCGGAATGGCAATTTACGATACAATGCAGTATATCAACTGCGATGTTTCTACAATTTGCATCGGCATGGCGGCGAGCATGGCGGCATTTTTGCTTCAAGCAGGGGCAGAGGGCAAGCGTTTTGCCCTCCCCAACAGCGAGGTAATGATTCACCAACCTCTGGGCGGAATGCGCGGACAGGCGAGTGACATCAAAATCCATGCCGACAGAATTATTCAAATGCGTGAAAAGCTCAACAGATTGATGAGCGAGCGCACCGGACAGCCAATTGAAGTTATCGCCCGTGATACAGAGCGTGACAACTTTATGAGCGCCGACGAAGCAAAAGAATACGGACTGGTGGACAAAGTAATACACAAGCGCTAAAACAGCGATTTGAAACGAGGAACAAATGTCAAACAATGAAAAAAAAGACGTTCGCTGCAGTTTTTGCGGTCGTATGCAGAGCGATGTTCAAAGAATTATCGCAGGCCCGAATGCTTATATTTGCAACGAATGTGTAGACATTTGCGCTGAAATCATAGATGATGAGTTTGAGCGCAACAGTGCCGAAGGGCAATTTAGCTTTGACGAGCCGATACCCACACCTGCCGATATCAAAGCAGGACTTGACGAGTATGTTGTTGGGCAGGAAAGAGCTAAAAAAGCACTTGCCGTCGCCGTTTATAACCATTATAAACGCATCAGCAATGCCGGCACCGACGATGTCGAAATCCAAAAAAGCAATATTTTAATGCTCGGTCCGACCGGTTGCGGAAAGACACATCTTGCCCAAACACTCGCCAAGACAATGAAAGTTCCGTTTGCCATTGCAGATGCAACTACTTTGACCGAGGCGGGTTATGTCGGTGAAGATGTCGAAAACATCCTGCTTCGCCTTATTCAGGCGGCAGATTTTGATGTTGAGCTGGCAGAGCGTGGAATTATTTATGTCGACGAGCTTGACAAAATCGCACGCAAGAGTGAAAACCCCTCAATTACCAGGGATGTTTCGGGCGAAGGCGTACAGCAAGCATTGCTTAAAATCCTTGAAGGCACGGTGGCAAATGTCCCACCACAGGGTGGTCGTAAGCACCCTCAACAGGAGTTTATTCAAATTAACACAACGAATATTCTCTTTATCTGCGGCGGTGCCTTTGACGGCATCGAAAAGGTGGTTGAAAAGCGCAAAGGGAACCAAGGCATGGGCTTTGGCGCCGCCGTTCACAGCAAAAAGGACAAAGATACAAACGACTTTTTAAAACTTGTTGAGCCTCACGATGTGCTTAAATTCGGTATAATTCCCGAGCTTGTCGGCCGTCTTCCTGTGCTCGTTTCTCTCGACTCGCTCGATGAGACGGCATTGCTCGACATTTTAACCAAGCCGAAAAACGCTATCACCAAGCAGTATGCAAAGCTGTTTGAGTATGACGGTGTCAAGCTGGAGTTTGAGGATGCCGCACTAAAGGCCATAGCGGAAAAAACGATAGAGCGTGGAACAGGTGCTCGTGGACTTCGTGCAGTTTTAGAGGCAATAATGACCGATATCATGTACGAAACGCCGTCTGATAAAACCATTGAAAAAATTATAATTACCGTTGCCACGGTGTGCGGAAATGAAAAGCCGACCATTGTCTATCACGAGCAAGGTAAGCGAAACAACAAAATTTCATAATACACCTTAAAAAAGCCACAATTAATTGTGGCTTTTTTATTTCCTACAACATTTCCCTATTAAATAATCACATTATTTTGCATAAAATGTCATTGATGTATTAATAGGAGGAAATAATGTGGACAAGCTTAAAATCTTAGGCAAAACAGAGCAGATTGGCAAAAAAATTGTAGCTATTTTTAGCAAAATACTTGTAAAACAAAACACTGCAAAGCTATTTTGCTTTACAGCTTCTTTTGTACTTTGTGCAGCAAAAACAGGGGGCGAGATGAGCCCGTTCGCTCTTGCATTTGCGGCAGGGTGCAAGACCCATCCGATTTTTGCCACTGCAGGCGCCATCTTCGGATATTTGTTTATACACGGATATTCGGCATTGGTTTATATAGCCGCTACTTTGATATGCTTTGCCGCCGGCTTTGCATTCAAAAACAGTGAGATTAAAGAAGTGCAACTCATGATGCCCATCACTTCGACAATTTCTCTCATTTGTGTAAAAAGTGCACTTGTGCTCGGACAGGGGCTTTTGCCGATTATACTACTTTTGTGCGAAGGTGCAATTTGCCTGACAGTTTGCGCACTTTTCGCTCAACCACGCAATGAGCGAGTGGCCACCCATTGGAACGCTGTAGCGATAGTTTGCGTGCTTTCGGTGCTCCTTTTCCCGATTACTTTACCGGGTGGCATGTCAATTGGACGGCTTGTCGCCGCTTTGGCCGGGATAGTTTTTGCATATTTAGGCGGCAGTACCCTCGGCGCGGTAAGCGGTATTATATTAGGTGCATGTGTTGATTTAAGCGGTGCAAGCGGCCCGTTTTTTTCGGCTACATACGGAGTTTCGGCGCTGATAGCCGGTTTTTTCACAAGAAGTAACAAAGTTGCGGCTGTTCTAACTTGGTTTTCGGCTAATTTACTTGCCACACTTTGGGGAATTGGCAATTCGCTCGCCTTGGTCGGGCTGTTTGAAGGATTTATAGCCGCAGTTGTGTTTTTTATGCTCCCCGACCAAACATTGCTAAAACTATCCTCTATCTTTGAGCGCCCGAAAGTGCCTCAATCGGCTGTGGGTATTAACCCGGCATCGACAGTTGAGCACAAACTGAAAGATATATCCCTTGCGGTAGAGCAGTTGGGGGTCGCTATGCATACTGCATTACTTCCCAAGCAGACAAACGATGGGGATATAGCAAAAATATTTGATCGTGCGGCCGATGAGGTATGCCGAAACTGCACACGGGCAAGCTCCTGCTGGGGTAATGACTATGTCAGCACTTTCGGGGTGCTGAGCGACACGACCACTGTACTTAAACACAATCATACTCTAACGGTAAAAGATTTCCCACAGCATTTTATTGCCAAATGCATCGCCTTACCCAAACTTTGCACTGCCATAAACGGTGAATACAAGGGATATTTGCGCAGGCGTGCAGCGGCAAAATCCGAGCAAGGCACACACAGCCTTATGCGCCTTCAATACAGCGGTATTCAAGGAGTTTTGCGTGATATTGCCACCGCCGTAAGCGGACGGCCTGAACATTTCCCGGCACTTGAGCTTAGAGTTAAAAACATTGTCAAGGCATATGCTTCAAAGGCAAAGGTGCTTGTGTACTCAGAAAACGGGAGAATGCACACCGAAATAAACATAAGCGTTGCAGACAGCAAACTGTGGGATCATGATGCCTTTAAAAACAGCCTTACTTTGGCGCTCGGCAGAAAATTTCTCGCACCGAAATCCCTCAAGCAAGGGGAGAGCGTTACCTATAAATATAGTCAAAGTGAAGCTTATTGCGTAAAAATCGGACATGCCGCCGTGCAAAAAAAGGGTGAACAACAATGCGGTGACAGTGGTATGAGCCTTCACACCGATGATGGTCGTGCCATCATTTTGCTGTCTGACGGCATGGGTTCGGGTAAAAGTGCCTCCGAAGCCTCAAAACGTGCGCTTGAGCTGATTTCAGGATTTGTTCGTTCGGGCTGTAGCTTGATAGAGAGCACCCGTGCCGTACTTCCCGTGCTCAACGCCAGATTTGAACAATGGGGCTTTGTTACCTTAGATTTGCTTGAAATAGACCTGTTCACCGGCAATGGTGAGTTTGTAAAATACGGTGCGGCACCAAGTTTTTTACTGCGTGACGGAAAGATTCGCAAAATATCGGTTGACAGCCTGCCTGCAGGAATACAGCTGCAAAGTGAACAGGAAAATCGGACGGTTTCCTTAAAGTTCAAGTCGGGCGATCGAGTGCTTTTAATGTCGGACGGTGCATGGGACGACAGTGCAGATGAGCGGTTTTTAAAGGAGATAAGCACGCTGCCGACTGTTGAAATGGCGAAAAAAATCGTCAATCGTGCGATAGACAGTGGTGGGCATGACGATATATCCCTTATGACCGTTTCTTTTTACAAAGCCTCCGAATAAAAATAGCTGTGCGGCACAAAATGAAAACAGTACAAAATCATGTTTGGAGGATGTAATGGTTAAAGGTGTCGCGCGTCATGCGGTTATAGTTAAAACAGGGGAGTCAAAAGATTTTGAGCAGGCTATTTTCATACTGTCAGGACAACAAGAGGAGCGCATTAAAAGCCCGGACGAACTGCTCACACTTGCATGCCAGCTGGCTGAGGGGTATTGCGCAGATACACGACTTACACCGCGCGAAAATCGCTCGCTCGCATTGCCTGTCGCATGCTTTTTAGCGGGAGGCGGACTCACTGCCTTGCTCGGATGGATAATTTTATCCTTTCCACTATTTTGATACCTACTGAGCAAAGCGAAAATATGAATACCGTATAAACAAGCTGACACTTCATTTAGAATGAAATGTCAGCTTGTTTTGAATATGGATTTTGTTTATAATCTTCCGTTGGGATATTAACTAATGGCTAAAAGTGAAAGGTGAAGGGCTATTTTTTGTATTGCAGTTTGCTATTCAACCCCATAGTCTTTCACTATTCACCATTAGCTTTTAGCCTCATATTTGACTTCGTCAAATGTGAATAACCTTTTGCAATTACTCCAGCATTTGCTTCACATATTCTATTGTACCGTCTAACATCTCGGCACTGCCGCTTAAGCTAACGGCCATAAAATTGGCATCGGGCACCTCAAAAGGTGGCTTTATGCCAAGCAAACTTGCCGGTTTATATCCAAACTTAGGATAGTATTTTTCGCTACCCAAAACAACAATAATATCATATCCCAAGCCTTTTGCAATTTCATGTCCTTTTTCTATCAGGAGCCCTCCAATTCCCTTGCGCTGAAAATCCACATGCACCGATAACGGAGCAAGTGCCAGCACCGAAGTTTCACCGACCGTCGCTACGGTAAACATAATATGCCCAACAATGCACTCGTCTTGCTGTGCAACGAGCGAAAGTTGCTCAATAAAGCCGTCACTACCTCTGAGCCGTGCCACCAATTCATGCTCTTTACCGTCGCTGTGCTCAGCACCTGCAAAAGCGCTTTTAACCATTTGCCCAACAGCGACATAATCGCCGGGACGCTCCTGCCTAATTATCATAATTGCTCCTCAAAACTCCAACCGCAGTCGTTATGATAAATCAGCTGTGCCGACATGCCGCCGTCAATATAAATATTTTGCCCTGAAATAAACTTTGCTTTGTCTGAGCATAAGTAGAGCACCATTTGGGCGATATCATCGGGATTTCCCACTCTGCCGACCGGTTGCTGGGTAGCATCTGCACCGCTGTATTCGGTATAATTGACATCTATCCAGCCGGGCGAAATTGCATTGACACGGGCACGCCCCCTAAGGCTTACCGCCAAACTGTGTGTTAGCGCAGAAATGCCGCCCTTTGCGGCGCTATAACTCTCGGTTTGGGGCTGGCTCATTTTATCCCGCAGAGAGCTGATATTTACAATAGAAGCATTTTCCGAAAGATGGGGAAGTGCTAATTTAACCAGCATAAAGGGTGCGGCCACCCCGACTGACAGCGCCTGCATAAACTGCTCGTAGCTACAGCTGTCGATGCCACGCATAATCGGGGGCGCATTGTTTACTATACAGTCGATTTTCCCGTGCAGAGATACAACTTTTTCGACATAATCAGCAAGTGCTTGCGGATTTGCGACATCACCGACAAAAAAATCATTTTGTGCGATATCAATAGGACAGACAATATCACCTTGTGCTCTAAATGCAGAGACAATAGCCTTTCCGATTCCGCCGGCACCGCCGGTGACAAGTACAGTTTTTGGCATATTAAAAATCCACCTTAAATAGTTTTGTTGTTAGAGATTCTCTTATATTTTAACCAAAAAAATAGGGCAGTGCAAGAGATTTTTTCTTGCACTGCCTTTTGTATTTGCTAAAACGGGTCAGACTGCTGTTTTTTTGTAAAATATGCGCACCCTTTAGTGCATTCTCCTGCCGCCGTCGCCCTCGTGAGGGTACATTCACCATGGCTGTGGTAGGTGCAATTTCTCTGATCACATACAATAAACAAAATATTCCCTCTTTCTTTTATAAATACTTTAAATATTTTGAGCAGAAATACAGAAAATATTAAAAATACTTATTAGCAAGGAGGAATGGCTATCAGAACTTTTATTGCGCTTGTCGCCTGTTTCGCAATAATTTGGGCGATGCTTTCATATAACTCACAACGCAATCAACCTGCGGAAGTTTCTGTGATTTACCCTACGATGAGCGATATATACGATATTAATACCCTTCGTGGAACGGTAGTGGAAAAAAGCAGGCATGAAATTTATTCCAAAGCGGTCGCCACCACAGCGGAAGTATACGCTCAAGTTGGACAAGTGGTGCAAAAAGGACAAGCACTGCTAAAACTAACCCCTACTGCTGAGTTTTCCTCGGCAATTGGCGGTGATGTTGACCAAATCATAGAGCAAATAGGCGAGCAGATTTTGACTGCCAACCCCGATGAAATATCGGAGGCGGTCACCGCAGGAGTTGTCAGAACGGTCGAAATGGAGCAGCAAGTAGAAGACTTTTATATCTTCAGTCCGATAAGCGGCACCGTTATGGATATCGTGCAAGTGGGGGAGGATGTCACAGCGCTTTTGTCGTGCGCCGTTGTATCGGATTTGACAAATCTCGGCGTCAGCGTTGATGTGTCGGAAGATATGTTGTCTTTAGTGCAAAATGCCTATAACTTCACAATTGAGGTGCCTGCCCTCAGCGAGCAAAGCTATAAAGGCACAGTGGAAAAAATAATGCCGTATGCCGCACAAACAAGCGGATTGTTAACTGCCGGCTCCACGGTCAGCACAGAGGTGCTTATAAGCATAAGCGAGCAGGTGAATGCACTGTACCCGGGGTACAGTGCCACCGTCAAACTTGAAAGCAATCATCAAAGTGACGCTTTGCTCATTCCATACGAAGTGATAAATCAAGATGAGCAAAACAGGGAATATGTAATGCTCCATCAAAACGGATATGCAGTTAAATGCTATATCGAAACAGGTAGAGAGCTTGCAGATAATGTGCAGGTGTTATCGGGATTGACGCTTGATTCACAAATCATAAATGAGCATCAAGAGCTATCACACGGAAAGAGGGTGACTGCACTTGAAAATCGGTGACACTTTGAGCTTGGCTTTTAAAAATGTCGTGCGAAGTGGTGTAAAAAGCCTGCTGTGTGCGCTTGCCGTATGTGTAGGAATTAGCTCTGTCTGCACAATTTTGATTTTGGGAGGCGGCGCAGGGGAGGCGGTAGGGGAAGAGATAGACAAAACCGGGCTTGGCGGAATAACTTTTTACCAACAAGGGGCAAATGCTTATTTTCTGTCCTCAGATGATATAGACAATACAAAACAGCTGTCAGGCGTCGCTTCTGCAATGCCCCTTGCTTTTAAAAGCGGACAAATTAAGGTCAAAAATACTCGATCGAGCACTATGGTAATGGGCGTCGACCACAGTCTTGGAGACATCTTATCGGTAGAACTGTTATATGGTAGCCTCATCGAGCACGGTGACATAAGTTCAAATAAGCGCTCTATCGTTGTAGATGCCCAGCTGGCGCAAAGCGCATACGGCAGGCAAAACATCGTCGGCAAAGAGGTCTCGCTTATTATAGATGGGATAAGCGAACAGTTTACCGTTTGCGGTGTGGTACAATCGCAAAAATCCGGTCTTGAAAGCCTTGTCGGTGGCAATATACCGTCGATAGCTTATATTCCTTATACAACCCTAAATGATGTAGTGGGCGGTAACAGCGTCGATATGCTTGCAATTTCTTGCATGGCAAATGTAGATCAAGATCAAGTGGCGCAAGAGGTTGTCAAATCTCTAAATATAAAAACAGGCCAAAGCTTTGACTATGAAAATCTAAGCGGCATCACCGATGGTCTAAAAAGTATAATGACTATTGTCACCTTGTTTATCTCTGGCACGGCGTCCATTTCCATTTTGGTCGGCGGAATTGGAGTGATGAACTCAATGGTTGCATCTGTAGATGCACGAACTCGCGAAATCGGGGTTTACATGGCCCTCGGCGCAAAAAAAGGGGATATTGTTCGCTGTTTTCTTTTTGAAGCGCTTATAATTTGCCTTGTCGGGGGAGTTGTGGGAGTTGCCGTTTCGGGAGTCGCCTTTGCGGCTATCAGCGCTGTTTTTACAATAATCGACCTAAGCTTTAATGCCGAAATACTAATTTACGGTGTGCTCGGTGCAGGAGTGTGCGGCGTTGTATTCGGCATTTCGCCCGCCCTTAAAGCGGCAAAACTCAACCCGATAGATGCCATTCGTGACTGATTGTATATTTTATGCATAGATGAATAAACGCTTATTCCCAAACTGTATAACCTGTATATTTTTAAAAACTGACCTCAAAAACCCTTTGATTTTGCTGAAATTATGCCAAATCGTATAATGCATGAATACAAAATGTAATATTCCTAAACTCTTTGTTTTACACACAGTTTCAACAGATTTATCAACAGGCAGAATGGCATTTAATAATAAACGTAAAAAAGGCGATGTGAAAATCACATCGCCTTTTCGTCTTAATACTTAAGCTTTCATAAGTTCGAGGCAGACCTCAGCGGCTTTTTCCATTTCAGCTATGCAAAGCTGTTCATCCACCGTGTGAACCTTGTCCATTCCGACACCGATGGTAAGTGACTCAATACCGTGCTGGTTGAAAATATTTGCATCGCTACCACCGCCACTGAGCTTTAGCTCAGGAACAAGGCCGAGTTTCTCGGACGCCTGCTTGATTTCCACGATAAGCGGATGGTTTTCATCATGCATATAAGCAGTGTAGCTGGTCTTAACCTCATGCTCTAAAGTTGCGCCAAACTTGTCGCAAGCATTTTTCAGACAATCAATAATATGCTGTGTTTGATTTTTCAGCTTATCATTGTCACGGCTACGCACCTCAAACTTAAGGTCTGCACGGTCTGCAACAATATTCGTGGGGAACTCAGCTGAAAAAACGCCGATATTACAGGTGGTTTCCTCGTCAATGCGAAGAAGGTTCATTGCCGCAATACCGTGCGATGCAACTTGAATTGCGCTTATGCCCTTTTCGGGCGCTACCCCTGCGTGTGCTTTTTTGCCGTGAACCGTGGCCGTTATGCCGACACTGCCGGGTGCGCCTTTCATGATAATATTTGGACCTGCAGATGAGTCCAAAATGACACCTTTCTTGGACTTAATGCGAGAGAAATCTGCGCACTTTGCACCGATAAGGCCGCTTTCCTCACGAATGGTGAAGACAGCTTCAACGGTACGATGCGGAATATGTGCGGCGGCACGCATTGCCTCTATAATAGCGCAGATGCCTGCTTTGTCGTCGGCACCGAGAATTGTATCTCCGCCCGCACGAACAAATCCGTCGTCGCACACCCTCGGCTTGATGCCTTTACCCGGAATAACCGTGTCCATATGTGCACTGAACATAATCGGCTCAAGGCTCGAGTCGCCGGGAAGGGTAGCGTAAACATTGTATCCGGTAGTGTTTGCCACCTCTGCGATATCATCTTTGGTGACCTCAAATCCAAGCTCTTGCAGGTCGGCAAAAAGGCGGTCTGACATTAGCTTTTCTTCGCCTGTCTCGCTGTCGATTTGAACATAGGTCAAAAACCTGTCGAGTAGTGATTGTTTGTCGATATTGCTCATTTTTATCATTCTCCTTTTTTAATACTGAATAAATTTATTATATCGAAATTAAAATGTATTTTCAAGCACAAAACAAAATATAGCATCAATTTTGCGGTTTTTATTGAGTTCATGAGATAGGCAGAGTATAATATGCTTATAAATTAACAAAAAGGTGGGTTTTATTATGCCGCAGATTATTTGCAAAGGAATGAACGAGCAAGAGGTTTTAACATTGAGCGAAAAGATTACGGGGCAGCTCTCAGCACTTATGGATACACCTCAGGATTGGTTTATGTTTGAGTATCAGCAGCGCAAATGCTTTGTAATGGGAAAGCCTCTCGAGGGCGACCCGATTGTAGACATTTGGTGGTTTGACAGAGGTCAGGAGATTAAAGACAAGACCGCCCTGATTGTGGACAGTGCCGTGAGGGGCTTTGGCTATGAGCAGATCGAGGTGGTTTTTCACGAGAGCATCGCTTGTGATTATTACGAGAACGGAAAGCATTACTAAGCGGTGATTTAAGGAGCGCAGGATTGCAAAGCTTACCCTGTGGGAAAATTGTGGTTTTTTTGTTTTTTTCCTTGTAAAAAGTTGAAAAATATCATATAATTTATTAGATAGGATATTTTGTCTGCAACTTGCTTTTTAGCGGTATGATTTTTATGAGGTGCAAAATGAAAAAAATCACAGCATTGTGTTTGAGTTTATTGTTAATATGCGGAGTGTTTTCGCCGATTTACGCCCAAAATACCGATGGTGGTTATAATCCGCTCGTCAAAATCGGGTTATATTACGGTTCGGAGGCTATGTCTGCGGCTAATTTGCTCAATTATGCAGGCATGACGACCGGTTACTCAATCGGCTTTTACGACGACGACAGGCAATTTTTTACTTTGTTCACCACCGAAGAACGGGCTATCACCATGCTCAAGGACGAGCCTATGTGGATAACCGACAGCAATGTTTATTACGATGTGCAGCCCTCCTCCTACAAGTATTACATAGGTTCTTACCATCTTTCGCCCGACACTGTCTTTGAGGATTTAAGCCATGTTATGACAGAGGTTTATCGAATTACAGACCTTGGCATTATGGCCTTTCCGGCATTTGTTGACGGTGAATACAGGGTGCGTATCGGTGAGCATTTGAGCAAGGATATTGCCGAGGAAAAACGCCCCGAAGTTGAGCAAGCTGTTGGCTATGAGCTAAATATCGTGGGAAACAGCGACAGCTGCTATACCGTGACGATAACCGGCACAGATGATATTCTCTTTGAGTTTGACAGCTATAGTGTGCCGCTCGGCATTGTGCCAAACAGCGAAGATACATGGTTTAGAGGGCTTGTTTTCCGTGGAGGGTTTGAATATTACCGTGCAAACGGTGATGAGATGAATATTATAAATGTTGTCGATTTAGACAATTATATAAAGGGAGTTATTCCCGGAGAAATGTCGCCCACATGGCCGCTTGAGGCGCTCAAAGCACAGGCCATTTGCGCAAAGTGCTATGGGCTTAATCATATCGGAAAACATCGCTCACAGGGATTTGATCTGTGTGACACAACCGATTGCCAGGTTTATCACGGTAGAAGCCGTGCAACCGACCATACCGATAGAGCGGTTGACGAGACGAACGGAATCTATGCCACTTATGACGGCGAGATTATTGAAGCATATTATCATTCGACAAGCGGTGGGCACACCGAAGATGTGGAAAATATTTGGAATGAGGCAATACCCTATTTGAGAGGTGTTGAGGACACCTATCTTGAGGTGACTTATCCGTACAGCAACACGCTGACCACCGATTTAGTGACCGATATTTTAAACAGCAAGGGTATTTCGAGTAAGACAGTTGTCGACTTTTATGTGAGCGAATATAGTGACAACGGAAATGTTATGTCGCTGACCTTTGAGTTTTCCGATGGGTCAAAGCTTGTTCGTGACGGCGGAAATGCAAGGACAACGCTAAACAGCACTACTTATGATGTCACTGTGGGAAGCCATAGATACACTTTGAGCAATAGTGCGACTTTATATGTCAACGATGAGAACTTTAAAACCGGCACTCGTGAAGTTTATGTAGCCGGCGGTGATGGCACCGAGGAGGTGCATATCGACAGTGGCACCTCGGTGATAACCTCAAGCGGTACAGATAATCTTGAGCTTGTCGAAAGTGACGACTATATCTTGGTCGGCACAGGGCTTGGGCATAATATCGGCATGAGCCAGTGGGGCGCACATGCCATGGCAGAGCTTGGATTTACCTTTGAGGAGATACTCAAATTTTACTATACCGGAATTGATGTGGAGCAGTATAATCCGTAATGAAAAAATCAGATTTTTATTTTGACCTGCCGGAGCGGCTAATAGCGCAGGTTCCGCTACAGCGTCGTGACAGTTCACGGCTTTTGATACTAAACAAACAAGACGGTGCAATTTTGCACCGTCATTTTCCCGATGTGAGGGAATATTTAAAGGCCGGCGATTGCCTTGTTATCAACAACACCCGTGTAATTCCGGCACGCTTAATCGGTAAAAAGGCCGACACCGGCGCCGCAATTGAGGTTTTACTACTTAAAGACAGAGGACAAGACAGCTGGGAATGTATTGTATTCCCCGGGAAAAAACTTCGCACCGGTGCCCGTGTTGTTTTTGGAGAGGGAATGCTGACCGGCGAGATTACCGAGGTGCTCGAAGACGGAAATCGTATTATTAAGTTTGAATATGAAGGGGTATTTTTGCAGGTGCTCGAAGCGGTAGGCACTATGCCGCTCCCTCATTATATTAAAGAGCAATTGGCTGACAGCGAGCGATATCAGACGGTGTATGCTCAGCAAAACGGCTCTGCCGCCGCACCTACGGCGGGACTGCATTTTACCGATAGCTTGCTCAAAGAAATAGAGAGCATGGGGGTAAGCATTGCGCATGTAACTTTGCATGTCGGACTTGGAACTTTCAGACCTGTAAAGGCAGAAAACATTACAGAGCATACTATGCATTCCGAGAGTTATTTTGTCAGTCCCGAAGCTGCAGATACTATAAATAAAGCACGAGCAAACGGCGGTAGGATTATCGCTGTCGGCACGACATCGTGCAGAACGCTTGAAACCATGACCGACCGGCAGGGCACGACAAAAAGCGGTAGCGGAAGCACCGATATTTTCATTTATCCCGGCTATACCTTCAAGGGAATTGACGGGCTGATCACCAATTTTCATCTGCCCGAGAGCACTTTGATTATGCTGATTTCAGCCCTTGCTGGTAGGGAAAATGTGCTCAACGCATATGAACAAGCGGTAAAAGAACAGTACAGATTTTTCAGCTTTGGCGATGCGATGCTGATTATTTAGTTTTGAGGAGAGATTAAAATGAACAAAGAATTATTGCAAAAATACGCAACATTTACCGTAAAAACCGCCGCAGGACTTTTGCCCGGGCAGACACTTATAATAAGAGCGCCGATAACGGCCGCCCCCTTTGCACGCATGTGTGCCCAAGCGGCATATGATTTGGGTGCACGTGAGGCAGTTGTGCATTACACAGACGAAAGCCTTGCACGAATGAAAATGGAGCACGCCACAGAGGAGGTTGTGCAAGACTTTAAGCCCTATCAGCAGCGCATGTTGCTCGATTATATCGAATCGGAGGGCGGTGCCGCAGTGCTGTCCATCTCTTCGAGAAATCCCGAACTTTACAAAGGGCTGGACGCGAAAAAGCTTCAGCTTGCTGCTATTGCGGCCGACAAAGCCTTTGAGGGATATATTGATTGCATCGTCAACGACCGTGTTCAGTGGACGATTGCCGCCGTGCCGAGCGACAGCTGGAACGCCAAAGTTTTCCCCGAACTTGATAGTGAGCAAGCTGAACAGCGTATGTGGGAGGCAATCTTCACCTGTGCCCGTGTCAAAGGTGGCGACCCGGAAGGTGAGTGGGAGAAGTTCATTCAAAAGACACTCGCTCGCAAAAAGGCTCTTAACGAGTACGCCTTTGATGCACTGCATTTGACTGCACCAAACGGCACCGATTTGACTGTCGGTTTACCGCAAAACCATATTTGGGACGGTGGTACAGCCTTCACCGACAAGGGCAACAGGTTTATCCCCAATGTCCCAACCGAAGAAATTTTCACCTGCCCCCATCGTGAGCGGGTTGACGGAAAGGTGTACGCTTCAAAACCATATGTCTACAACGGCGATATAATCGAAAACTTTTATTTTATCTTTAAAGATGGAGTTGTGACCGAGTTTTATGCGGAAAAGGGGCATGATCTTCTTGAAAGCATGCTTTCGGTCGATGATAATGCAAAACGCATCGGCGAAGTTGCCATTGTAGACAATGACAGCGGTGTGGGAAAGAGCGGGCTGCTTTACTACAATACACTTTTTGACGAGAATGCCGCGTGCCATATCGCTTTTGGTCGTTGCTACCCCGGAACTATCAAGGGAGGCTCCGATATGAGCCGTGAGCAACTGGAAAAAGCGGGCGGAAACTATAGCAGAATACACGAGGATATAATGATCGGTACCTCAGATATGAATATCGTTGGAATCATGAAAGACGGAAGCCGTGTACAGCTTATGAAAGACGGTTATTGGGTTATATAACAATGCCTGTAAAAGCATTAACCTTTACAAAGAAGGATGTAGTAAATGGAAGTATTTTTAGCTGTATTATGTGCGATTTCTGCCACTGCCGCAATTGTAGTTTTAATTTTTCTGTCTAAACAGAAGCAAATGTTAGCCGGCAGCTCACAAGCACTTGCCGCTTTGTCACAAAAGCTTGACAAAGCAGGGCAGGACAATTCAGCCTTGTCGGCACGGCAGGACATGCTCATCAAATCGGTGTCAGACTCGATGGCTACGCTGCAAACCCAATTGCGTGACAGTTCACTTCAAAGTGAACAAAAGCTTGAAAATATCCGCCGAAGCATGTCTGAAACCCTTGAAAAAATGCAACAAAGCAATACCGTTCAGCTTGAGAACATTCGCAAAACAGTAGATGAAAAACTTCAAGATACCCTCGATAAAAAGCTAAATGAATCATTTAAGCAGGTCAGTGAAAGGCTTGAACAGGTTTACAAAGGCCTTGGCGAGATGCAAACTCTTGCTTCGGGCGTGGGTGATTTAAAAAGGGTGCTTTCAAATGTTAAAACACGTGGTATTTTGGGAGAAATTCAGCTCGGAGCAATTTTAGAGCATATGCTTTCACCCGAGCAATACTCGCAAAATGTGGCGACAAAAAAGGGAAGTCAAGGCAATGTAGAGTATGCCGTCAAGCTTCCCGGTGACGACGGTGGCCCCGTATGGCTCCCGATCGACTCCAAGTTTCCGATGGACGCATACGAGCAACTTCTTTCGGCTTATGATGCCGCAGACCAAGCCATGCTTGACCTTGCGATCAAGGGCTTGCGCCAACGGGTGAGAGGGTTTGCCAAGGACATACGTGACAAGTATATTTCACCGCCCGATACGACTGATTTTGCCATTATGTTTTTGCCGACCGAAGGACTGTATGCCGAAGTGGTGCGTGCCGGACTGGTGGAGGAATTACAGCGGGATTTCAAAGTAAATATTGCAGGCCCAACTACCATGGGCGCTCTGCTCAACAGCCTACAAATGGGCTTTAAAACCCTTGCAATCCAAAAGCGTTCAAGCGAAGTTTGGAAGGTGCTTGGATCGGTAAAAACCGAGTTTGACACCTTTGCCGATGTGCTTGAAGCAACAAAAAAGCGACTTGACCTTGCAGGCACCGAGCTTGACAAGCTTGTAGGGGTTCGCACTCGAAAAATACAGAGTACCTTAAAAAATATACAGTCGCTTCCGTCGGGAGATTTGCTCGAGCAAGCGCAAACCGAGGAGTAATATGTTTAAACTTTTATCAAACAGCGGTAATGCCCGCAGAGGGGTTTATCAAACGGCACACGGTGAAGTGCAAACACCGGTATTTATGAATGTCGGCACCCAAGCTGCCATAAAAGGTGCTCTGTCGGCCGACGATTTAAAACAAATAGGATGCCAAGTTGAACTTTCAAACACCTACCATTTGCATGTCAGACCGGGCGAGCAGGTTATAAAACAACTGGGCGGACTGCACAGCTTTATGAATTGGGACGGCCCGATTTTAACCGACAGTGGTGGATTTCAGGTTTTTTCTCTGTCAAAACTGAGAAAAATCAAGGAAGAAGGCGTTTATTTTAACGCCCACACCGACGGTCACAAGATTTTTATGGGACCCGAGGAGAGCATGGACATCCAGTGGGCGCTCGGTGCAGATATAATCATGGCTTTTGACGAGTGCATGGAAAACCCTGCCCCCTATGATTACGCGGTGCAGTCTTGCGAGCGCACTACCAGATGGCTCAAGCGATGCGTCGAGCATCACAAAAAGCTAATGCAAAAGTCGGACACGGTAAATCCCGGGCAGGTGCTGTGGGGCATCAACCAGGGTGCTGTGCATCACAAATTGCGAATTGACCACATGAAGCGTATTGCCGAGCTTAACTTACCCGGATATGCTATCGGCGGACTTGCCGTCGGTGAAACCACCGAGGAAATGTACGATATTATCGAGACGGTACAGCCATTTATGCCGAGCGACAAGCCGAGATATTTAATGGGAGTTGGCACACCATCCAATATTATCGAGAGCGTGGCAAGGGGAGTGGACTTTTTTGACTGTGTCATGCCTGCCAGAAATGCCCGACACGGGCATCTGTTCACCTCGGTGGGCATTGTCAACATAAACAATGCCAAATACAAAACCGACAACGAGCCGATTGACCCTAATTGCTCATGCCCCGTGTGCACTTCTTACTCACGAGCATATATTAGGCATTTGCTAAAGGCAGGGGAGATGCTCGGCATGCGTTTTGCCGTCATGCACAATCTTTATTTTTATAATAATTTGATGGCTGACATCAGAAAAGCACTGGAAAATGGCACTTTTGAGGCATTTAGAAGTGAATATTCTGTAAAGTTGGCAAAAAGAATTTAATTTTTTCTTGTAATTCTAAGAAATTTTTATTATAATAAGTTTATTATTTTGTTTTGGAGGTAAAAATGGGAGACTACACGATGTATATCTGGCTGGCAGCCATGATAGCGCTTTTCTACTTTATGCTCATTCGTCCGCAGAAAAAGAAGGAAAAGGCTGACAGACTGCTGAGAAACAGCATTGGTCCGGGCGACAGAATTGTCACAATCGGCGGATTTACCGGCCGTGTGCTCAGCGTTAAGGACAACGAAGTTGTCTTTGAAACAGGCGCAGACCGCACCAAGCTGACTGTGAAAAAATGGGCAATTCAAACCAAGGAAGCAGCTGAAACCGTTGTAACAACATCTACAGCTGAACCTACCCCGGCACCGTCTGACGAGCCCAAAGAGCAAGACCCGACAGCATAGTAATTTTAAAACAACCTTCAGCATATCTATCTATCAGATAATATGCGGGAGGTTTTTTTATGCGAAAAAAAGTTGAAGCCTACGGGCACTCGTCCTATCTCAAGAAAATCGGCATTTGCGCCGCAGCAGGGATAGCGCTTACAATTGCGCTTGCTACTTTGGCCGCCTATTTAATTTCAAGCGAAATTGTTCCACACGGTATGGTGGGGCTGTGTTCTTTTGTGTCGGTCGCCTGCGGAACGGCTCTTGCCGTTTTTTTAGCCTGCGGAAAGAACAAGAAATTGTTTTCATGCGCCGCTGTTGTGGCCGCATATGCTGTGCTGGTGTTGGCAATTGGAACGGCTATGATAACTGCACCTATACAAAGCGAGAGCCTCGTTTATGTCTTGGGCTCGGCCATGCTCGGTGGGATTGTTGGCATGCTTGCTTCGGCGGTAAAGTGAGTAATATGAGGAAAAAAACTGTATTTTTCTACATTTTTTTGACTTTGGTCATCGCCGCGGTTATAATTATAACTATAAGCACCTACAGTTTGCCGAAAAATCTGCAAACCTCGGCTCAAGCACTTATTTCGGCGCCGGTGGTACTCGATGCCGGACATGGCGGACAGGACGGGGGAGCCACCCTTTCAAATGGGATTACCGAGGCACCTATTACGCTTGAGATAACCGAGCGAATTAGCCTGCTTATGAGCTTTTTAGGCATTGACAATGTTCTGACCAGAACCGAAGATATTTCCCTGTCTTATAACCCTGAGCTTAGCATCCGTGACAACAAAAACGCCGATTTAAAGGCTCGGCTTGACATTTCAAACGATTTGCCGGACAGCCCTTTTTTGAGCGTGCATCTTAATATGTTCTCCGAACCCGAGTACAGCGGAGCGCAGGTTTTTTACTCGAAAAACAATGTACTGTCACAAACTCTTGCCCAAAACTTGCAGCAGTCACTGCGTGATGTGCTTGACCCGACAAATGACAGGGTGTATAAAAGGGCAGGGGATGGTGTCTACTTGATGGAGCAGGTAAATGCGCCCGCCGTAACCATTGAGTGTGGATTTCTGTCCAATGTTTCAGAGCGTGAACTGCTTGTTACACAGGTGTATCAAACCAAAATTGCCGTGGCGGTCACGGCGGGATTTATAAATTATTTGGAAGGAAAATAAATATGGCAAAGAATAAAACAGTTTATCTTTGCAGCGAATGCGGATATGATTCTCCAAAATGGCAAGGTCAGTGCCCATCATGCAAGCAATGGAATACCATGAGTGAGATGACGGTTAAACCTTCTCCTGTCGGTACTCAGAGCTTTGAGCGCCGAAACAACACCCCCAAGCTGATTTCGCAGATAAGCGGACAGGATGAACAGCGACTTAGCACCGATATTTCAGAGCTTGACAGGGTGCTTGGTGGTGGCATGGTGACCGGCTCGCTGGTGCTTGTCTCAGGTGCGCCCGGAATCGGTAAATCGACCCTTTTGCTACAAGCGGCAAAGGGGCTTTGCGGTGCGGGTGCAGTGCTGTATGTCACCGGTGAGGAGTCGCTATCACAGATAAAACTTCGTGCCCAGCGACTCAATATCGACGATGACAGGCTACATATTTACTCTGAAACAGATCTTGACAGCATTTTTGCGGCATCACGATCGCTTGCACCCATTGTGCTTATAATAGACTCTGTGCAGACCATCTTCCACACAGACACCCAGTCGGCACCGGGAAGTGTAACACAGGTGCGTGAATGCACAATGCGACTCATGCAATATGCAAAGCAGGAAGGTGTTTCGGTCGTACTGGTCGGGCATGTCAACAAAGACGGTAATATTGCAGGGCCTAAAGTGCTTGAGCACATGGTCGATGCCGTGCTCAATTTTGAAGGGGACAGGCATATTTCATATCGCATGTTGCGTGCCGTTAAAAACCGATTTGGTTCTACAAATGAAACCGGCATGTTTGAAATGAAGCAAACCGGTCTGGCGCAAATACTAAACCCTTCGGCCGCCATGCTGTCAGGCAGACCGGAAAATGCCAGCGGAAGCTGTGTTGCCTCGGTACTTGAAGGGACACGCCCTGTACTTGCGGAAATTCAAGGCCTTGTTGCAAAGTCTGCCTATGGCAGTTCACGCCGTACAGCGGCAGGAATTGACTATAATAGGGCAGTGCTGCTTATAGCAATCTTGGAAAAACGGGCAGGCTTTATGATGAGCGAATACGATATTTATATAAATGTAGCAGGCGGAATGAGCATTGATGAGCCGGCTGTCGATTTATCGGTTGTCCTTGCTGTGGGGTCAAGTTATCTTGACAGGCCGATTGCATTTGATTTAGCCGCATTTGGTGAAGTTGGCTTGTCGGGTGAGGTTCGTGCCGTCACCGGTGCGGAACAGCGACTTAACGAGCTTTACAGGCTTGGATTTAAGCGATGCATTTTGCCAAGGGCAAATATGGTTGACTTGAAAAAAATAGACGGAATGACTTATATCGCTGTTGACAATATTAGCGAGGCGCTTAAAGGTTGTTTTGAGTAATTTTAAAAAGTAAAACAATAAGGACGACTTCGGTCGTCCTTATTGTTTTTAATTAATCAAGCAAGGCAGATTGGGGGAAGTGGCAAAAAGTGCATTTTGTTATATTCAAA
>CAYJAS010000007.1:14269-29775 GCA_964367895.1 uncultured Oscillospiraceae bacterium | reverse complement strand
TCGGACAAAGGCATCAGTTATGCCGAATTAGGGGTAAAAATTTCCAAAAAGGTCAAAAAATTGTTGCTTTGTGGCACTACAGCGGATAAAATAGAAGAAGCAACACTGTCCTCACCGCAGTTTAGCGAGCAAAAAACCGAAATTGTGCGTTGCCGTGACATTGAGCATGCAACTCACCTTGCCCATGAAATGGCGAGCGAGGGAGATGTCGTACTTCTGTCACCGGCCTCGGCATCCTTTGACAATTTTATCAATTGCGAGTATAGAGGGCGCTTTTTCAAAGAAGTGGTAAACAAACTTTAACGCAACAATATATTAAAGATAGGAGAGATGTAAAATTGAATTTGAGTGACAAAATCAAACGCATGGTAAATGCGTACGGCGTGTCGGGCGATGAGTTCGAGGTCGCCAAAATTGTCGCAGACCTACTGAAACCCTATGTTGACAAGGTAGATGTCGATCAGTTCGGCAATGTCACCGGCTATAAAAGCTGTGGCAAAGAGGGCGCTCCCAAGCTAATGCTTGACGCACACATCGACCAAATCGGATTTTTAGTGACCGAAGTAACCGAAGAGGGCTTTTTACGATTTATGGGCATGGGAGTCGACCAGCGCATGCTGCTGGGTAGTGAGCTTACCGTGCTGACGGCAAAAGGCCCGATTTTGGGCATTGTTGCGGCAATGCCTCCCCATCTGCAAAAACCGGGCGACAACAAAAAGTCTGTGCCCATAGCCGAAATGGTAATAGACATCGGCATGACAGGCGAGCAAGCTAAAAAAGCGGTTGCAGTCGGCAATTATATCGCCTTTGCAAACGATGCAATTGACCTTCAAGATGATATCTTGTGCGGCAAGTCAATGGACGACCGTGCTTGTTTTGCTTGCATTTTGCACGCTTTGGAACTGCTGGAAGGCAAGCAGCTTTGCGTAGACCTTATTATAAGCGGCTCGACAAAAGAGGAGCAGGGCGGACACGGCGCAATGTCGGTGGCCCATCGTGAAAATCCCGAGTTTGCAATAGCGATAGATGTTACCCATGCAAAAACTGCCGATGCACCGACATTGACAACAGTGCTGGGTGGCGGCCCGGTGGTAGATATCGGCTCAAACTCCCGTCCTAAGTTTGCAAAGCGTGTAATGGAAATTGCGCGTGCAAAGCAGGTGCCCCATCAAGTTTCAAGCATACCTTCGCACAGCGGAACAAACGCTTGGGGTATCCAGCTGATGAACCAAGGGGTTTGCACCCTTGTTATGTCGCTTCCGCTTAAATACATGCATTCCCCTGTGGAAGTCATTAAAATGAGCGATGTTAAAAACACAGGCAAGCTTGTTGCCGAGTTTGCGGCGGCATTTGACGGGAGGTTATAAGCTATGAAAGATTTACTTAAACAGCTTTGCATGATAGACGGCGTACCCGGCTATGAAGACGAGGTTCGTGAGTGCATAGAGGAAATTGTAAAGCCTTATGCAAAAGAGATGTTTTCAGACTCTATCGGCAATCTATTTGTTCTGAAAAAGGGAAAAAAAGTGCCAAAACGCCCGATAATGGTGTGCGCACATATGGACGAAGTTGGCTTTTTGGTCAGCTCGATAACTGAAGACGGCATGATTAAAATTTCGCCGGCAGGCGGAATAGACCCTCGTGTACTCATCGGTAGACGTATGACGGTCGGTCCCAAAAAAATTACAGGCATCATTTCGCTAAAGGCAATTCACCTCACCACGCCGGAGGAGCGCACCGTCGCACCGGGCATAAACAGCCTTTATGTTGATATCGGCAGTAGCTCTAAGGCACAAACAGAAAAGCTCGTGTCGGTCGCAGACCAAGTGACTTTTGCCAGCGAGTTTATCGAGTTCGGCGATCAATGCATCAAAGCAAAAGCCATTGATGACCGCCTTGGATGCGCCGCAATGATAAAACTTATGGAAAAAGAACTGCCGCATGACACCTGGTTTGTGTTCACCACAAACGAGGAAATCGGCATGCGAGGAGCGCGTATTGCCGCACAGCGTTTAAACCCCGGCGTAATTATGGCAATAGAGGGCACAACAGCGGCCGATATGCCAGATGTAGAACAGCACAGACGCTCGACAACACAGCGTGAGGGAGCGGTTATCTCGCTTATGGACAGAGGCACGGTGTACAGCCGAGCACTGCGTGATAAAATCACAGGCATTGCCGATGAGCGTGGCGTAAAATGGCAGTATCGTCGCTCGGCAAACGGTGCTACCGATGTCGGACAAGCACATACCGCCGCAGACGGTGCGTACACCTTCGGACTTGCCGCACCTGTACGATATATCCATTGCGCATGCAATGTAGTTCACATGCCCGACGTTGAGCAGGTGCTCAAGGTTGCGGAAATATTCCTTGAGGAAGCGGGTGATTTCAATGTTTGATGTATTTAATCTTCAAAAGCAACTTGTCGCCGTCGCAGGGGTATCGGGATTTGAGGGCAAGGCGGCACAGCTTCTGGAGCAGCTTGCAAAGCCCTTTGTAGATGAAATCTATACAGATGCGCTCGGAAATGTCATTTGCCACAAAAAGGGCAAAGGTAAAAAAATTATGATGTCGGGGCATATGGACACAATAGGCATTATGGCCACCTCGGTAGATGAGCGTGGGTTTGTGCTGTTCACCATGATAGGCGGAGCAATGCCCATGCTACTGGTAAATACTCGTGTACAGTTTGCAAACGGAACTAAGGGAATAATCCGCCCGAGAGAAGTGTCACGCCATATGCAAAAGGCGCCGAGCGCAGTCACCATGACCGATTTGTATGTTGATATTGGCGCAAACAGCCAAAAAGAGGCGGAAAAAGCAGTTTCGGTCGGCGATGTTGCCGTCTTTGAAGGTGCTCCGGTTGAAATTGCCGGCGGAAATGTAATGGGACCGTATGCAGACGACCTTATCGGCTGTGTGGTACTGCTCATGGCGATGGAGCGTGTAAAGGACAGCCCGAATGACCTCTATTTTGTATTCTCCACACAGGAGGAGGTAGGTCTGAGGGGAGCATCGGCGGCGGCAAATGGCATTGAGCCCTATCTCGGCATCGCCTGCGATGTTTGCCCGACCGGCGACACACCGGCAAACAGTCGCACACCTATGGTGGTCAAATTAGGCGGTGGGCCGACCGTTAAAATAAAAGATTCAAGTGCTATTACAAGCCCATTTGCAAACAAACTGCTTAAAAAATCGGCAAAAGTGCTTGGTATTGCAGTGCAAGATGAAATCCTGCTCGGCGGTGGGACAGATGCGGCGGCAATGCAACGCTCGGGAAGCGGAGCACATGCGACCTGCATCAGCATTCCGACACGCAATATTCACTCTCCGGTTGAGATTTTCAATAAAAACGATGTAGTGCAAGCGGCAGAGCTGATGGCTCATGTCGTGTCGCAAAAGCTTTAAGGAGGTGCCTGAAAATGTTTGATGTATTTGAACTGCAATGCAAATTAAACCAAGTTGCAATGCCCTCCGGATTTGAAGCTCCGCAGGCAAAACTGCTGGCCGAGCTGGCAAAACCCTTTGTCGATGAAGTTTATACCGACACACTCGGCAATGTCATTTGCCACAAAAAAGGCAAGGGCAAAAAGCTCATGATGCCGGCACATATGGATGTCATCGGATTTATGGCGACCTTTATCGACCAGCAGGGATTTGTTCGTTTTGAAACCATCGGCGGACATGCGGCATACTCGCTGATAAATATGCCGATTATCTTTGAAAACGGCGTCCGCGGTTGCATACGGGTGGACGACTCAGACCACGCACCGACGGCGTCTGTTTCGGCGTATTCGGTGGACAGACTTTATATTGATCTCGGTGCGGCCGACAAGGCAGAGGCAGAGAAGCTGATAAAAATCGGATATGTCGCACGCTTTGATTTCGCCCCGGAAAAACTGCTTGGTGATAATTTTATGACTCCGTATGCTGATGATTTGGCGGCTTGTGTTGTCTTGCTTTTGGCGATGGAGCAACTTGAGCAAAGCGAAAATGATCTGTATTTCGTGTTCACCGTACAGGAGGAGCTCGGTCTGCGAGGCGCCAAGGTGGCAAGTAATCACATTAAACCCGATATGGGCATTGCGATTGACCTGACACGCACCGGCGACAGCCCGGGAGAGCTAAAGCATGAGCGTATGGTGACCACAGTGGGCAAAGGGCCTGCCATAAAGATCAAGGACAGCTCGCTCATATGCAATCCGCAGGTGGTAGAGCATTTGCGTAAAGCGGCAAAAAAAGCAAAGGTGCAATGCCAAACAGAGATACTGCTTGCCGGCGGAACAGACAGTGCGGCAATGCAGCTCAGCGGAGGCGGAGTGCCCGCCGGATGCATTTCCATACCGGGCAGAAATATCCACAGCTGTGGCGAGATAATCAGCGCAAAAGATGTTGTGCAAGCGGCAAAATTATTAGCAACCGCCGCCGCAACAACTATAAAGTAAACAAAAAAATCCCCCTCGAAAGAGGGGGATTTTGCTATTGTCTTTCGGGAGGAGCACAGCCCCTGCCCTACAGATGTAAAAATCGGCTTGTAGGGGCGATTCACGAATCGCCCGCCGTCTTAAGCGAGGATTTCGCCCTTGACTTCGCCTACGATACCTGCGGCATTTGCCTCATCGGTGTCGATGTGCATACGGGTTGCAAAGCTTGCCGATACACGAACCACGACATCGCCGAAGGTCAGGCTGCGGCCGTCTGTGTCAACTTTGACAGACACAATTTGCTTGTCATTGATACCCATAGATGCTGCATCTTCGGGAGTGACATGCAGATGGCGCTTTGCGGCAATAACACCACACTCAAGGTCAACTTCGCCTGCAGGGCCGACAAGTTTACATGTAGCGGTACCTGCGATATCTCCGCTCTCACGAACAGGGGCGGAAACTCCGATTGAACGGGCATCGGTCAGCGAGATTTCAACTTGGCTTGCGGCACGCTCAGGGCCGAGGATGCTGGCGTTCATTGTGCCTTTAGGGCCGACAATTTTGACCTTTTCTTCACAAGCGAATTGGCCGGGCTGTGAAAGATCCTTTTTGTTTGTAAGCTGATGTCCTGCACCGAAAAGGATGTCAAGATGCTCACGTGACACGTGTACGTGACGTGCCGAAGTTTCGATAATAATGCTCTTCATGATATATTCCTCCGTAAAATTAATGATTTTTGTTACCACAAAATAATTTATCACAAAAATCAAGTTTTTTCAATGTTTTTTTGCTCTTTCTCTTTATTTTGTTTAAATAATAGTGTAAAATTGAAGATGTTCATCGAATAATTTTTATATAAAAATTTTGGGGGCTTAAAAATGGAACTTATGAGAACGACAAGATGTGAAATCAATATTGACAATCTCGGGCACAATATTTCGGTTTTAAACAGCCATTTGACAGGCAATACAATAGCGATGGCAGTTATAAAGGCGGATGGATACGGGCACGGAGCGGTGCGCATGATGAGATATATGGGCGAGTTTGGCATATCCCATTTTGCGGTGGCGACCCTCAATGAGGCTTTAGAGCTCAGACGGGCGCATGATTTTGGTGAGGTCACCGTTTTCGGGCTTACACCCGACCATATGCTCCACCATGCGGCGCAAAATAATATAATCCAAACCATCTGCTCTATTGAGCAAGCAGAGGTGCTAAACAGTTGCGGACACAGGGCCAAGGTATTTATAAAGTTTGACAGCGGTATGCACCGAATTGGCTATCGCCACACTGAGCAAACCGTAAGTGAGGTGTGCAAAATCGCCTCAATGGACAATATCGAGATAATGGGCATATACACCCACTTAGCACTTAAAGACAGACAGTCGGACTTTGAGCAATTTGATGCATTTAAGGCCTTTATCGCAGACTGTGAGGCGGGCGGAGCGCATTTCCCAATAAAAAGCATAAGCGATGGCATAGCGATAATCAGATATCCCGAAATGGCGATGGATATGGTGCGCCCCGGCTCCTTTTTGTTCGGATTTAATCCGCATATCGGTGAGGATCTAAAACTTGTAATGAACCTCAAAAGTGAGATAGCCATGGTTCAGCATGTTGAGGCAGGGCAGGGGATAGGATATGACTTGCTTGACGTTTGCGATTATGATAGAAAAATTGCAACGCTGCCCTTTGGGTATATAGACGGATGTCCACGTGCCATGTCACACCGAAAAGGCTGGGTGTCGGTAAGAGGAGAGCGTGCCGAGATTGTCGGGCTTATGTGTATGGATATGTGCATGATAGATGTGACCGATATAAAAGATGTGAAGGCCGGCGATGAGGTAATTGTCTTTGGTGACAAAAAAAGCGGCGCCATGACCTATCCCGAAGGTGCGGCAATCTCCAATTTCAACAGAAATGGGCTTCAATCGGCACCGTCACACCGTGTGCCCCGTGTGTATTTTAAAAATGGGCAGATGGTTGAAATTGTAGACGGCACAACTTTTGTGTAAATGAGACGGGAAAGCGGTAACCTTAGGAGTAATATGGACAGGGACAACAAAACCGGAATACTTTATATGCTGCGGAGCAAATATGCACGCAGCTTTATTGCCAGGTACAAATGGGGCTACTTAGTAGGCATAGCAATTTTGTTTGTCATAGATGTTGTACAGACAAGAGTGCCCATTATCGTCGGTGATACCATAGACGCAATACAAGACGGTATTGCGACCGGCGATTTTTTACGCAGTATGGCTTTTGCCCTTGCCATTATCGCCATCTCGGTCATGCTTGGGCGATTTGCTTGGCGATGGTTTATCTTCGGCAATTCACGAAAAATTGAGCGTGACATGCGAAATGACATGTTCGCACATCTTGAAACCCTGTCAGCGCCGTGGTTTCAGCGGCATAAGTCGGGCGAGGTAATGGCGTTGATGACAAATGATATAGAAGCTGTGCGAATGGTTTTTGCACAGTCTGTCATGATGATACTGGATGCGGTGACAATAGGCACAATGACGGTGATAAACATGGTCACTTATGTCGACCCAAAGCTGACGGCAATAGCCATCATTCCGCTTGTACTTATCGGGCTAAACACGCTGATACTCGGCAAGCATATGTTCCGCCGTTTTACCCTAAGGCAAGAGGCTTTTTCAAATGTTGCCGATTTTGTGCAGGAGCGTCTTTGGGGAATAAAAGTCATAAAAGCCTTTGTGCAGGAGCAGGCAGAACAGCGCAATTTTGACAAGGTCAATATAGAGTCGCGCAAAGCAAATATTGCCGAAACAAAGCTGCAGGCATTTATGTTTCCCTTTATGCAAATGGTATCAGGCCTGTCAATGGCGATAGCCATAGGCTACGGTGGAGTTATGACGGTCAACGGAGGCATAACGGTAGGCGAGTTTTCGGCATTTTTGCAGTATTTAGGCATGCTGGTTTGGCCGATCGCCTCGATGGGCATGATAATCAATTTGATTACAAGGGGCTCGGCATCGCTAAAACGCATTGAGCAAATGCTTGACGCGCCGGCAGAGGTGCATGACGATGAAAATGTCAAAGGGAATATCACTCATCTTGATGGAAATATAGTTTTTGACAACTTGACCTTTACTTACCCGGGAAGCGAGAAGCCTGTGCTCGAAAATATCAATTTCACGGTAGGCAAGGGCGAAACGGTGGGCATTGTCGGCAGAACGGGAGCGGGAAAAACAACACTTGTAAACCTGATAATGCGTGTTTATGACCCTGAACGCACACAACTCAGCGTAGGCGGACATGATGTGCGGACGGTGCCCCTTAACACTTTGCGTAAAACGGTCGGATATGTTCCGCAGGACAACTTTTTGTTTTCCGATACCATAACAAACAATATCGCCTTTGGCAGACCGCACAGCACCGAGCAAGAGGTGCATGAGGCGGCCAAGGCGGCATGCGTACACGACAATATTGTAGATTTCACACTTGGCTATGACACGGTGGTGGGCGAGCGTGGAGTTTCGCTTTCGGGCGGACAAAAACAGCGTATTTCCATTGCACGAGCGCTAATCGGCAGGCACGAGATTTTGATTATGGACGATGCCGTTTCGGCAGTGGATACCGACACCGAGGAGAAAATTATAGGGCATCTGAAAACCCGTCGTGCAGGGAAGACAAATATTATTATCGCCCACAGAATATCCACTTTGCAGCATGCCGACAAAATTATAGTGCTTGAGCAAGGGCAGGTCGCCGAGCAGGGAACCCACGAGCAACTTTTGGAGCAGGACGGTATTTATGCCTCCATGTACCATCGTCAGCTTCTCGAAAAAATGCATACGGAGGAGCTTGCGCATGAGTAATAAAAACACCCAAAAAAGCGACAAGAGATATGTGCGCCGTCTGCTGTCCTATGCAAAACCGCACACGCCGATGTTTTTGCTCGCCCTTGCCGTAATTATGGTGGTGGTGGCTATAGAACTTTATCATCCCCAGCTTATCGGCATGGCGGTGGACACCTTTGTGGACAGGTATAACAGCGGGCAAGCGGCCACCGAGAGCGATATAAATACCGTCGTGCGGCTCGGCATAATTTACGCCGTTTCGGTCGTGCTGGTAATGGGCCTCAATTACGCACAAGCGGTGATACTGGCGACAACGGGGCAAAAGATAATATACACCATACGCCGAGATGTTTTTGCACATATGACCAAAATGCACATGGCCTTTTACAGTGACAATCCGATAGGCAGACTTGTAACAAGGGTGACAAATGACTGTCAAACGGTCAATGAGATGTTTACAAGTGTTATTGTAAATGTCCTTAAAAGCTTTTTCCTGCTCTTTGGCATTATGATTATCATGCTTGTTAGCAATTTCAGGCTTGCACTTGTAATTTTCACCGTGCTTCCCATTGTTGCAATTGCCACCTTTACTTTTAGAAAGCTTACACGTAAAATCTATTCGGAAATTCGTCGTAAGGTAAGCGAACTGAACGGATTTGTGGCCGAGCATGTTTCGGGCATGAAGGTGGTTCAGCTTTTTACCGCAGAGCAACATGTCAAGCAAAAGTTTGAAACCCAAACCGAGCAACTTCGCCATGCAAACTTAAAACAGCTTGTGGCATTTGCCCTTTACAGCCCGGTTTCCTATGTGATGAATATAACCTCGCTTATTTTGCTGATAACCTACGGCGGAGGGCTTGCAATAGACGGCGTTGTCACCATCGGACTGCTGGTCACCTTTCAGCGATATATAGGCAAGCTTTTTGAGCCGATACAGCAACTTGCGGAGCAATTTAACATTGTGCAGTCAGCGGCGGCAAGCGCAGAGCGCATATTTTGGCTACTCGATGAACGCCCACATATCGAAGACAGCGAGCAGGCACAGAGCATAAAGCGATTTAAAGGTGAGATCGAGTTTGAAAATGTGTGGTTTGCCTACAGAGGCGAGGAATGGGTGCTTAGAGATGTGTCCTTTAAGATGCGCCCGGGCGAGCGGGTGGCATTTGTCGGCGCAACAGGAGCAGGCAAAACAACCATACAAAATCTGATTTGTCGTTATTATGATATTCAAAAAGGAAGCATAAAGATAGATGGGGTCGATGTGCGTGACATCAAACTTGCCGATTTACGGCGAGGGGTCGGGCAGATGCTTCAAGATGTCTTTTTGTTCACCGGTGATGTAAACTTCAACATCAGACTAAACAACGACAGTATAACGCAAAATCAGCTTGAGCAGGCGGCACAGACGGTCAACGCAAGCCGATTTATCGAAAACCTACCCGAGCAATATAATAGCGAGGTCATTGAGCGTGGAGCCTCTTTGTCGGCCGGACAGCGGCAACTGCTGTCCTTTGCAAGGACGTTGGCATTTGACCCGTCGATACTCATTTTAGACGAAGCGACGGCAAATATTGACACCGAAACCGAAATGCTGATTTCAGACGCACTGCTCAAATTGATGGAGGGGCGCACCACCATCATCGTGGCGCACAGGCTTTCCACTATACAAAATTGCGATAAAATTATCGTGATGCACAAGGGTAAAATCCGTGAGCAGGGCACCCATCAGCAACTTTTGGAGCTTGGCGAAATTTATTACAAACTGTACAAACTGCAATATGAGCACAATTAGCTCAAAAAGGAAGGGAAATTATGAGACTTGACAAATACTTAAAGGTTGCACGCCTTATAAAACGCCGAACGGTGGCAAACGATGCATGTGACGGTGAGCGAGTGTCGGTAAACGGCAAGCAGGCAAAGGCATCTTACCAAGTTAAAGTGGGGGACATTATTGAAATCGGCTTTGGTGGCAAAACGGTGCGTGTGCAGGTGCTGGCAACACCCGAGCATGCGCAAAAACAGGACGCCGCAATGCTGTATAAGGAGATGCTATGAGCGGTGAGGAAGGCCGCACAGACAGACTTGTAAGCGACCCGAATATATCACGGGCACTGTGGCGTTTTTCACTGCCTATGATAGCTTCGGGCGTGCTTCAGCAGGTCTATTCGGTTACCGATGCCATAATACTTGGAAATTTTGTCACCGGCTCGGCGGTCGGCTCGGTCAGTGCGGCGCAAACGGTCATAAATGTCGGATTTTTTGTCATTATCGGCCTGATGACCGGCTTTTCAATTCAACTTTCGCATTTGTTCGGAGCGGGAGAGCATGATAAAATCCGTCGCTTGTCAAGCACCGCAGTGGCTATCTTAACTGCAATTTCGGTAATCTGTTCGGCAATTGTAATGCTCGGCGGAAGCCTGTTTTTTGCCTTTATGGATACCCCGTCCGAAATTACACCGATGGCACAGTCATACCTCTCGGTGGCCGCAGTCGGGCTGACCTTTACCATGCTATACAATCTGTACAGCAGTATGTTTCGCTCGGCGGGTGACAGCCGAAGTCCGCTAATTGCGCTGATAATCGCCACGGTGGTTAATATTGTGCTCGATCTGCTGTTTGTAGCGGTTTTCAACTGGAGTGTCTCGGGTGCAGCAGCGGCAACGGTAATCGCCCAAGCGATATCATTTTTCTATATGTTTGCCAAAATCGGTCGAAAGATGAGCTTTTTTAAGCTTTCCTTTAAGGTAAGCATGTTTGACATGGCGCAGTTTTACGAGTGCGTGCGTTTGAGTGTACCACGTATGCTTCAATCGCTGGCAATGACTTTGGGCGGTGTTTTCCTTCAGCGTGTGACAAACCACTTCGGTGTTGACGCAGTCAATGCGATAGCGACCGTGTACAGAGTGGACTCGTTTGCAATTTTGCCTATCCTGTATCTCAACAACGCCCTTTCGATTTTCACCGGACAAAACATCGGAGCAGGGGCACATGACCGTGTCAGAGAGGGCATAGTGCAGGGCAGAAAAATAACCCTCGCACTGTCAATCGGTGTTGCCGCAATTTTAGTGCTTGGTGGCGGAGTTATCCTATCGGGCTTTGGAATAAGCCAAGGGTCAATAGAGATAGGCAGGCGCTTTTTCTACCTCTGCGCACTGTTTTACCCGATAATGGGTGTATATAATGTTTACATGGGAGTGCTGCAAGGTGCAAAAGATGTCAGATATGTAGCCTTTATCAATATATCGGCGCTGGTCGTCCGCTTGACTTGCTCTTATGCTTTGATGGACATTATAGGGGTAGATGTAATAGCGGTGGCCGAATGTGTCAGCTGGACATATGGGCTTGCGCTCAGCTATATGAGATATAGAAAAACCGCCCTATAGGGCAACAAAAGGCTACTGCATAAATGCAGTAGCCTTTAATAATCTTTTACAGCTTAATTTTGCAGCGCTTTTAGTGCTCGACACCTATAACATCAATCCATGCATATTCAGTGACACCGGGCACAACCGGGGTTCGGGAATATTTATCGGCAAAATAAAGTATATCGCCGGTGGAGGAGTTTATGGAAAACTTAAAATCATCTTCACGAGCGGCGGACGATTCCGGGTCGCCGATGTCGTAATATGAACGCCCGGGGCCCCATGCATCGTCCTCGCCACTGCCGGTGACGCTCGACATGATAAAGCCGATGTCCTCGGTCAAAGTGCGCTCAAACTCATGAGCGTCATCATTTTCAAGATTTCCGGCCGTTTCCATATTGTAGGTCGTGTCAACATACAAGCGTCCCGCAATGCCCGAGTCAAAATCGTCGGTCTCCCAAACAAAATACACCTCGGTATTGGCAGGGACTTTGTTCTTCGGGTCGGAAACGGCAAGTGTGGCCGCCCTCAAAAGCTGTGTGGCAACCTGCAAATCGTTGCTCTGCCGAGCACGCTCTACATATTGGATATAGCGTGGGGCAAGCACTGCCGCTAAAATAGCAATAACGGCGATGACAATTATAAGCTCCACCAAAGTGAATCCCTTGTTGCGTCTATCACTGTGCATAAAGCGAGTTACTCCTAATTCAAAAAGTCTTTGAGTTTTTTGCTGCGGCTGGGATGACGAAGCTTGCGCAGTGCCTTTGCCTCAATCTGCCTTATGCGCTCACGGGTAACATTGAACTCCTTGCCCACTTCTTCAAGGGTGCGTGTGCGACCGTCCTCAATGCCAAAACGAAGGCGCAATACCTTTTCCTCTCTCGGTGTCAGCGTGCCGAGAACGTCAACAAGCTGTTCCTTGAGCAAGGTGAAAGAGGCAACCTCTGCCGGTTCGGGAGCGTCATCGTCCGGGATAAAGTCACCGAGATGGCTGTCCTCCTCCTCGCCTATCGGGGTTTCAAGGCTGACCGGCTCCTGAGCAATTTTGAGTATCTCACGCACCTTTTGCACCGGCATATTCATCTCTTTGGCAATTTCCTCCGGGCTTGGGTCGTGACCCAGCTCCTGAAGCAGTTGGCGGGACACTCTGATTACCTTGTTGATGGTTTCAACCATGTGCACCGGTATGCGAATTGTTCTCGCCTGATCGGCTATAGCTCTGGTTATCGCCTGTCTGATCCACCAGGTGGCATAGGTAGAAAATTTGTATCCTTTTGTATAATCAAACTTTTCAACCGCCTTGATAAGTCCCAAATTACCCTCTTGAATGAGGTCCAAAAACAGCATCCCACGCCCGACATAGCGCTTGGCTATCGATACAACAAGGCGCAAATTAGCCTCTGCAAGGCGTTTTTTGGCTCGCTCATCGCCATCAAGCATACGCTTTGCAAGCTCAATTTCATCGTCGGGTGACAGCAAATCGACCTTTCCGATCTCCTTTAGATACATGCGCACCGGATCGTCTATGGCAAGGCCTTCGGCCAGCACCGACGGATCGGCAATTTCAGCCTCGGGAATTTCCTCCGGGTCGCTTAAATCGTCCGGCTCGATGATTGAAACATCGGCAAGCGGATCTTCCTCTGTTGAAAACTCAATGCCCAATTTTTCAAGCGCCTCAAAAAACCTATCCTGCTGTTCACTGTCCAGTTCAAGCTCGTCAATAACGGCATTGTATTCCTTCATGGTTATCTTGCCTTGCTTTTTTCCAAGCTCCAAAAGCTCGTCCATAAGCTGTTGTTTGGTCATCGGACGTTGTTCATCGTCCAGATTATCACCAAGTGTGCGCACAAAGCCCTCGGGCAGATTTTCAACCAAGTTGTCACCCAATTTTTCCGCTAAACCCTCTGTCAGTTTTTCAATAATGTTGTCTTCCATGTCATGCTCCTCCATCCCGTTTCCTTTCGGCCGCCAACCGCAAAATATCACTTGGGTCGCCGTGCCTTTTTTCATATTCAAAATTAATTTTATCTATACAATCGTTGACCTCTTTGGCCGCGTCCCGTGAAGGTGGCTCAGAAGCCAAAATGCCCGATAGAAGCCTGGTTTCAGCTTCATCAAGAGAGGAAAAAAGTGCCGCCGCAGACGGTGCAATGCCACGCTGCGCATGCCCTGCGAGCAGGCTATATAGCCTTGCCAGAAGCGGTGCCGAAAATCGATCGGCAGAAAGTCGCGCCAGCGAGGAATTAAGCAGTGCCTCGTCCGAGCATACCAAGGCGATAAGCCGTTGTTCGGCTATCGCAGAGGAGGGGTTTTCGTATCGCAACGTGCGTTCCTTTGGTTGGGCATTTTGAATGGGCTTTAGTGCATCTGACTGCACTTTTTTGCCGGTATTTCTGCGTCGCTGTGCCATTTGTCGCTTGATTTCGGTCATCATGCTGTCAGGAGAGATGCCGGCGGCAGAGGCGGCCGTGTGGGCGAAGATTTCACGCTCAACCTCGCTTTGCAAAGTGGACAGATAGGTCGCCGTTTCTTTTAAATAGGAAATTCGCTGTTCCTGTAAAGTCAAATCATATTTTGCCCCGATTTCATCAAGACGATACTGACCGTCGGTCTGCGGTTTTGCGACAAGTTCTGCAAATGCAGGCGCACCCATGCGCTTTATAAACTCGTCGGGGTCGGTCTTTTTTGGATTTCCCTCACTGTCAAGCAATAGCCTGCCGCTTTCATCACGAGGGGGCGGAAGTGTAAGCACACGCACCTTAATCGAGGCAGAACCGAGAACATCTATAGCCTTTTGGGTGGCCGCTCTGCCTGCCGAGTCGGCATCGTAACAGATGATAACCTCTTTACCGTAGCGTGAAAGCAGTTTTGCCTGATCGGGGGTCAGTGCCGTACCGCACGAAGCGACAGCACCGTCAAACCCGGCTTGGTGCAGAGCGACAACATCGACATTGCCCTCGCACAGAATGAATGAGCCGGCCTTGCTCTTTTTGGCAAAGTTCAGTCCGTATAAAAATCGGCTTTTGTTATAGGCCGGCGTTTCCGGACTGTTGATGTATTTTCGTTCATCGTCACTGCCCGGAGTGACACGTCCGCCGAAGGCGACGACAGCTCCACGTGTGTCGATGAATGGAAACATAATTCGCTGTCGGAATACACAATAAAGTCCTCCCGACTTGCCCCGCCGAGCGAGGCCGGCGCTTTCAAGCTCGGATTCGGCATAGCCCTTTTCAAGCATGGCATTGCACAAACCATCCCAACTTTGGTCGGCATATCCGATGCCGAAACGGCGAATTGTACCCATGCTCATACCCCTGTCGGTCAAATATGCCATCGCATCGGCTCCGGCGGGAGAGCACAATGTGGAGTGAAAATATCGTGCGGCATCGGTGTTAAGTGCCAAAATACGCTCACGCCGAGCACGAAACTCCTCAGAAGCGGCAGAACTGCCGTCATCCGGCACGGTCACACCCATAAGATCGGCCAAATGATGAATTGCCTCAACATAAGTAAAGTTTTCAATCTTCATAATAAAATGAAGTGCATTTCCACCCTCGCCACAGCCAAAGCACTTGAAAATCTGGCGTGAAGGATGGGCATGAAAAGAAGGAGATTTTTCATTGTGAAACGGGCAAAGTCCCCAATAGCTTCCGCCCTTTAAGTTCAGACGAACATATCGTGAAACAATATCAACAATATCGGCACGATAGATCAGGTCGTCTATGAAATTTTGCGGAATAGCCATCTTACTCTCCCTTCCGGTGTGTTATAATGGCACATTTCGGCACACGTGCACAAGCGCCGTGCCAAAGCACTGTCACTTTCGCCCGTGCACCAAACTGCACCCATTCTACCACACCTTAGATTGTGCTAAAGGTAAAACCGGCACA